>JADMJS010000001.1:57705-85397 GCA_018780435.1 Myxococcales bacterium
CCGTCGCGTCGCTCGTCCCATCCGTCGCGTCTTGGCCATCGGCCGCGTCGGTGCCAGCCGAGCTCCCAGCCGCACTGTCGCTGCACCCGCTCGCCACGGCGACCAAGCCGAGCCACGCCACCACTCCGAGCTGCCCGAAACGTCTCATCTTTGTCGCCATCATCCCGCTCCCGTGCCGCCGAGCGCGGACTCTACCAGAACCAAAGCGATGGCGCCCGCCGTTCTGGGGGCTTGACGGGCGTGGGTACTGAACATAGGATCAGTCAATGCACCGCGCTCACTCCGCCATTCCGAGCTTCAGAGCCACTCCGCGTTCGGGGCTCACGGCGGAGCAGCTCCGGGCGACTCTACGCGAACGTTTCCCGAAGGCGTTGTCCGAGCTGGGGGCAGCGGCGTTGGTCCCGGGCACGCGACGCTGCGAAACACCACCGCGCGAGGCGCTCCTACGCGCTGGCGCCGTCACCGAGGTGATGGGGACCCTCGGGAGTGGCGGTACGTCGGCGTTGCTCGACGCGCTCGGTCACGATCTCCAGGCTCACCCGACTCGTTACGCGGTCTACGTCGACCTCGAGGGCACCTTCTACCCACCGGCCGCAGCGCAGTACGGCGTCCCTCTCGACCGGCTCCTCCTGGTGCGGCCCTTCGAACTCGCGATCGCGCTTCGAGTCGTCGAGGTGTGCCTCCTCGGCGGCGCCGTCCGGACGGTGGTGCTCGACGTGCCCGCGTCATTGCAGCCCCTGAGGCTGCCCACCTATCACCGCCTCCGACGGCGAGTACGGGAGGGCGGCACCGCCTTCGTGGTCCGGGCGCGCGAACATTCGGTCGTCCCGGCCGACCACCGAGTGTCCTTCGGCGTCGATGTCACCTTCGTCTCGCCTTCCCTCGTCTCGCCTTCCGCCGCCTCGCCTTCCGCCGCCTCGACTTCCGCCGCGTCGGGCGGCCGCTGAGGAGGCGTCGATGCCCTTCGCCTGCATCGTCTTGCCCGGGCTCCCCGTCCAGGCCGCGCTACGGGAGCGGTACGGGTCGGCGTCGGCGGGCGCGCGCGTCCCCCTCGCGCTCTTCCACCGGGCGGGTGAGCAGCGCCGTGGGCTCGTAGGCGCGAGCGCTGCCGCCGCCGAGATGGGCGTACGGCCGGGCATGTCCGTCAGCACGGCAGAGAGCCGTTGCCCCGAGCTTGAGCTCCTCGAAGACGATCCAGACCGCACCGCCGCGGCGTTGTCGTCCCTCGCCGACGCGTTCATCGAGGTCGGGCCCGTCGTCGCGAACACGGTCACGCTTCACGTCGGCACGCCCCGCTCAGGGGGGCCGGGGAAGAACGGCGCGCTCGACGTGACCCTGCCGAACGCCCTCCTCGTCGACGTCACCGGCGTGCGCCTCCCCGGGCCCGTCGACGTCAAGGGGGGGGGGCCCCCGGGCCTCGCCCAAGCCGTCCCGGGCCACTTCGTGCGTCACATCGAGAGAGTCGCGAACGCCATGGGCTTCATCCCGCGCGTCGCTATCGCCTTCTCGCCATGGGCCGCGCTCGTGCTGGCCTCCGGGCTCGACTCGGTCACGGCCACCTCGCCCGATTTGGCGCAGGGCGCCATGCCCGATCCGGCGCAGAGCGCCACGCCGCTAGGGCCCGATCTCGACCGCATCCGGTCGCTCTCGGTCGCGGCGGCACGCCTCCCGAGCGACGCCGAACGGGCGCTTCAGGTCGTCGGCATCCGCACGGTCGGCGCGCTCCTCGCGCTGCCCGTCGCCAGTGTGGAGCGGCGTTTCGGGACGCTAGCCGGAGCCATCGTGCGGGCGCTCGCGGGGCGTGATGCCAGCCGCGAGGTCGTCCGGCTCGTGCCGCTCACCCCGGCGCCGATCGTGAGCGAGCGCGCGGTCTTCGACGACGCCATCGTGGATCGCGACGCTCTCGGCTTCGCGCTGAAGTCCGTCGCAGACCGGGTCGGCCGTCGCCTCGGCAGCCGCGGCGACGGCGCCGAAGCCGTGGAGCTCGAACTCCAGATCGAGCCGGCCGAAGATCACCAGCTCCTCGCGCTCTTCCCCGGCGCCACGGTGAACCGGAAGCGGCGCAGTCACACGATCGAGCTCGATCTCGGACGCCCCGAGTCCGGCGCGGGTCTCCTCCGTGATCTGCTCCTCGAACGGCTCAGCGCCATGCCGCCGCCCGGGCCCGTGAGCGGGCTCTGCCTCACCGTCATCCGGGCGTCCCGGCAGCTCCCACGGCAGCTCGATCTCTTCGCCGAACCCGAACCACGAGAGACCATCACGACGACGGTCGCTCGCCTCGCCGCCGTCCTCGACGACCCCCGCCTCGCGGTCGCGTCGGTCGAAGACTATCGTCCCGAGCGGGCCTTCCGCCTCGTCCCCTTTACGCCCGAACCGGGTGGGGCACGGCGCCGCGGCGCCGCTCCATTCTCTCCCCGCGGCCCCGCCTCGCCGCCGGGCGAACGCCCGACCCGCCTCTTCCGGGAGCCGCAACCCTGGAGTCCGGACGTGTCCACAGATGGGGGACGCCCTCCACACCCCCGTGATGCGGAGCGTCGTCCCGTTCTGAGAGCCGTCGCCTCCCCGTCGAGCGCACTGTCCTATGTCGACCCACCATCGACACCGGGCGGCGAGTCGCTCGACGTCCCCCCCGGCGCCGTGTCGGGCCCGGAGCGACTCGTGAGCGGTTGGTGGGACGACAGCCCCATGGCGCGCGACTACTGGGTCGTGAAGGACCGTTGGGGGCGCCGCTGCTGGGTCTTCCGCGATCTGGCGACGCGCCAATGGTTCGTGCATGGCGTCTTCGATTGAGTTCAGGGGCCTTGCTTACAACACGGCGGTGGTTACCATCGGACGCCCCGACGTCGTTCTAGTGTGCAGCGCGTTCATCCCGGCGACCCGTGGACTCGCGCCCCTGTCTTTCTCGATCAGGAGTCCCCGTGCAGACCCTCTCCGCCGCGAGCCAACGTCCCACGAAACACCTCCCGGGCGTCGATGCGCTCGATGCGCCCAGCTGGGCCCACCGTCTCGCGTTCATCCGCGAACGATCGGCGTCGCTCCCGCAGGCGAGCGTGGCCCGCCTACTCGCGACCGTCGACGGAATCGAACACGAGCTCACCTTGGACGGCGAGCCCGTCTCGGCGCCCGTGCGTCACGCGCTCGCCCACGCGGACCTCGCCGAGCTTCAAGTGGCGCTCGGGCGGCTGCGAGGGGCGGCGCAGAGCCTCGAGCGGGCGGCGGCGCTCGTCCCCGCGGGCCTCAACGCGGCGCGTGGTCGCGTCGAGCACGTCTCGGGGCGGCTGGCGCTCGAACGGGGCGACGTCGCGACGAGCCGCGCTCACCTCGAAGCGGCCCTCCGCAACGCGCGCCTGCTCGAGTCGGCTGCACTTTCAGGCGGGGGACGCCCCCCGTATCTCGGAGAGGCCCTCACCATCGCGTCCATCCTCGACGATCTCGGCGAGCTAGCGCTCCGGCGGCTCGACACCTATGAGTGCGAGCACTTTCTGAAGCAGAGCCTCGCGCTTCGCCACGAACACGGCGACATCCCGGGTCAAGCCGAGGGGCTCTTGAACCTAGGCCTCCTGAGCCTCCTCCGCGGCGACGCCGATCAGGCGCTCGAACACCTGCACAAGAGCCGGGCGTTCGCGTCCGACCTCGGCGATCCGGCCGCCGTCGTGCGCGCAGCCCTGCAGATCGCCGAGGTCGAGCTCCAGCTCGACGACCCGACCCGTGCCGAGGAGGCCATCGACGACGCCACCGCCGCCGCGAGCCGCAGCGCCGATCCCCGCGATGGCCTTCGTGCCGCGGTCATGCGGGGGCGGCTCCATCTCGAACGCGCCGAGCCGCGCGACGCGGCGAAGCACCTCGTCCCGGCGCGCACGCAGCTCCTCCAGCTTGGGGCGCTCGCGGAAGCGCTCGATGCCCAACTGCGGCTCGGGATCGCCGAGGCCATGATCGGTGAACACGCCCGCGCCGTGCGGACCATCTCGTCGGTCATCGACGAAGCCGCGGCGCTCGAGCTCCCCGAGCTCCAGGCCGAGGCCCTCTCGGAGCTCGCGCTCGTCCACCAGCTCGCCGGGGACCCGGACGCGCGCCGGTCTGCGCTCGAACGAGGGCTCGCGCTGGCTCGTACGTCCACGGCCCCCGCGCTCAAGCGCCGCCTCGAGACGGACTACGCCCTCGCGCTCGTTGGGGAACGGATCGTCGCGTCCGGCCTCGCCGACATGGCGGCCGTGACGCAGGCCATCGAGACGAGCCGGCGCAAGGGGCTCGGGCTCGGTCGGCACCTCCTCACTGCGGGGCTCCTCACGCGCGCCGACTTCGAAGCGCTACTGACCCAGATGGGCGTGCGCCGTCTGAACGAGCCGAACCTCGGCCGCGTGGCGCGCAAAGACGCGGTGCGGCTCCTCTCGCGGCGCACGGCCGAGCGCCTGCTCGCCTTGCCGCTCCTCATTCGCGGTCAGCAGGTCCACGTCGCGTTCGGGGACCCGCTCGACTACGCCGCCCGTGACGCCGCCCGCGTCGCGACGACGCTCGAGGTCGTCCCCTTCTACGTCCCCGAGGTGGAGCTGCGACCGGCGATCGAGCTCGCGTGGTCCGGCATCGACTTCCAGCTCGACGAGGCGCCGACGGCGACCGGTTCCATCGAGCGTATGATCGCCGAAGCGTCATCGCTCGGCGCCAGCGACGTCCACGTCGAGCCGAAGCTCGGTCGTTATCGCGTCCGGGCGCGCATCGACGGGGTCCTCCACGAGGTCGATCAAGTCGAGTCGCAACGTGGCCAAGAGCTCGTGGCGCGCCTCAAGGTCATGGCCGGCCTCGACATCACCGAGAAGCGTATGCCGCAGGACGGTCGTGCGCGCTTCGAGCGCGGCGCGGACCGTAAGTCCCTGCGAATCTCGACGCTTCCGACCCTCCACGGCGAGAAGGCCGTCGTGCGTCTCCTCGAACAATCGAACCCACTCCGCATCGACGAGCTCGGGCTCGACGAAGGCTCGGTCGCGATCATCCGGCGTCTCATGGCGCGCAAGGAGGGCCTCTTCCTCGTCGTCGGCCCGACCGGCTGCGGCAAGACGACCACGCTCTACGCCTCACTCTGCGAAGTAGACTCGCTCGAACGGTCGATCACGACGGTCGAGGATCCGGTCGAGTACGAATCGGCCGGCTTCACCCAGACCCAGGTCGGTAGTGGCGGTAGCGTCTTGAGCTTCGCCGACGCGCTCAAGGCCATCCTGCGACAGGATCCGGACATCGTGTTGCTCGGCGAGATGCGCGACCTCGAGAGCGCGTCGATCGCGACCCGGCTCGCGCTCACGGGGTGCCTCGTCGTCTCGTCGCTACACGCGTACGACGCCACCAGCGCTGTGGTCCGGCTCGTCGAGATGGGCGTGCCGAGCTACGTGTGCGCGGCGGTCCTCCGGGTTGTGCTCGCCCAGCGGCTCGTGCGCCGCCTCTGCCCCTACTGCAAGGCCCCGCGGGCGCCCGACACGGCCATCATCCGCTCGCTCGACCCCCACTGCGACATGGGCGAGGTCATCGGGCGCGGTGACTTCCGCGGCCCCGTCGGCTGCGAGCGGTGCAGCGGCATCGGCTATCGGGGCCGCATGCCGGTCTTCGAACTCCTCGAGATGGACAGCGAGCTACGGGCCATGCTCGACCAGCGCCCGACGGTAGAGGAGCTGCGTCGGGTCGCCGTCAGCCGCGGCCTCCGCACCATGCAATCCTCGGCGCTGCGGCGCGCGATGGCCGGCGAGACCTCGCTCGAAGAGGCCGTCCGCGTGATGTAGCCCAGGTCATGATGTAGCCGACTGTCACGATGTAGCCGACTGTCAGACGGCCGACACCACCCGCAGCGGAAGCTTCGCCACCCCCTTCGCGGCTCGGCCGACCGCGACCACATCGCCCGCCTTCAGACGGGTTCCGGTCCACACCGTCTCGCCGTTCAGGAGGGTCTCGTTGGGCGCCGAGGTGTTCGGCACGAGGTACCAACCATCTTCCCGGGGCTCGAAGAGCGCTTGCTGCTCCGAGTCGAGAAAACGCGTTTCGTTACCGAGGCTTCGAAGGAGTCGTCGGGTGAGCGGGGTGGGGAGGCTCATCGCCAGCTCACTGCCGTCCGGGCGCGCGATGACGAGCGGCGCTGCCGCACGGCCGGTGGACCGTTCGGCAGTACCGCCGGAGGGGCCGGGCAGCCCGACGCCCAGGACCGAGTCGCCGTCGAGGAGCCGGTCGACGTGGCTCCGGAGCCAGTCCGGGAGCCCCTCGATGAGCCTAGTCCGGTCCACGCCCTGGCCGGGGCCGCGCAGCGCCGTCGGCGGGGTCCCCGTGACGGCGAAGTAGAGAACGGCGGCGAGGCTGACCCGATCCCCCTCGGGGGTCAGGGGGAGCGCGGCGAGCCGCTCCGGGGAGGCGTAGGCCACCGCCGCCGGCGTGATGGGCGGTGCCATCGCCGCGAGCCCCGCGCCGGTCTCGAGGCCGAGCAGCACCGGCTCCCATGTCGTGTCCGAGCGGAAGCCGACGGCGGACGGCGCGAGATCGCCATGCACGACGGGCGGGAGCCGACCGTGAAGCACCGCCAGCCCCGACGCGAGCCCGCGAAGCAGCACGAGCGCGTCGTCGGCGGTGGGCCGCGCGCCGTCGTGTTCGATGCGGCGCCATAACGTCGCCGGCGCCAGCCGCTCCGTCACGAGGACGAAGCGGGCCCCGAGCGCCGTCGTTCGTCTCTCTCGGGTTGCCGTCAGAACGCGCGGCAGTGAAGGGCACTCCGCGCTGAGGTGTTCGAGCAGCCGTGCGGCGGCTTCGAACTCGGTCTCCGGGCGATGAGTGCCGAGGCCGTCGGTCGCCGTCACCGTGACCAGGGCGCCAGTCATGAGATCCTCGGCGTGCCAGCGCTGCACCGCCCCATCCGGGGCGTGGGCGAGCCCCGTCAGCCGAAATCGGTCGAGCACGTGGAGAGACTCCGCGCACACGACGCAGGCCGCCTCGGTGAGCCGCGTCTCGTTCCAGCAGTAGGGGCAAGGACCGGTCTTTGGGTCTCGTGCGGACGTGGTCATGCGTCGTCCTCGGGGTAGAAGGTCCGTACGAGCGCGTTGGGGATCGCGAGCGCCATCGGCTCCGGCAGCCCGCCGGGGCGATGGCGTGCGATGACGGGGAGTCGCACATGGGGGCCCGGGGCCTCGCGCGGTAGGCGGCGGCTCATCGCGTTCAAGGTCATCAGGGTCCGACCCCACGCGGCGGGGACGTCGATGCGGAAGGGGCCCGCGACGTGATCGTGCCCGCGTACGAGCCCCGTGAGCGGGTGGCCGAGGATGGGCGCCACGTGATCGAAGAACACGCGGAGATCCTCCCACCCGAAGCTGCCGCCGAGGGCGAAACGGTTCGGCCGCTTCCGAGGTGCGTTCGCCGCGCGTAGCCACATAAAGTCGCTCTGACAGGCCGTGGACGAGAGGTCGGCGACGGTGCGAATCGTGGAGAGGAGGTCCCGGTGAGGGACACCGGCATGGGTCGCGAGGAGGCCATCTTCAAACAGGAGCGCTCTGGGCGCCTCAGCGACGACGCGGACGTAGGCGAGCCCGAGGGCGGCGTCATGGGGGCCGGTGAGCTCGAGCGCGAAGTCGCCCGGCTCCACCCGCGAGGTGAAGGCGCCACCGGGCTCTCTCGGCGCGGACAGCGCGTCATCGTGGTTACCGGCGAGCAGGGTGAAGCGCCCCGGTTCGTCGAGCATGAGCTCCATGACCCTGAGCACCAGCGCCCGAGCGGGGGCGTCGTCGATGAGATCGCCGAGGAGTACGACACGGGCACCGGGGTCGCGCTCGTCGATCGCGGCCAAGGCGGCTTCGAGCGCGAGCACGTCGCCGTGGAGGTCGCCGAGGAACCAGATCCCGGCTTCCGTGGCGTGTTCACGGCTGGCGCGCAGGATGGCGCCGTCGCGTCCCGCTTCGAACGCGGCAACCGCCCGTAGTCCGTTCGAGAGGGCGGCCACGCGCTCGAGGATGGCGGGTGCCCGCGCCGCGATCGCGTCGCGCGTGTCGAGCGCGGTGGCCGCGACACGGGCCCAGCCGTCGTCGCCGAGGTCGATGAGAACCGGCGCGTCGCCGGACGTCGCGTGCGGGTCACCGCCCATTGAGCACGTCGTTCAGTTCGCGAGCGCTCGGGCGGCGCGTCGGATCGAGGTCGAGTGTCGCCGTCAGCGTCGGGAGGTAATGACGCCATCGTTCGACCATCGGCCCCGAGCCGGCGATCGCGTTCAGGTCCACCGCACCGGCAAGCACCGCGTCGCGGTATTCCCCCATGGTCTCGCGGCGATAGGGATGGATCCCGAGTAGGAGCTCGGTGACGATCAGGGCCGCGGTGAAGACATCGGAGGCGGCGCCGGGCACCTCACCCCGGAGGTGTTCGGGCGAGGCGTAGTTGGTTGTCCCCACGTAGTCCTTGCTGCCGTGCCAGGGGGCTGGCGCGTCGGTCCGCACCGCCCAATCGAAGTCGATGATCCGAAGTACATGGCCGGCATGGATCGTCGGGTCGGGGGTCAGGTGCAGGTTGGCCGGCTTCAGATCGCAGTGCACGACCCCGACGTCGTGGAATGCGGCGAGTCCCGCCGTCAGGACCCGCGTCCAGATGAGCCGCGCAGACGGGCTGCCGAGGCCCTGTTCGAGCGCGGCTTCGACATCGAGCCCCTCGAGGTGTTCGACGGCTTGGAAGTACTGACGCTCATGCTCGAAGAACGCGATCGCCCGGTAGGTGAAGCGCGCAGCGGGGGAGGCGGCGATGCGCTCCCAGATGGTCTGCTGGTGCTCGAGAAAGGCGCGGTACCAGGCGACACGGGGGGACGGCGAGTTGTAGCCCTTCAGAAAGACAGGGACGTCGCCTTCATGCGCTCGATAGAAGGTCCCATGACTCCCCTGACCGAGCACGTGCGCCACGCGAAATGCTCCGACCTGGTCGTCTTGCTTGTAACGTCTCGCCATCTCTTAGAGCCCCAGGCCGGGTGGGCAGACCGTGCGCAGTCCGTGCATGCACGCATCGAGGTCGAGCTCGTCGGCCCGACGAACGTCCTTCTGGACGCCATACCCGTTTCGATGAAGGTTCGCGAGCGCGTGGTAGGCTTCCGCGGATCCGAGTCGACAGGCTTTCTCGTAGAGTTTCACCGCCTCTGCGACGTCGACGGGGCCGGTGCTGCCGATCTCGAGTGAGAGACCGTACTGGAAGCACCCGTCCGCTTTGCCGTCATTGCACTCGGCCTTCAGCCGGCATCGAAAGGGCGACAGATCGCCGCAGCGAGCCATCTGCTCGGCTCGGACGTCGCGCGGCGGGGAGGACGAGATGGACGATATATTTCCACCAATATAGGCGATCCACAGAAAAAGACCGGCCGTCGAGGCGGCGATGTAGAGCAACACCCGCCGGGCGCCCGGGCCCAAGAGGGGCGTTCGGGTGGCACGCGTCAATCGGAAGGAGCGATGTCGCTCGGGCGCGTGGGCGGCGCGGAGCGTCGAGTCCGAGGGCTCGTCCGTCGTAGAAGCACGCGCCCGCCGCGCCTTCTTCGCACGAGCCGGGTCCATCTTGGCGGGCGACGGCGGTGCCGCCTCTACTGCGGTCTTCAGCCGGGCGATGGCGCGGTCCAATAGGTCCGCGGATGCGCCCGTGAGGGTCAGTCGGCGGGCGGCCGCTTCGGCGGCCTTCAGCGCCTTCGAAGCGTCCTCGCCAGAGGCCCATCCCTCGAGTGCCTCGGCCAGCCATGCCCGTTTGGAGGAGCTCTCGGACCAAAGGTCGAGGCTCTGCCGAGCCCCACACCCGGCGCACGTTGACGTCGGTTCTGGCGCCGTCGTTGGGGCCTCGGCGCCGCAGTCCCGACATCGTAGCGAGATCGCCGGTTCCACTCGCCCCACGCGCTCGCCGCCAGTAGCTGCCGCCGCGTTCAGAGGACCTCCACCGCCGCCGAACGCGAGACACTACGAGCGAGCATCTCTAGCGTGGCGTGGAAGTTGGCGGTATTTGAAACGAGGCGCCTCATCGCGGCCTGGGGGTCTTCACGAGGGCTACAGATCGGTTGAAACTCAGCGCGATCGATCTCGCTCAGCGACGCGTAGCCCGGCAAATCCGGTGCGAAGACGTGCAAGTAGACTCGGTGCTCCATGATCGCGTTGGCGACGTCGTCCAGTGTGCCGCCTTCCGCTTCCGGGATCGAGAGCGTCGGATGAAAGTCGGCGTCCGTGAACACGATGACGACTCGCACCGCGTCTCGCCGGTGACGCCAGCGCGTCGCGTCGAGTTCAGTCGCACCCTGCGCGGTCTCGCCGACATGGACGATCGTCCAAAGGGCGTCGAGCAGCGACTCCGGTGTGTCGCCACCGCCGGTCACGACGAGCTCGTTCAATTGGTCCTTGAGCGCGTCTGAGTCGCCCTCCACGAAGGGAAACGCGACGAAGGGTTCGTCGTCGATACGTGCATCTCGGAAGCCAAAGACGCGTCCGCGCCAGCTTCGTACGGGCGTCTGCGGGTCGCCGACCAGCTGGTCGATGAAGCGGGAGAGGCCCTCCGAGAGCGCCTCGATGCACGGGCCCATGCTGGCCGACACGTCGACGGCGAATACGAAGTCGACGACGCCTTTCACTTTTCGCGACACGTTCGGGGCTCCTTCCGCGGGGCAGGGAGTGAGGAATCTAATGACTCGGATCGGCGTCTCTGTCGGCGCCAGTGGAGCTGAAGTGCCAGCGAGAGGAGCGCAAGTGCGGTGAGGGCGGAGTGTGGAACGCCAAGGCGACCAGCCGCGGCCGTGCACCCGTCCGAAGGCCGGCAGGCCTCCGCGTCGGAGGGTGGCTGCGGAGTGAAGGTAGCCTCATCGACGCAGACGGGGCCGAGATCCCGGCCGGTGCGACCGACGGACTCGTGAACGCGAAGGACGTAACACCCGGTGAGGGGCTCGGCCAGCCCGCTGACGAGCCGTTCGTCGTCGTCGCCGGGCCAGTCGAAAGCCAGGGTGGTCACGTGCCGGGTCGTGGCCCCACAGACGCCGTTGACCTGCTCGAGCACGTCGACGAGGACCAGCTCTCGGACCGGTGGACCTTCCCAAGGGAGCTCGACGACACCGCCGCCTTTGCACGTGTTCCCGCAGCAAGGCACCTCTGGACCGCCGAGCGCCCGTACGAGGGGCGGCCCGGCTGAGTCCGAGCTCGGCGTGTCGCCGGAGGACGCCGTGCGGAAGCGAGAGATGACCTCGCCCTGAACCCAGACCTCATATTCGGCGTCGGAGTCGAGGCTGAACCAGGGCTCGAGTTCGACTACCGGGCCGTTCGGCGTAATGAAGGTGCGGGTCGTCGTGGTCGGCTCCGGCGCCGTCGACCCTGACGCCGGCATGAGCCTCACGTCGTCGGCCCCGATAACGTGCACCCAGGTCCCCGTCCCGACCACCTCCCCGTCCGCGGGGTAGACCACGATCGCCCCCGAGGACGTCGTTGGGCAGTCGTCGCTGCGACCCCCGCCGCAGGCTGCGACGAGCGCAAGGGAGAGCGCTAGCGTTCGATTCGTCATGACGGGTCTACCTGAGGCCATACCGACTTGTATCCCCCGGCTGTCGACTCGATCAACTCGGTGCGCGATCGCGCTCCCTAGCGTAAGCGGGAGCCCCCCGGCTTTGCCGGGGAGGCATCCGTCGTTTGACATTTCCGGGAATCGCCGGTCGTGTCCCCACTCGGGGGCGACTCGTTCGGCCCACTTCGGCCAACTGCCCGTTTTCTTGACGTGATCGCCAGGCAAGGCGGACATGCGGCCTAACCACGGAGGGGCTCATGCCGCGCGCGAAAACAGGTCGAAAGAAGAAGGAACGCTTGAACGAATGGCAACCACCGCTCGAACAGCTGTGCTGCGTGAACTCCGAGTGCGACCTCGCCGGACAGCGCGGCCAGGGGAACCTCCGGGTCCGGAAGGGCAAGGGCTCCGGCACGTGGCGGGTTCTACGGTGCTCCAAGTGCCGTTCGGAGTTCTCGGAGCGAAAGGGCACGCCCTTGTGGGGCACGAAGATGCGGCCAGAGCTCGCTGCGTCCATCGCGAAGCACTTGGCGGAAGGCTGTGGAATACGGAAGTCATCTCGACTGACCGGTGCGTCCAAGAACGGGGTCACCAGCATCGCTGTCCGTGTCGGGTGGCACGCACACGAACTCCACGACGAGAGCGCGCAGGATCTCCCCGTGAGCGAGGCGCAGTTCGACGAGAAGTGGTCCTTCGTGGAGAAGAAGCAGAAGCAGTGCGACGAGTCGAAGGCGGAGGACGCGTAGGCAGGCGACCCGTGGGACCACACTGCGATCGACGTCGACAGCCGGTTTGCCGTGTCACTTGTTGTCGGCAAACGAACATCCGAGGACTGCAGACGAGCAAGAACGGCTGATTCGGGCACAGCCTCCATTCGCGTCGACGTCATTGGGCGGGGAGGTAGCCCATCGCCTTGAGGAAGCGCTCGATGGTGGCCGCGTAGGACTGCGACTCATGGAGCTCGTGATGCCAACGGAGCGGGATGGCGTCGAGGCCGAAACGGGCGCCCAGGATCGCCCCGGCGACCGCCGCGTTGGTGTCGCCGTCTCCGCCCGCGAGTGCGATGGCTGAGAGTCCGCTCGCGAAGTCGGTCGCATGCAGCAGCGCCCAGAGACCGGCAGAGAGGGCTTTTAGCGTGTAGCCGATGCGGCCCGAGTCGTCCGCACTCATCCCTTCATCGAGGGCGAGCGCCTCGACCGAGCCGACGGCGGCGGCCTCGAAAGCCTCCGCGCAGCGTGGGTCGAGGAGCAGGCAGATATCGGCGAGCGAGTTGAAGAGCCCCTCGCGGTCGCACTGAGGATCGAGGACGAGGGTTCGGATGGCGAGACTCACTGCGACACAGGAGGCGACGCAACGGGGGTCGTAGTGGGTCACGCGGCACCCCGCGGCGGCCGCAAGCGTCACGGCCGGCGTCGCTGCCGGATCGTCGAGGCGCCAGACGCCAAAGACACTCGTACGCATGACGGCGCCATTGGCGGCGTGGCGCGCGCGGCCGTCCTCCCAGGCCTGACGGGCGGCGGCGATGGGATCCGTGTTGAAGCCGTTGCGGTCGAGGGCTCGCTGCACCGTGCGTCCGATCCCGAGACCGCACGTGGCGGCCCAACGAGCGATGTTGCCACCGATGTCGACCGGGTCCACGGTCGGGCATGCGATGAGGCTCTCGAGGATGCACAACATCTGGTCCGTGTCGTCGGTGAACGCACCGACGGGCCATCGGCTGCGGTGGTCGTCGCGCACGATGTCGGCATACCGGCTGAGGCCGTGCGGGTACGCGAGCCGTGCCTCGTCCGACGTCATGAACTCGGTCGCGAGCCCGAGGGCGTCCCCAATGGCTTGGCCCCAGAGTGCAGCCCGCGCTCGATCCAGAGTGGCTTTATCCAGCAACGAGCTTCCCTCTGTCGTCGGTATGGGAGCTCCCGGCAACGAAGACAGCACCTCGACCGACTCGACGCTCACCCATACATCGGCCCAGGCAATAACGTCGCCGGGCGCCAGGACTGCGCGCGCCGCGCATCGATCATTGACGAAAGTGCCCCCAGAGCTGCCGAGGTCTTCGACTACGAGCAGCGCACCGTCCCAGAAGATCCGGAAGTGGCGACGCGACAGGCAAGGACTCGCAAGGCTGACCTCACACTTGTGCCAACGGCCGAAGACCACCCCTCGGCCATCCTGCTCCACATGGACGAGAGCCAGGCTTCCGTCGTCCGCTCGATAGCGGATCAGGGCTCGCCGCCTAGGGAACAGGGGACTCCGCCTCAGCGGTCGTCTGGTCTGGGTAGACGAGTCTAAGTTTCGCGACACGGCTGTTGCTCCTCCCGCTCGGCGCGGCATGGGTCAGCAGGTGAAGTCATTGCTGCCCGGCTCCGTGGCCTTGGGGAAGCCAGGCCCGAGTCGACCTCAAGTCGCTCCCCAACTCCACAACCCGTGGTTCTGACGAGACGTCGTCCGAGACCTCCGGGGCACACGCTACCAGACCGAGCGAGAAAAACGCAGCTGAGGTGCGCACGAGAGGATGTGCACGCATAGAGCCCTCCTGCCCACGCGAGGACGGCGAATTGTCTGGGCTGGGGCGGGCGTAGCAAGGGGTGTGCCGGGCTGGGGGCGCGGTCCTGGCGTGATGGGAAGGCGGAGGTGTGGCAGATTGGCAACAGGGTGCGGTCGGTGTTGCTCAGGTCAGACTCTCTCATCGAGGGTACGGTGGTCCAGCCAGCCGTCCCGGGCGCTAGTAGGCCGGCGAGCCGTACATCCAGCCTGCAATGAGTGTTTCAACCGCAGTCATCCACGATCCCGTAGCCGAAACGCCACCCGTGACACCAATATCTACAGTGGGAACAACCTGTGCCTTCAATGTCCCTTCTCCCGCGACCGTCGTTGCGCCTGTGATGGGGTCCACCGCCCCCGAGACCTTGATCTCGGCGGGTCCATGGGCCAAACTCCCTTCCACCCCGACCGATGCGCCATCACCATCGAGGGTGACAACTGCTCCCAGCTTTGCCCCCCCTCCGTCACCATCGGACAGGACGAACCCAGCCCACAGCTTCTCCTCCGTCGAGAATGTGAGACCGTTCAATCCGTATGCCATTTTGTGTTCAACTGCTGCCGAAGCACCTAGTACGGGGACTCCAGGCACATCTGGAGTCGGGGTCTTGGTTTCTTGCGAGATGAAGATCTCTGCTTTTGGGTTGGACGACCAACCCGGGTCTTTGCCATATATGTCCTCTGGGACCCATTGTCCGTCCACAAAGATCCATCCGTGGGGGATCTCAAGCTTGTCGCCGGGGAAATCTTGCTGTGGCTGGGCCGATTGGCCGAACCCTTCGTCTTCGTCGCTGATCGTGTTGGGGTCTGAATCACCATAATCCGGTCGCCCATTGTCTCGAACCTGCTCCGGGCTCCGGCTTAGGCGCCGTGCCCACGACAGCTTCGACGTCTTCTTCTCACCTGCTCCCATATCAGCGCCGCCCGTGTCCGTCTCCGTCTCGAAGCTCGAAGAGCTGCCGGCTGGGGGCGGCTCTGGGGTCGAGGGCGATGAAGCGGCGGTTGGCTGCGAAGGCGCCTTGCCGTTCGGCGCCCCGCTGACAATCTTCTTGCCGTTCTTATCCTTCTTACTTCCCTCGTGGAACGACAAATTCCATCGTTGCGATGGCGTGGCCGGCCCTCCCATGCTGCCCTGTTTGTATGCATACCCCACCGGACTCGCGCGATACCCCGTCGGATCCGACCGGTGCACAGGATTGTTCTGAGCATACCGGAAGAGATCGACGGCCTCCCCCGGATCGCTCGACGCTTCGAACAGCAGCGGGTCAGGGGTCAAGAAACGACCCGTGGAGGGGTCATAGGCTCGGACGCCGGCGAACTGGACGAGCTCCGCCCCGCTCGCCCAGGTCTGTTGGAATCCGAGCTCGGTCTCTGGGCCCGACCCTGCCAAGACTTCGCCGAACGCACTGAACTCACGCGCCGTCGCGTCCGTCTCGGAAGTCCCGATCTGGTACGGACTCCCCGTCAGACTACGAACGACGGGGCGTACCACGTCGTTCTGGTCGATGATGGCGACCACTGTCCCGGCCGGCGTCATCACGATGTCCTCCTCCAGGTCGTCGGGTCCGGCGTGGTGCAGTACCTGACCGGGGATGTGACCCGTGAAGTAGAGGTGGGAGCCGGTGTCGTCGTCGCGCGAGATGCGGTTGCCGTCAGCGTCGAACCTCATGGTGATGGCGCCGCCGGAGGTTGGGACGATTCGACGGATGTGGTGGCGTAGGCCGTATTCGAACACCTGGCCACGTTGGTCGTTGCGCTGGCGGCCGTAGCTGTCCCAGTTGATGGCGTCGGAACCGGGAGCGCTGCTGCTGAGGAGGCGGTTTCCGCTCCCAAACATGTACGACAGTGATTGGCTCTGCCCGTCTGCCGTCTTCTTCTCTTGCCAGACCCGACGGCCGCCGGGGTCGTATTCGTAGGTCATGGTCGCGGTGAGGGTCTCGAGGAGCGTCTCGATGCTCCGGGTTTCGGCCGTCACGTGGTCTCGCTCACTGTAGGCATACACGAGGTCGGTGGGTAGTCCGGAGCCTTCCGTCGTGTTGATCGCCGCGAGTCGGCCCGCGACATCGTAGCTGAACGACTCCACACGCTCGCCCGCGCTCGAGATCCCGTCGATACGGCGCTCGCTCTCTCGACCCCACGAGAACTTACGTGCGAGCGAGATTTGCTGGGCCATTGGCGGCCCAGGCAGGAAATCGATCTGGCGAGCCCGGCCCGAGGTGTCGATATTCGTGAACTCAGCGAGCACGACGTTCGACGGCTCATCCGCCAGCTCGATGGCCGACAGTACATTGGAGCTGTTCGGGTAGACGTAGTCGACGTTCCGACCGGACGGGTAGGTGATTCCAGCGATGAGGCCGTTCGGGAGGTAATCCCAGGTCATGGCGAGGGACTCTTCGAGACCGACGCCCAGCGTCTTCTCGGCGACCCGCCCCCGACCGTCATAGACCCACGTCGTGGTCGACTCCGGGGCGCCCGACCGGCTGAATGCGGCCGCTACTTTGCGCCCAGCCGCGTCGTAGCCATAGTCAACCCTTTCGGACTCTGTACCCGCCGCCGCCGTCGTGTCGGTGCGGGCGATCTGGACGAACCGGTCCCATTGCGTCGTCGTCACGATCGGCGCGCCCACCGGCCCGACCTCTTGGCGGGTTCGTACCGGGAAGGTCGTGTCATAGCCGAAGCGCAGGCTGGTGAGGCCACCCAACTCGACACCGGAGAGCAGGCCCGACGAGGGGAGGTACTCATATCGCGTGATGTTCCCGGCAGCGTCCGTGACATGGGTGGTGCGTCCACCCAGATCGTAGAGCCAACGGACGGCTCCAACCGGGCAGGTCGTGTCACCCGTGCCAAACTTTGCGCATGCGGCCTCCTGGTTAGGAGCGACCCAGTCTCGCTCCGCACTCAGCCTCGTGGTGCGTGAGACGAATTGACGTACCTTCACGGCGAAGACAGCCTTGTCCGCGCCCCACCGGATCGACCGGAAGGGGCGACCGTTCTTGAACTGCGTCTCGAGTCCAACCTGATCAGGGCCGATTCGGAAGAACTCGCGTCCTTCCCCGTCGCGATAGACTCGGGTCACCTCTCCCGTGGGCGCGCGCGTCTGTTCGAGGAGCGCCCGCGTGGCGGCACCCGTGATCGGGTGTGGCGGGTTGCGCACCCAGCTGGTTCGGATCGCGCCCAAACCAGGCGGCCTGACCTCGACGACGCGGCCATACCCGTCATATCGGGTCCGGGTCTCGAGGCCTCGCTCATCCTTCGCGCTCGTGACTCGGCCAGCCGCGTCATACCCGAACGTGGCCGTCCCGAGGTCCACGCCGTCCGCGTCACGGAAGGCCGTGCTGAGCTTTCGACCCAGCGGGTCGTAGCTGTGAGTGGTGAGGTCACCTGCTCCATTGGTCTCGGTGGCGAGCCAGTCGGTGTCGGTCCAGGTCCGCCAGTAGGCCATCGCCGGCGCCTGACCGGGCTCGATGCCAGGGCCGAGCTCTTCGTAGGTCACGCGGCCCCAATCGTCGTAGGTATATCTGCGTTCGCGCCCACGTTCGACTACGGAGGTTCGCCGTCCGGCCGCGTCATAGAGGCTCCGCTCCAGAAGCCGAGCGAAGGCGCCTTCCCCAAGAATGCTCTCCACCGGGCGATCCATCGCGTCCCAGGACTGAGTCGTCACGACGCCATCGGGACTTACGGTCCGGATCGCGCGCCCCCGTGCGTCGCGTTCAGTGGATGTCGTCGCGACGACAGGGGCATTCGTTGGCCCGAAGATTCGCGTGGAGGTCGTTTCGCGACCGAAACGGTCGTAGGTCGTACGGATTTGTTCGCCCCAAGGCTCGGTGACCTGGGCCAGCCGACCTCGCCCGTCGTAGTCGTAGCGCCGCTGGGAGCCGTCGGTCCTACGTTCGTTCACGACTCGATCTTTGGCGTCAACGTACTCAGTACGGCGGTTGCCCCGATCATCCGTGTACACGCGCCTGCGCCCGGGCGCCGTCCCGTCCACGTACACGGTCGATGTGACCGCGGCACCGTCGGGTCCGAAGACCCGAACCGGCCTCCCGATGGTGTCGTAGATCGTGAGCGCGACCGAACCGGCCGGGTCGATTCGCAGAGTCGGTCTGTCAGCCAGATCGTAAAAGGTCAGCTCCCGCGGGGTGGCCTCGACGGCCTGCGTCGCTCCGCTCGCGAGGATCTGTACCTTGGGGTAGCTCGTGGAGGTTCGTCGGGAGAACCCGTCATAGCTGTGGTTCTTGGTGCTGCCAGCGGCATCCGTCTCCGCGACGACGCGTCGCAACGGATCGAGCTCTTCGCGCCGGAGCCGTCGCCCGGCTAGCCACGTTTCAGTGGACACGGTGGTTTCGAGCCGCATAGCCTCGATCCCCAGCGGGTCCCACTCAAAGGTCAGGCCGACATCATAGGCGTTGAGACGCAAGTGACCGTCCGGCTGCTTTCGGACCAGAGGCCGTCGTAGGTCGTCGTACTGGATCGCCGAGAAATCGAAGGCGGTGAGTGGGACCGTGGACGCGTGCCACGCGCTCTCCCAAGCGACCTCACCAGTAGCCTGATAACGACCCGTCAGTCGTTGCACCGCAGGCTCGGAGGCTGCGCAGCCGTAGGCGACCTCCAAGCTTCCGCTCCAGGCGTCATTGTCTCCATCTCGGCGGCATCGGACCCATCGGAATGGCCTGCCGAACTCGTCAACGTACGTCTTGGCCACAGTCTCGGTCCCATCCGGCTCGGGAAGGACCTCGACGTGGGCAGGATTGTTCCAACCGACTCCCGTCGGACCGTCTGCGTACGCCCATCGGGTCTCGATAACATCAGGCTGTTGCGTAGAGACGGTGGCGGGGATGGTCTCGGTCTTCCGGATGGGCCGGGAGAACCCATCGTACAGAGTCTTCTCCAGCAGCCCGGCGCTGGTCCGTACCTCGGTTGGTCTGCAGATCGCGTCGCGCTTGGTCAGCCGATAGTGGCCGAGGGCGTTCGCTTCTCCGGAGACGGCACCACAAGCATCGTAGGTGAAGCCCTGAGGCTCCAGCCCGGACCAGGTCGTCTCGCCGCTCACGAGGCCTTCGGTCGTCAGGGTGCGTGTTCGGCTTCTGACTAGGGAGCCTGCCTGTTGCTTCTGCTGCGTCCACTCGTCCTTCTGGTAGTTCAGAAACTCGTTGACACTCAGCCGATCTCCGTCGGCGTTCTTCTCCTCCCGCTTGGTGAGCCGATACCAGGGGAAGTCGGTTGGAACGAAGGGAGATCCCGAGCCCTTGACGTACGTGTCCGTGATGACCAGCGTATCGTTCCGTTTTGAAACATCCCGAAGCTCACGGGTCTCGCTCACCTTGCCGCTGGCGGAGTTGTAGTCCCATTCGGTAGCCAGGAATCGCACGTAGTCGGCGGGTTTCGGGTTCGACGGGTTGCCGCCCTGAGCGCCGGAGAACTCGAGGGGGACCGTCGGGTGCTGAGGGTCGGGCGAATAGAGCTGGAGGTCCGGCCCAGGTGCGGGCGGGAGATCCGGCTGGGGTGGCTTGCCAAGCGCCCCACTCGACGTTGCGCACACCGCGGCCGTGCCGGCGCTGGCGCTGGCCAGGAACGCAAGGTAGGAGGTTCCACCCGGTGTCGCCGAGGTAAGGAGCGCCGGATCCGTGCCGGCCAGGACTGCCCACGAGGCGGCATCGAGGTTCGGCGCCGACAGCCACTCGTCACCTTGGCCGCAGGGATTGAGCTTGGTACACACGCGCTCGCCGGTGAAGTCCCGGCAGGTCTGGGCGTAGTCCTCCGGGTCGATGTCACCCGCGACGCCATCGGCAAAGTCGAAGACACACCGTCGGACGATCGGGTTGAAGAACGGAGCGGACGTGTCGATGGGCAACCAACCACAGTCGCTTCCACCACCCGGGACCGACACCGCCAAGGCGTGTATTCTGCCGTCTTGGCGATACGTGGCTTCGCTGAGCTCGACGCCTTCCAGCGCTGGGGACGTGGCGAAGGTGCGAACGGAGGTCGCCCCGGCGGCGTCCGAACGGATGACACGGCCGAAGCCCATGAAGCGCCGATTCCGGTAATTCCCCTGCTCGAACCGGTAGTGCGTGGTCCCACTCGGACCGGACACCGACTCGATGACCGGCAGGATCGATGGGCTGCGGGACGAGGAGGCGTTGGCGACGGTCCAATTGAGCTGGGTGACGCCTCCCCGCGGACCGATGATCCTGGCGAGCCGGCCGTGAGCGGCGGCTCGAACACCGGGGGTCCAAAGCAGGACTCCATCATCGCCTCCTGGGGAGACATCATCGACGTCGTCGTCGGGATCGTCTTCATCGTCGGTGACATAGTCGGCGGCGTAGACGACCAAATCGACGACCCCGTCGCCGTCCAAGTCGGTCAGCGTGCTGGTCTTCGTCCCGGATGGGGTTGACCCGATGAAGGGCGTCGACCGCAAGTCGTCGTCCTCTGGGTCCGCATCCATATCGTGCCACCTCATCTGCAAATCTATTCCGCGGACAGAACCGGCCTGGCTTCCGCTCGGGGCGGCGCAAGCCGAGTCCCACTCGGGGAGCCCAAAGCTCTCGGCGTCCGGATCGGAGCTGCCATAGCCTCGGTCTGGCAGCACCAACAGGTCCGTCATCGGGTTCGTCGGGAGTGGGGGGCATCGGTGGACGACGTCAGCACGACCATCCTGATTGAAGTCCGCGAGGCCGAAGTGGTTCACCTGACTGCGATACACCGGCCTGTCCTGGCAGCCGGCCTGGTTCGTGCCTTCCGGGGGAAACTGGCGTAGCCGACCGATCGCGGCCGTAACCGCGGCGAGTCCCCCTCCGACCCCATGATCGGCGGAGTGGAACTCCCCCGTGCCGTCTCCATAGTAGAGTCGGTTCGCGCCGCCAACGAACGTGTGGGTCTGCAGATGGACCCACGGGACAGACACCAAACGGTCCACGATTCCGTCGCCGTTGAAGTCCGCGTGCGTGGTGTGGCGCCAGACCCACTCGCCGAAGCTAACGTTTTCGACTCCAGGCGACTGGTAGTCGGAGCCGTCACCGCACTTGTCCTGGTCCTCGCCGAAGGTACCAAAGGCCTGCGGGGGGTAAAAACCGCCCCCCGCTACCGGACCCAGGCCTTGATCGGGCGGTGGCTCGATGCCATCCGAGAGGAAGGGATCCACGATGGTCTTGCGACAGTCCATGCAGGTCGAGTCGAAGGGGTTGGGCCTTTGAAAGAAGTCGCCGTCTCGCCCACCTTGGTTGAAGTAGACCTCGCTCTGACTGACCAAGTCCGGGAGCCCGTCCGCGTTGATGTCGGCGAACTGAAAGTCCTTGAAGCGGAGGACGTCGAGCGGGCCCCGCGGTCGCTCCCAGTCGGAGATGTCGGGCCCATCGAGCCACCACTGATCTTGTGTCGGCTCCGCACTCCAGCCCTTGCCGGCTGTGTTCTGCGAAGCTCCGAGAACGAACTGTCCTCCTTGCCCCAATTCTGGGGCGTGGCCACGAATGAGGTCGAGATAACCGTCCCCATTGAGGTCGACCAAGTGCATGAGGGCACTCCCATCGCCGGTCCGGAAGGAGATCGCGCCAAAGAACTCATCCATCGCCTTAGAACGGTCGACATCTATATCCATCGGACCGAGGCTGAGATTGCCGGCGCTGGAGGTGTTCAGAAACACGCGAAACCGGGGTACGCACAGCGAGGGGGTTATGTAGGGGAGGGCCAAACCTGGGTCTAGGTTCTCCCAGGAAAACGTCCCGTTTTCCAATGGGACGCCATCCGGACCCTTCTCAGGCACGACCCTCGCTGGGCTGCAGCTCCGATCCAGGATGAGGAGGTCCGGGCGTCCGTCAGCGTCGACGTCTTGGACGCTCGTCGTGTTGTGAATCTGGTAATCCTCTTCCTGGGTCGGTGGGTCAAACTTGAAGGACTTCTGAGTGTCCCAGGTCGTCGCACACTCGTCGTTGTAGTCGAACTGCACGACGCTGCGCGAGGAGCTTGAAGGGGCCAGGTCCGCGTTTAGCTCATACTCCACGACCTGCGTGAGCAGGGACTGATTGTTGCACTCGGAGACGCTATAGAAGAGCCCGTACTTCTTGAATGTGTACGTCTTTCCGCCTCGCCGAGACGTCACCTCGACCGACTCAAGCCGGCGGTCCAGGGTGCGGCGCGTGCCGTCAGCATAGGTCAGCCGGTCGTCCTTCCGGGTCTGCCATGTCAGGATGACTTGGTGCCTGTCGCCGCTCGGTAGATCGTTGTAGGTAATGGTACGGGGGTACTCAAGCCGGCCATAGGTCGCGTAGGCGAAGTCCATTCGGTTCCCGAAGGCGTCTTCAACGCGGGTCAAGTGCCAACCGACGGCGCCCGAGGCGTTCGTGCACAGGGGCTCCTTGGGTCCGCCACAGAGAATGTTCACCGCCGAGGTTCGGTAGCGCACCCCGTCGGCGCCGTCTCCGGGTGCTTGCCCCAGCCGCGACCCGAACACATGGGTGATGCCGTCTCGAATCGCGGTCCATCCCGTGATCTCACCACATTCGGATGACCCGGCCGGTCCGAAGCGAACTGGCTTGTACACGGTGAACGGGTCGCGTACCGCCCTGTAGTCATCCAAGGCGACCTTGACCAGCGGCTGACCGTCGAGGAGGAAGGTGTCCCTGGCGCAGTCAAGCAGTGTGGCCACCCCGTGGTGTTCGCTGCGTCGTTCGATCGACGACTCGAACGAGAGGCCCCAGCCGGCACCGAGCGAGCCGTTCGCGCGCGTGTGGGAGTAGACGAGCTCGACCGTAGGCTGAAGCCCGCGCCGACCGGGCAACACCTCGAGCGGGACCCGAGGGTGATACCCTCCATCGTTGCCGCGATCGGCCTGAGGTCCGGGGTCGAAGTCGGCGGAGCCTAGCGGTATTCCCGTCGTTGGCGGCACCGGGCCCGCGGGTTCAATGGCCTGGGCAACGAGCGCCGCGAGAATGACGACGATGGCGGGGATAGCACGTTGGAGCGACATGGCGAGACTCCTCATGGGGACGGACAGCCGCACTCGAGAGGGCAGACGAACTCGGCCAGGCCAACGCACTCGTCGGACCACGCTGATGAGCAGCAATCGGGGGCGAATTCACAGACACAGCTGCTGCAGTCTTCCTCTGCACAGCCCGGTGAGGAGCTTGCTTCACAGCAGCTTCCGGTGCACGGCCCGCAATCCGTTGGGCAGGTGGCGCACGAATCGAGCACGGCGTCACAGGCGCCGTCGCCGCAAGTGCACCCGCAGGACCCCGCACAGGCCCCCGACGAGGCCAGGTCACTACACTGCTCGGGCCAGTCGGAACAGCATGCGGGGTCGAGCGCGCACGCGCAGACTTGGCACGTCGGCTCGTCGCACACGCTCCCCGCGCAGCAGTCAGATGCCGCGCACGACCCACAGTCCGCAGGGCACTCCGAGCAGCTCTCGAACCCCTCGCAGAGGCCGTCGCCACACGCGCATGAGCCACACGTCTCGCCGCAAAATGCAGAGCTGGCTAGTGACGCACACAATTCAGACCACTCGTCCGAGCAGCAGGTGGACTCGATCCCACACACGCAGGTTTCGCAGTCGTCGTCGGGCGGACATCCGCCGGAGTCGTTCGCTTCACAACAGCCAGGGCCGGCGTCTCCGATCACCGGGCAGCCGCCGCAGTCAGCCAAACACGTGACGCAGGACTCAGTCTCGCTACAGAGCCCATCCCCGCAGGTGCATTCGCAGGCGGCGGCACACGCCTCGTGCGCCGTCTCGACGCAGAGTGGGTCCCACCCCTCGTTACAGCACGCCGAGTCGGCCTGGCAGACACACGCCGCGCAATCGAGGTTGGTGCACCCTGGCGAGTCGTGCGAGGCGCAGCATCCAGCCGTGCAGGACACCGTTGCGCTTGGGATGTGTTGGCATCCGAGCTCTTTGTCGCAATGATCGTCGGTGCACTCGTTGCGATCATCGCACCCTCCCGACACGGGCACGTGAACACAGCCTTCGTCTTCGTCGCAGTAGTCGACGGTACAGGCGTCGTCGTCGATGCACGGATCGTCGTCGAGCGGCACGGCCACGCAATCACCCGACGCCTGCTCGCAAGTGGCCGTGTGACAGAAGTCTGGATCGGCGCACTCCTTCGGGGATCCGACGCAGGTGCCGGCGGCGCAGGCATCGAGGACGGTGCAGGGATCATTGTCGTCACAAACGATCGCGTCGGGAGCGTAGTAGGAGACGCACTCACCGGTGGCAGGTTCGCAAGAGTCGACGGTGCACGGGTTGCCATCTTCACACTGCGAAATTCCGAAGCCGACGCAAGTCCCGCTCTCGCAGGTAGACCCTCCCGAACATGCGTCGCCATCGTCACAGGCTGTCCCGTCTGGCGTGGCCATCGGAACGCAGGCGCCTGTCAACGGCTCACAGGTGTTGGGGCTGCAGGGAGTGCCCAGAGGGCAGTCGAGTAACAGCCCTTGGCAGACGCCGGCCGAATCGCAGGAATCACCGGTCGTGCACGGGTCGTCGTCGTCGCAGGCGGCCCCTCCCGCTGTGGGAGTGAATCGGCACGTACCCCCATCGCATGTGTCCGCGGTGCAGGCGTTCCCGTCGTCGCAGCCCGCCTCAGGACAGCTCTCGGCGCCGTCGGGGGCGAGTGCGTCAACGTCGGACTCACCGAGGACGTCCGGTGCGTCGACACCGGGCTCGATGTCGCCAGCTTGGGCGTCGGCCGTGAGTGTGTCATCAACCGCGTCGGACCCCGACGACCGACTCGAGCACGCGCTGAACCCGCACAACGCCAGCACAAACGCAAACGACGCGTGTCTACCATCGAACCGCCACGCCACGCCAACCCCCACGAACGCCGCCATCACGAACCCCCAACGCCGTCTGCCATCAGCGCTCGCAGACGAGCCGTCGCCGCACTCCAGTGGAGCACCCGAGGGCCTGTCCAGGCGCGGTCACCTTCCCGTTCAGGACCCGAGGGGCGTTTGAACCCCCAAGGGAACTCGCTATGGCTCCCCACCGCACACTCGCGGCCCGCATCGTGGCCTGACCATGACTCAGCGTTCGAAGGCTAAGCTCTGGGTGCAGCCGCTGTCAAATCCCCCGGGCGGGTGTGGCATGTCCGGTGGATGGGCGCTAGTGATTCCAAGGAATCGCGCTCTTCACGAGGCGCCGTGGCCGGGCTGGACCTCGGCCCCGAAACGCAGCGCGAATCCCTCGTCGATCCCAGACGGGGGCTGAAGATGAGGCGTATCGGCTTGTCTGAATCGAGGAGACCCGTCTCGGGTCCCGGCTCTCGCAGGAGTTACACACTGGGTCTTCGCAGAAGGAACCGAAGCCTGGGTCGACCTCGGCCCCGTCCCAGACAACCTGATGGTCCGTCTTGTCGAAGCAACGTTCGTAGCCATCACCGGGGCGGGGTCCGAGTTCGAGGCCACGGGCCTCTTCGAGCGGCCTGAGCTCCCGTGGGCCCGGCTTCGGGCTGCCCTCGTTGCAGGTGGGCTGGCAACCGGCGACCCGCGAGAGCTGAGAGTCGGGACCGACGCGCTGGCCCGTGTCACACGTAACGATGCCGGCTGGCACGTCCGACTGCAGACGAGCAAGAACGGCTGATTCGGGCACAGCCTCCATTCGCGTCGACGTCATTGGGCGGGGAGGTAGCCCATCGCCTTGAGGAAGCGCTCGATGGTGGCCGCGTAGGACTGCGACTCATGGAGCTCGTGATGCCAACGGAGCGGGATGGCGTCGAGGCCGAAACGGGCGCCCAGGATCGCCCCGGCGACCGCCGCGTTGGTGTCGCCGTCTCCGCCCGCGAGTGCGATGGCTGAGAGTCCGCTCGCGAAGTCGGTCGCATGCAGCAGCGCCCAGAGACCGGCAGAGAGGGCTTTTAGCGTGTAGCCGATGCGGCCCGAGTCGTCCGCACTCATCCCTTCATCGAGGGCGAGCGCCTCGACCGAGCCGACGGCGGCGGCCTCGAAAGCCTCCGCGCAGCGTGGGTCGAGGAGCAGGCAGATATCGGCGAGCGAGTTGAAGAGCCCCTCGCGGTCGCACTGAGGATCGAGGACGAGGGTTCGGATGGCGAGACTCACTGCGACACAGGAGGCGACGCAACGGGGGTCGTAGTGGGTCACGCGGCACCCCGCGGCGGCCGCAAGCGTCACGGCCGGCGTCGCTGCCGGATCGTCGAGGCGCCAGACGCCAAAGACACTCGTACGCATGACGGCGCCATTGGCGGCGTGGCGCGCGCGGCCGTCCTCCCAGGCCTGACGGGCGGCGGCGATGGGATCCGTGTTGAAGCCGTTGCGGTCGAGGGCTCGCTGCACCGTGCGTCCGATCCCGAGACCGCACGTGGCGGCCCAACGAGCGATGTTGCCACCGATGTCGACCGGGTCCACGGTCGGGCATGCGATGAGGCTCTCGAGGATGCACAACATCTGGTCCGTGTCGTCGGTGAACGCACCGACGGGCCATCGGCTGCGGTGGTCGTCGCGCACGATGTCGGCATACCGGCTGAGGCCGTGCGGGTACGCGAGCCGTGCCTCGTCCGACGTCATGAACTCGGTCGCGAGCCCGAGGGCGTCCCCAATGGCTTGGCCCCAGAGTGCAGCCCGCGCTCGATCCAGAGTGGCTTTATCCAGCAACGAGCTTCCCTCTGTCGTCGGTATGGGAGTTCCCGGCAACGAAGACAGCACCTCGACCGACTCGACGCTCACCCATATATCGGCCCAGGCAATGACGTCGCCGGGCGCCAGGACTGCGCGCGCCGCGCATCGCTCATTGACGAAAGTGCCCCCAGAGCTCCCGAGGTCTTCGACCACGAGCAGCGCACCGTCCCAGAAGATCCGGAAGTGGCGACGCGACAGGCACGGACTCGCAAGGCGGACCTCACACTTGGCCCAACGGCCGAAGACCACCCCTCGGCCATCCTGCTCCACATGGACGAGAGCCAGGCTTCCGTCGTCCGCTCGATAGCGGATCACGGCACGCCGCCTAGGCACCACGGGCTCGGCGAGTGGTCTGGTCTGCCGCGCCAAGTCGACGTTTCGGAACACGGGCTTCACTCCTCCCGCTCGGCGCGGCGTGAGTCAGTAGGTGAGGTTCATAGGTGAGTTCAATAGGTGAGTTCGGTCAAGCGGCGGGCCGCCCCACAGCGGCGGCTCCCGCGCCATTGAGAGCCATTCCTGCGATCGCCTTCACGGCTTGGAACGATACGGCTTGACCGGCGCAACCACTGAACGCATTATCAGTATTCGGCAGCGTTGCCCACAGGCGACGATCCGAAGCTGAGTGGAGCATAGGAGTCCGTGATCAAAGATGTTTGCTGAACTCTGGGCCCGCACCAATGCCTCCTTCCTCGCAGGGGCTTCTCACGCGGAGGAGATGGTCGACGCGGCGCGCAGCTTGGGCTACGCGGCGCTCGCGATCGCGGACGTCGACGAGGTCGGCGGCGTCGTCCGGGCTCACGCGGCCGCCAAGAAGGCGCGGCAACCGCTTATCGTGGGCGCCGAGCTCAGCCTGAGCGACTTCACGCCTATTCACCCGCGCTTCTGGGGCGAGCGGGGCAGGGCGGGCACGGGCAGCGCCGTCGTGCTCGCGAAGAACCGGGCGGGGTGGGCGCAGCTCTGCCGCTGGCTCACGACGGCCCGCACCACGAGCCCGCGCGGCGAGCCCACGCTCTCCGTCTCGGCGCTCCTCTCGA
>JADMJS010000064.1 GCA_018780435.1 Myxococcales bacterium
ACTTCTACGCGGCGATGGACGGCGCCAACAAGTTCGTCCGCGGCGACGCGATCGCGGCCATCATCATCACGGTCATCAACGTCGTGGGCGGCCTCGTCGTCGGTGTGCTCGACCATGGCCTCCCCGTCGGCGTCGCCGCTAAGACCTACTCGCTCCTCACTATCGGTGACGGCCTCGTCTCGCAGATCCCGGCGCTCATCGTCAGCACGGCGGCCGGCCTCATCGTCACCCGCAGCAGCGACCAGCGCGGCCTTGGGACGCAGGTCATGAACCAAGCCCTCGCCAACCCGGCGGTCTTGAACGCGTCGAGCGGCGTCGCCGTCGCGATGGCCTTCGTCCCCGGCCTCCCGGTCATCCCCTTCCTCGCGCTCGCGGGCGCCCTCCAAGCACTCAAGCGGGACAACGCCAACACGGCCAAAGGTCCCGCTGAGAACGCGCCCCGCACGGCGACCACCCCGGAGGAGGCGCGAGCCCAGGAGGAAGCCGATCTCGACGCCGCGCTGCCCGTCGAGATCCTCGAGCTCCGCGTCGGCTACTCGCTCGTCCCGCTCGTGACGCGCGACCGTGGCGGCGGCGAGCTGCTCGATCGAATCGTGGCGCTGCGAAAACGCTTCGCAGGGGAGCTGGGCATCAAGGTTCCCCCGGTGACGCTGAAGGACAGCCTCGAGATCCCCGGTGGCGACTACCGCGTCCTCGTGAACGGCGTCGTGGTCGCCCAAGGCGCCATCATGACCGACCGACTGCTGGCGATGGACCCCGGCAACGCCGGCGGCAAGGTGAACGGCATTGCCACCAAGGACCCGGCCTTCGGCATCCCGGCCCTCTGGATCCTGGCCCATGATCGCGACCGCGCCGAGATGTACGGCTTCACCGTGGTCGAGCCCGTGGCGGTCATCGCCACCCACCTCAGCGAGGTCTTCCGTGAACACGCGGCGGAGCTCGTCGGTCGGGCCGAGCTGCAGTCCCTCATCGACATCGTCGCCCGCCGCCACCCGCGCCTCGTCGACGACCTCATCCCGTCGGTGCTCTCCCTCGCCGAAGTACACGGGGTCATTCGTGGGCTCTTGCGCGAGAACATCTCGGTGCGTGACCTCCGGTCCATCATCGAGGCGCTCGGCGACGCTGGACGCGTGAACAAGCACCCGGCAGCCCTCATGGAAGCCGTCCGTCTCCGCCTCGGCCCGTCGATCGCGCAGACCCTGGCCGAGCTCGACGGCAAGCTCTACGCCGCCCTCCTCGAGCCAGACCTCGAAGCCGCCCTCCGCAAGGTGATGGTGACGTCGCCCGAGCCCGGCCTCGCACCCGACCTCGCGACGGCGCAACGCGTGCTCGGCGCCGTCCAGAAGGCGGTCGAGAAGCTCGGGATGGCGGGCAAGCGCCCGATCCTCGTCGCGCCATCCGACCTCCGTTACCCCCTTTGGAAGTTCATCCATCACTTCCTGCCCCAGGTCGTCGTGGTCGCTCAACAGGAGCTACCGGCGCGAATGGAGATCAGTGCCATCGCGTCCGTCGGCTTCGAGCGCCGTTCGGGCCTCACCACGGCCGCAGGAGCCTCTCATGCGACCTGAACTCATCTCGTCCGCAACTTCCCCCTACCGCTGCGAAAACCCGCTTGGGCAATGGCCCCGAGTGGTCGATGAGGAGCGCCGATGAAGCTTCAGACCTTCCGAGCCCCGACCATGTCCGAAGCGATGACCGCCGTCATCGCCGCACTCGGACGCGACGCCGTCGTCGTCGAAGCGCGCGAGCCCCGTTCCGGCTGCTGTGAGATCCTGGCAGGCGTCGATCTCGAGCCGAGCCCGGTCCAGCGAGGCTCAGCCTCGGCGATGCCCTCGACGTCGCTGGGCATCGGGCACGGTGCGCCGTCGGCATTCCAGGGCCCGGGCAGCACGGCCGGCTCCGATCGAACGACGCTGCTCGCGCGGCTTGCCGCGGCCGGCATCGACGCCAGCGTCGCGGAAGCGTTGGTCGACGCGCCCCGCGGCGCTACGGAGCGGGACCGGGCACGCCACGTCGCCGAGTCGCTCCAACGTGCGTTCTCGCCAGCCCCCGCCGTGTGGGAACGGCTCGGCCGCGCCGTCGCGGCGTTCGTCGGTCCGACCGGCGTTGGCAAGACCACGACACTGGCGAAGGTCGCCGCCGAAGCGAGCCTCCTCCGAGGACGTCGTGTCGGCATCGTCGCCGCCGACACGCAGCGCCCCGGTGCCGTCGAGCAGGTCCGTATGTACGCGGATCTCCTCGGGCTTCCCTGGCAGACAGCCCACGACGGTCGCGAGGTCACGTCCGCCTGTGAGCGCCTCCAGGCGGCCGGGCGCGACCTCGTCCTGATCGACACCGGTGGCTCGAACCCCTTCAGCGAGGAGACCCAAGTCTCCCTCGATCGTCTCCTCGGCGGCGTGCGCGCGGAACGGCATCTCTGTATGACGGCGTCGACGAGCGGCGGCGACATGACCGCGATGGCCGAGCGCTACGGTGACCACGGGGCGACCTCCGTCATCGTCACCAAGCTCGACGAGGCCCGCTCCTTCGGCGGCATCGCGTCATTGGTCCTGAAGACGCCGCTCCGTATTGCTCACGTGACGAGTGGTCAGAATGTCCCGGACGATATCGAGCGGCCGTCACCGGCTGCCCTCGTACGCGCTGTCCTCGGACTTCAGAGTTAGGTGGGGGGCATCATGCAACAGGACTCCAACACGGGCGTGAACATCGCGGCGCCAGAAGGTCAGGCCCGGGGCGGCTTCGAGCGTGCCTTCCGCGTCATCGCGGTGACCAGCGGAAAGGGCGGCGTCGGCAAGACGAACGTCGTCGTGAACCTCGCCATCCAGCTCGCGCGTGAGGGCCGGCGCGTGCTCGTCTTCGACGCCGACCTCGGCCTCTCGAACTGCGACATCATGATGGGAGTGGTCGCGAGGAAGGACTTGCGCCACCTCATCTACGAAGGCGCGACCTTCGACGAGTGTGTCGTCGAGGGGCCAGAGGGTGTTCACCTACTCTCGGGCGGCAGCGGCGTCGCGGAGCTCGCGCAGCTCGGCGACGCTGAACGGCTGCGGCTCCTCGCGGCCATCGAAGGGGCCTCGCCTCGCTACGACACCATCCTCATCGACACCGGCGCGGGGATCGGGAGCAACGTCCTCTTTTTTGCCGGGGCGGCCCATGAGGTCGTGATCGTGCTCGCGCCGGAGCCGACCGCGCTCGCAGACGCCTACTCGACCATCAAGGTTCTCGCCAAGCGCTCGGGGATCCAGCGTGTGCTCGTCTGCGTGAACCGAGTCTCGTCGGTCACGGCGGCGCGCGAGGCGTTCGGCCGCCTGCACGCGCTGACGAGCCGCTTTCTGAACGTGGTCGTCGAACTCGGAGGCTGGATCCCGGTCGACGTTCACGTCGAAGCCGCGGTGGCCGCACAGGTGCCGGTGTCGGTCCTCCATCCAATGAGCCCATCGGCTCAGCGCTTCAAATTGCTCGGCGACGCCATCTCGCGACGCCGCCCCGAGCTCGCCAGCTCGGGTGGATTTCACATGTTCTGGCGTTCGGTCCTCGAAGGTCAGGGGGGCTCGCCGCCGATCACGGCGAAGTCCCGGGAGGTTTTCGCATGACAGCACTCGACTTCGCTCGCGCCGCCGCGGCACGCCGTGCCTACACGACCACCGAGCCAGTGGCCCCTCCCGTCGACCGCAAAGCGCTCGTACAGAAGCACGCAGCGCTGGTCCTCCGCATCGCACGCCGCGTGCGCCGACGCACGGGGTACGCCGTCGAGCTCGACGACCTCGTCTGCGAAGGGACCATCGGACTCCTACAGGCGGCGGAACGCTTCGATCCGGCGCGCGAGACGGACTTCGAGCACCTCGCCAGCGTTCGGGTACACGGCGCGATGCTCGACGCGCTCAGGCGCCTCGACCCACTCTCGCAGCGCCGCCGTCGCGAGGCTCGAAAGCACCAGAAGATGCGCGAGCGACTTCAGTCGGAGCTCGGTCGCGCACCGTCGGCCGAAGAGATGGCGTCAGCCCTCGGCGTCGAGCTCGACGAGTACTTCCGACTCGACGAGGAGCTTGGCGCCCAACAGCCGATCTCCATCGAGGAGGCCGGCGTCGACGTGAGGGACCACACGTGCCCCGAAGCCGATCTGGTGATTCACGCGCGGGATCGCAGCGCCAAGATCAAGGAGGTCATCCAGACCCTCCCGGAGAAGCAGCGGCTGGTCCTGTCGCTCGTCTACTACAGCGAGCTGTCTCAGAAGGAGGTCGCCCACGTCCTGGGCGTCACCGAGGCGCGGGTTTCGCAGCTCCACAAGGAGGCGGTCGAGCGATTGCGCAAGCGCCTGAACGGGCTCGCGTTCCCTGCGGAAGACGCGTGGTGAGCTTGAGCCCGCCGCTCGGGCTCGCGGTCGCGCTCGCCATCACGTTAGCCATCACGTTGGCCGCGCCGCCGAGCCTCGCGGGGACCCACCCCGACGTGGCACCGGCCGGGACGGGGGCCGCTGGAGGTGACTACAGCGGTACCGCCTGCAGCCAAGGCGCCGCGTGGAACGGCCGGCTCCAAGGGGGGATCCCCATGGAGATCAAAGGGGAGCACTATCAGCTACACGGCGGTCGCGCGCGACAGCGGACGGCGTGGGGGACCCCCGACATGGTCGCACTCCTGAAGCGGGCGGCGAAGGTCGTGGGCACCTCCGTCGATGGCCCGCCGCTCGTGCTCGGGAGCATCAGCGATCAGGACGGCGGCAAGCTCGGCCGTCACAAGAGCCACCAGACCGGCCGCGACGTGGACATCCTCTTCTATGTGAGGGACCCGAGCGGCGCCCGAAAGAGGGCGCTCGGCTTCTATGAGTTCGACGGTGAGGGCCACTGCCTCCACAAGCGTTGCCGCGGTTGGACCTTCGACGTGCAACGAAACTGGTGGCTCGTGCGTACGATGGTGTGGAGCAAGCGGCCGGAAGTACAGTGGATTTTCGTCAGTGCACCCCTGCAGCGGCTCATGCTCGCGTATGCCGCCCGCCGCGGCGAACTCCCCGAGATCGTGCGCCGCGCCAAGAAGGTCATGGCGGAGCCGGGCAATTCATCGCCGCACGCCGACCACTTCCACGTCCGCGTCTACTGCAGCACGGCCGACAAACGCCGGGGCTGCCGGGATGGTGGGCCCCTGTGGGACTGGATTCGGAAGCCTGCTCGGTCCTGAGCTTCAGTCGTCATGCGGCCGAGGCCGGGACGTCGCCCAGGCCGAGCAATTGGCGCTCCACGAGAGAGCGGTAGAGCCCGCCCCGAGCCATGAGCTCGTCGTGAGAGCCCTCTTCGACGAAGCGGCCCCCAGCCACCACGATGACCCGAGTCGCACGGCGTATCGTCGACAGTCGGTGAGCGATGACGAGCGTCGTCCGGGACTCCATGAGCCGGTCGAGCGCCTCCTGCACGAGGTGCTCCGACTCGGCATCGAGCGCGGATGTCGCTTCGTCGAGGACGAGCACGGCGGGCGAGGCCAGGATGGCGCGAGCGATGGCGATGCGCTGCTTTTGGCCACCCGAGAGCTGCGTGCCACGTTCGCCGACCAGCGTCTGATAGCCAGCGGGGAAGCGGCTCACGAAGTCGTGCGCGTTGGCGGCACGGGCCGCCGCTTCGACCTCGGCGTCCGTCGCGTCGGCCTTGCCGTAGCGGATGTTGTCGGCGATCGACGTCGCGAACAGGATCGGCTCCTGCGACACGACCCCGATGGCTCGGCGAAGCGCAATCACGTCGAGCTCGCGGTAGTCGATACCGTTCAGACAGACCTGCCCCTCGTCCGGATCGTAGAGCCGTGAGATGAGCGCCGAGAGGGTCGACTTGCCGGACCCCGAAGGGCCGACCAGCGCGACGACCTCGCCCGGAGCGAGGGTGAGCGAGACGTTCTTCAACACCGGTTCGGTCTTGCGCGTCGGGTAGGCGAAGACCACGTCGTGCAGGGCCAAGTGGCCCGCTCTCGGTGCCTCCTGCGCGAGTGCGACGCTCTCCCATGGGGAGCGCGATCCGGAGCGCATCGCAGGCGTCCGATCCAGCAGCTCGAACACGCGCGAGGAGGCGCCGATGGCCTTCATGAAGTCTTCGTAGAGCGACGAGAGCGCGCCGATCGAGAACGCCGCCGTGAGCGTGTAGAGGAGGTACGAGGTGAGCGTCCCGATGGTCAGTTGTTTCTCGACGAGCAGGTGGCCGCCGTACCACAGGACGAGGCCCACGACCGCGTAGCCCGCGAAGCCGCCGAGGCCCTGAAAGAGGGCGGAGAGCCCGGCGCGCTTTCGGCCCACGGCGAAGCTCTCGTCCACCGCGGATGCGTATCGCCCAACCTCTCGTTCTTCTTGGGCAAATGAGCGAACGGTCCGGATCCCGGAGATGACCTCCTCGGCCACGGTGGCGCTCCCGGCGAGTGCGTCCTGAGCGGAACGCGCGACCTCTTTCATGCGTTTGCCCGCCACGCGGCTGAGCCCGGCCGCGACCGGGACCATCACCAGCGTCACGAGGGAGAGCCGCCACGAGGTCACGAAGAGCAGCACCACCGCGCCGATCCCCATGACGCCAAAGCGGAGCAACATCGAGATGTTCACGGTGACGGCGTTCTGCAGGACGGTGGTGTCGGCGGCTAGCCGGCTCGTGAGCTCGCCCGTCCGACGTTCGTCGAAGAAGGCCGTCTCTTGGCGTAACAAGGCGCCGAAGAGGTCGCGCCGGAGTCGCGCGACGATACGCTCCCCGGCGACCGTGAAGAGCCACGCTCGGGCGGCGCCGAGGGCCGCTCCGACGAGGAAGAGGCCGATGAGGAGCGCGACAGAGCGATCGACCAGGCTGCGTGCGCCGGTCCCCCCGGCTTTCACGCCCGAGTCGATGCCGTCGATGAGCGACTGAACGACCATGGGGTACGCGAGCGCCAGACCCGACGAGCCCACCAGAGCGAGCATGCCGAGGGTGAGCGTGCGGGTCTCGGGGCGAGCGAGGGACAGGAGGCGCGGGAACGAAGCGGCGTCGGACATCCGGCAAAGTGGTGAGCGAAGGGGGGTGCGTCAACCCTCCCGCGCAAAATACTCCCGTGATGGACGGTCGACGCCGACGCCACTCGGCCAGCCGGGGAAGGGGGCGAACCTGCCATCGGCGTAGCAACCTTTGCTCGGGCGAGAACGTGAGACTGTGTGTCAAAAGCGAGGGTGTCGCGTCAGGATTATGAGGCGGTGCTGGGCTTTGTTGGGGGTCGAGCTTGACGCGAGGGCCGCCGAACATTAGCGTGCTTCCCGCCTCGCAATGGCAGTGGGATGGCTCGGATGAGCCGGTGGGCACAAACAGGACGGGAGAACCGAATGAAGATGAGATTTTTTGTGGTGATCGGTGCGACGCTCGCGCTGACTGCGTGCTCCAAGGACGATGCCACCACGGCCACGACGGGCACCGACGCAGTCGATGCGACCGATGGCACGGACGCGACCGACGCCGATGGCACGGACGCGACCGACGCCGATGGCACGGACGCGACCGACGCCGATGGCTCGGACGCGACGGACGCCGATGGCTCGGACGCGACGGACGCCGATGGCTCGGACGCGACGGACGCTGATGGCTCGGACGCGACGGACGCCACCGATGGCTCGGACGCAACGGACGCGATCGACGCGACTGATGGCTCGGACGCGACCGATGGCTCCGACGCGACCGATGGCACGGACGCGACGGACGGCACGGACGCGACGGACGGCACCGACGGGACCGACGGTCCTGCCACTCCGTTCGATACGCTGGGTGGGAAGCCCGCCGTCGAGGCCCTGATCGACACGTTCATCGGCAAGGTCGCCGGTGACGCGAAGATCAACGCCTACTTCCTGAACAAGACCAACAACTTGGCTCGCCTCCGCCTCTGTCTCGTCAAGCAGGTCAGCGAGTTGCTGAGCGCGCCGGGCATCACCTACCCCAAGGCGGGCGAAGGCCCCGACTCGGATGGCTGCCGAAACATGCTCGCTGCCCACGCAGGTATGGGCGTGTCGAAAGCGGACTTCGCCGATCTTCTCGGTCACATCGTGACGTCCGCCCAGGACCTCAGCGTGCCCGATGCCATCATCGGCGTGGCCAGCCAGGTCTTCGGCGCCATGGAGACCGACATCGTGGAAGACACCACGAACGACGCGACCATCTACCAGCGCGTGGGTCGCAAGCCCGCGATCGTCACGGTCATCGACGACTTCGTCGACCTGGTCGTTGCGGACCCCGAGATCAACGGCTTCTTCGGCACGGCGAACGTGGCGCGTCTCAAGACCTGCCTCGTCCGTCAGGTCACGCAAGTGGCGGGTGGACCGGCGCTCTACGGTGCGGAGGTCGAGGTGGAAGTCGTCGGCGGCGACGGTACGGGCATCCCGTGCCTCGACATGGAAGCGTCACACAACGGCATGCAGGACGACCAGGGCAACCCGGTCACGAAGGCGGACTTCGACGCCCTCGTGGGCCACGTCGCGGCCGCCGCGACCGCCAATAACGTGACCGAAGCCGACCTGGGCGCTCTCGCTGGCGTCCTAGTCAGCCTGTGCCCGGCGATCGTCGCTGACCAGGCGACCTGCCCCCAGTGATAGGGCGCGGGCGTGAGCGGACGTCGCTCACGCCTCGCCTGGTCATGCTCGGCGCGCCGACGTGACCTGACGAGCCGCTCCGAAACGGGCGGCTTCGTCATTTAAGACACGAGACCGAATCGCTCGGCGCGCTCCAAGCCTCGTCGATCGGACACCACGAGAGGACGTTCATGCGTATCGCATCCTGGTTCAACGAGACGGCGCCGCGTCGCGCCGCATTGGCCGCGCTCGTCAGCGTCCAGCTCCTGTCGTGTAACAAGGCGCCGGCGGACTCGCCGTCCACGAAAGCCGCCGCGTCGCCCGCGCCGGTGAAGGCGCCCGCCGAACCGCCGTCCAAGGCCCCCGCCGCGAGGTCACCGTCCAAGGCGCCCGCGCCGGCCAACGCGCCCACCGCGGTCAAGACCGCCCCCGTGGCGCCGAAGCTGTCGCCGCCGCCGCCGAAGCCGCTCGACCTCCCGAAGACCTACCAAGCGCCGCCGGCAGACAAGCCAACCTCCGAGAAGCGAGTGTGGTTTGGAGTGAAGATCGGCGAATCGAGCGTAGCGGACGTCCAGGCTCAGACGGCGGCGATGAAGCTCACGTGCGAAGACACGTCCATCCGTGCCGTCATGGGTCGCATGCGCGACAAGGCCGCCGCGGAGGCCAAGGCGGCCGAAGCGGCGAAGGCGGTCGAAGCCGCCAAAGCGGCTGAGGAGGCCAAGGCGAAGGGGTTGCCGGTACCCGAAGCGCCTAAGGTGGACACCGTCGCGAGGGCGTCGTTTGCCAAGAAGAAGGACAAGCCGGGCGCTCACGAGTCGAACCCTCAGGTCCGCTTCACGTGCAACGACGCGGCGTCATCGAGCTTGACCGACCGCGAGCGCACGCCGAGCACGGGGCGTTTCCTCGTCGTCTTCGACTCGGCCGACGTCCCGGCTCGCCACGCCAGCTTCCGGCGCGCTCATCGTGACGTCCTAGCGGCGCTCGCCGATGTCAGTACGACCCTCGCCGCGTTCAAGGCGACCTACGGCGAGCCCACCAAGTCCGATGTGTTCCCGGCGATGGTCGACGGGGCGGCCCCCGCTATCCCAAACCTTCGTAACTTCACGGCGATCTGGTCCTTCGCCAACTTCGAGGCCAAGGTGACGCTCCTCCGGTCCGGCGGATCCTACGACATCCTCGAGTCGGCCGAAGTTCCGTGGCCAACGTGGGTCTCGCCGGTACAAGCGACTCGGCAGCCGGGCGCAGAGTAGGTAACTTCTCCTTCGCCCCCCCCGCCTTCACGTTTCTACACGGAGCCGCAACGTGGCCGACATGGTGCCTGTCTAGATTGGGTCCTGTAGGTACCGGACGAGCCGGTGCCTCGAGTCATCGGAACCCCTTCGGAGTGCCACCATGAACGATCCCGTGAACGCCACCCCCGCCACTTCCGACGTCGCCAAGCCCCCTCCGTCCCGTCGACGCCGCCGTACCCTCCGCGTCGCGCTGGGCGTCCTGCTCCTCGGCGGCGTCTTCGTCGCCGGCTCGGCCTTCGCCGACCGCGGCCGCCACCACAGCCCGGAAGCGGCTCGGGATCGGGCGTCGTGGATGGTCGAGAAGATGCTCGACCGCATCGACGGCACGGACGAGCAGATCGCGGCGATGGAGGCCATCGTCGACCAGCACTTCGAGGCCGCCATGGCCTTCAAGAAAGAAGGCGGGGAGCTCCGTATGAAGTTCGCGCAGGCCCTCTTGGCCGACAACGTGGACCGCCGTCAGGTCGAGGCCCTCCGGAAACAGGCGCTCGACTTCGCAGACCGGGTCTCCGCGCGGGGCATCGAGGCGCTGACACAGGCGTCGGCGACGCTGACGCCGGTGCAGAAGCAAGAACTGCTTGAGAAGGTCCAGGCCCGCTTCGAGGGTCACTTCGGCCACTGAACTGACGTCGCGCCGCTTTCGACCGGTGACCCGCATCGGGAGCCCGAGTAGGCTGTCGTCGCGGGTCACCGGCCCACCGATCCGATGGAGCGCCCACCGTGCATGTCCTCGTCATCGATGATGATGTCAGGCTCTCGAGCCTCCTGACCACCTATCTCACGAGCCAGGGGCTCACCGTCGATACGCGGCCCGACGGCGCTCGGGGCCTCGGCGCCATCTCGACCCAGGCGATCGCGCGGGGCCCCGTCACCCCCGGCGTCGGAGTTCAAGACGCCCTGCGCTACGACGCCGTCATCCTCGACGTCATGTTGCCGGACTTCGACGGGTTCGAGGTCCTGAAGCGCATCCGAGCCGTCAGCGACGTGCCGGTCTTGATGCTCACCGCCAAGGGGGAGCCGAACGACCGCATCCGCGGCCTCGAGGGCGGTGCGGATGACTATCTCGGCAAGCCCTTCGAGCCGCGCGAGCTCCTGGCGCGCCTTCGGGCCATCGCTCGGCGCCGCGGGCCCGAAGGGACTCGTGATGGGCTCATCGTCGCCGGGAACCTCATCATCGACCGCTTCGCGCGTGAAGCCCGCCTCGACGACGTGATCGTGCCGCTGACCAGCTATCAGTTCGCCATCCTGCTCGCGCTCGCCGAACACGCGGGGCGGGTTCTCGATCGCGAACACTTGATGCGGCTCGCACGCGGCGACGACAGCGAAGCCTTCGATCGCAGCATCGACGTCCACGTCTCTCGAATACGCGCGCTCATCGGCGACGATCCCCGGGAACCGACGCTCATTCGAACCGTCCGCGGCGCTGGCTACGTCTTCATCGCTCGAATCGCTCGGACGGGCGACGAGCGGCCGCGTGGCCTTTGAAACGCCTCTACTACAAGCTCTACTTGGCGCTCCTCGTCGTCCTGGCCGTCTCGGTTGGCGCGGCCATCCTCGCGAGTCGATTGCTCGTCCAGGAGTCGGGGACCGTGCCGCGACACTTGGGCCGCTTCGCTAATGTTGCGGCCCGGAACCTCCCGGAAGACCCAGTCGCGCGGCAACGGGCGCTCGAACAAAGCGCGTCTGAGCTCGCGCTGCACCTCGCGCTCTTCGGGGCCGACGGCGCGCCGATCGCGACGACAGCGCCCGAGATTGTCCTCGACGAGCTGCCCACGCGCCCCGACTGGCTTCGAACGCCGGTCGGCTGGGGGATCGTCGCCCCCCTGACCGATGGACGTTTCTTCGTGATGGTGCCGACCGACGATTCCGGACGCCACAAGTCCCAGCAGTTCTTGATCGCGCTCCTGGCACTGGTCGTCGTCGTCGGCATGGGCGCGTATCCGCTCTCACGCAAACTGACGCGGCAACTTGAGGTCGTGACCGCCGGCATGACGCGGCTCGGCGGTGGCGATCTGACCACGCGAGTGCCGGTCGTAGGGAAGGACGAGGTCGCGGACCTCGCCCGTGGCTTCAACGACGCGGCGGAGCGTATCGAACGACTCGTGAGCGCCGAACGACGCGTCATCGCCAACGCCAGCCACGAGCTGAGGTCGCCGCTCGCGCGGATACGGCTAGCGCTCGAGCTCGCCCGCGACCTCCCTGGAGGGCCGGGCCCTGGCTCCAACTCGGACCCGCGGCGGGAGATCCTCGACGGCGCGACCCGTGACGTCCTTGAGCTCGACGCGCTCGTCGAGGACTTGCTCATGGGGGCGCGCCTCGGCGCACGCGGGGCCGAGCGGTCGACGGTCCCTATCGATCTGCGAGTGCTGGTCGCCGACCTCTACGCAGGGCCCCTCGACGCCATAGGCGACGTCTCCCTTCGGGTCGACGAACGCGCCATTCGCAGAGCCGTACGCAACCTCATCGACAACGCCGATCAGCACGCGGGTGGCGACGTCCACGTTCGGCTCGCCGGCACCGAGAGCGCCGTCACCATCGAGGTGTCGGACCGGGGCCCGGGCGTCTCGGACGCCGATCGGGAGCGTGTCTTCGAGCCCTTCGTGGGGAGTGGGAACGGCCTCGGCCTATCGCTGGTCAAAGAGGTCGCGCTCGCCCACGGCGGCGCTGTCGACTACCGGCCGCGTGACGGCGGCGGTGCGACGTTTACGCTCACGCTTTCGCGTATGGTTGCTGCTGTTTGAATTACCGGATCAGATGACGCGCACTCGAATCGTCTCGGGGATCGCCTCAAGGCGCGCCTGCAGGACGCTCGTGTCGCCGCCGTGGACGTCGAGGATCGTGTACGAGTGGCGCTGGTCGGACTGCAGGACCTGAGCGGCGATGTTCATGCCCAGCTCTGCGACGGCGTGATTGAGCGCGGCGAGCATACCCGGGACGTTCCGGTGAAAGTGAAGCACGCGCTTGTGGCCCGCATGGAGCATCGGGAGTGAGACCTCCGGGACGTTCACCGCCGTCGCTGACGAGCCCGTGCTGGCGAAGCGCATGAGGCGGCTCGAGACCGACCCCGCGATGTCGATCTGCGCTTCGAGGGTCGAGCCGCCGACGTGTGGCGTCAGGATGACGTTCGGGATCCCTTGTAGCGGGGAGGTGAAGTCCTTGGCGGCACCGGCGGGCTCGGTGGGGAACACGTCGATGGCGGCGCCGGACAAGTGGCCGGAGTTCAGGTGGTCGACCAGCGCGTCGATGTCGACGACCGTCCCGCGGGCGTTGTTGATGAGGACCGAGCCGGGCTTCATCGCCGCGAACTGCTCGCGTCCCATGAGGTTGATGGTCTCGGGCGTCTCCGGGACGTGGAGAGTGACCACGTCCGATACTTCGAGCAGCGCTTCGAGCGAGCGGGTGCGTTCGGCGTTGCCGAGCGGCAGCACATCGACGACGTCGTGGAAGACCACCCGCATACCCATGGCCTCGGCCAGGACCGACACCTGCGAGCCGATGTGGCCGTACCCGACGATACCGAGCGTGCGACCGCGCACTTCGTGGCAGCCTTCCGCGCTCTTCTTCCAGACGCCGCGATGGACCTCGCTTGAGCGATCCCCGAGCTGGCGATTCAGGGCGACGGCCTCGGCGATCGTGAGCTCGGCGACCGAGCGCGTGTTCGAGAAGGGCGCGTTGAAGACCGGGAGGCCCAGCCCCGACGCCACGTCGAGGTCGATCTGATTGGTCCCGATGCAGAACGCACCGACGGTCCAGAGGTTCGGTGCGCTCTCGAGGATGTCTTGGGTCAGGTTGGTCTTCGACCGGATCCCGACGATCTGCGCGTCTTTGATCGCGTATTTCAGCTCGTCCCCTTCGAGCGCCTGCTTGTAGTGGGCAACGGCGTATCCGAGTCGTTGAAACGACTCGACGGCGCGGGCGTGGATGTTCTCGAGCAGGACGACACGGACTTCGCGGCTTTCGTACACGGGTGCTCCAAAGGGGCGACGAGACGGTCAGGGGTGGGCGTGAGACGGGTTGCGGTCTCAGGCGAGCGGGCGGAAGCGCCGGCGCCTCTTGACGCCATCGGCGACATCGCTCTCGACGAAGCCCTCGGGGGGGCTCACGTGGAAGGTGGCGAGGAGCCGCGCGACCGTCGGCGCGTCGATGATGGTGAGGTGGTCGGCGGACTGCGTGTAGCCGGACTGCCTGAGTCGCTCGAGGATGTCCGGGATCGGTGCCGACACGGCCTTGGCGACCTCGAAGACGCGGACCTGCTTCTTGCGCAGCGCCTCTGGGACGTCGAAGGGGCGCACTGGGGCGGTCGGGGCGCTCGGAGGCCCGGACGCGTCGTCGGCCGATGGCGGCTGCGGCGGGGCCACGAAGGGCGTCGTGACGGCCGGCTTCAGGACCGACCGCGCGGCCTCGGCTTGGGACGGGTCGATGAGCCCAGTGGCGGTCGTCGCGACCCCGAGCGACCAGAGGACGTCGAGGACCCGCTCCGGCGTCACGCCGAGGGACAGCGCCACGTCGACGACTCGGATGTCAGCCATGCGCGAGGCCCGCCTTGTGAATCGGCAGGCCGACGGCGGCCCGGACGCGTTCGATGACCGGGGTTGCGACTGCACGCGCCCGAGTGGCGCCCCGCAACAGGATGGCTTCGAGCGCCGCCGGGTCGGCGATGAACGCGTCATAGCGCTCTTGCATCGGGCCAAAGACCTCGAGCGCCTTGTCGAGGAGCGCGAGCTTGGCGTGGCCGTAACCGAAGTTACCGCCGCGATACCGCGCGGCCAGCGCCTCACACTCGGCCGGGCTGGCGATGAGCCGGTAGAGCGCGAAGACGTTGCAAGTGGTTGGATCTTTGGGGGCTTCGAGCGGCGTCGAGTCCGTGACGATCGACATGATCCGCTTCTTCATTTCAGCCTTGCTGGCGAAGATGGGCACGACGTTGTCGTAGCTCTTGCTCATCTTTTGCCCGTCGGTGCCCGGAACGGTCGCCGTGGTCTCGCGGACCAGCGACTCGGGGCGCCGCAGCCCCTTGCCATCCCAGCGGCCCTGCTCGTCGTAGCCGGTCTCGCCGAGGAACTGCTGGTTGAAGTAGCCCGCCATGTCGCGCGCCATCTCCAAGTGTTGAACTTGGTCCTTCCCGACGGGGACGATCTCGGTGTCGTAGAGCAGGATGTCGGCGGCCATGAGGACGGGGTAGGTCACGACCCCGAAGTTCACGTCTTTCCCCTGTGCCCGCGCGTCTTTATACGCGTGAGCGCGCTCGACGAGTCCGATGCCGGTGACGCAGCTCAGGATCCACGAGAGCTCGCAGACCTCCGGCACGTCGGACTGGCGGAAGAGCACGATCCGCTCTGGATCGAGACCACACGCGAGGTAGACGGCCGCGATCTCGAGTGAGTCGCGACGCAGCGCGACCCGGTCCCGCACGGTCGTGAGCGCGTGGTAGTCGGCGATGAAGTAGAAGGCCTCTTGGGTGACCTCGGCGAGTTCGAGGGCAGGGCGGATCATGCCGAAGTAGTTGCCCCAATGGGGCGTGCCGGTGGGCTTGATGCCGGTCAGGGCGCGTCGGTGAGCGGTCGTCATGGCGCGGGAGATACCGCTTCAGCCGGCCCTTGGCAAAGGTGAAGGCGAACGAGGCCGTCCAGAAGCGCGGGAGCGACCGGGATCGGACGAAAGGTCGCGAGGTCGACGAACGCATGGACGAGCCGAACGACCGCGCGGAGCTTGCCGTCCGCCTCGCCAGAGATCGTGTACCGGAAGGTCACCGACTTCTCGCCGAGCCGCTCGACCTCGACCTCGATGAGGAGTCGGTCGCCCATGAGGACCGGGGCCTTGTAGTCGGCCTCCGAGTGGACGAGCGGCATCCCGAAGCCCAGCTCCTTGAACATGGCCTCGGAGTGGCCGAGCGCGGCGGTGAGGAGCTCTTCGAAGGCGGCGTGGGCGTACTCATAGAAGCGCCCGAAGAACACGATCCCGGCGCGGTCGATCTCGAAGAAGCGGGCGGTCTGACGGTGCCGGAAGGGCACGAGAGGGTGGGCGTCCTGTTCGGTCATGGCGGTCTCCAGGGGCGAGAGGCGGTTCGCGAGCCGGTGAATGGGCCCGTGGGAATATCACGACTCGGCCCAATGTCGTCTCGTATGGGGGCGAAGTCGCGGGCCCGGTTTGACGATGCGCCTGCCGACTGCTACTCCCCCGCGACAGCCCGAACTCGCGCTGCAGGCGCGTTTGCGAGGCCCCGGCGTGGGCTCGCGACCCAGGAGACGATGATGACCACTCGCCCTAGCCGCCCCTCCTTGAGCGCCCGTGTTTGGCTCGCCGCACGCCGGCCGGCTGGACTCGCCGCCGTCCTCGCCGGAGCCTTCGTCGCCCAGGACGCGGCCGCCAGTGATTGGAAGGACTACAAGGGCGACTGCGACGAGGCGTTCAAGAACGCCAAGACGGTCCCGGTCCTGAAGCTCAAGGAGTGCACCGGCCTCTGGACCGCTTACGTCGACCCGTCGACGGTCAAGCCGCCGGAAGCCCAGGTCCTGAAGGACGCCTTCCAGGCGCTCTACAACCGCTCGGGCAGCAAAGAGGACGAAGAGGGCCAGTATCTCGCCCACACGGCGGCCGATCGACTCGGCGTGCGGCTCGCGGTCGACGCGGAGGCCACGACCCAGGGCCGTGACGAGACGGCGAAGTCCGGCACGGACAAGTCCGAACGAACGGACAAGAAGGGACCGAAGAGCACCCCAGACGACCGCGAAGGCGGCGACCGCAAGAAGTTCGTCCCGCCGAGCGTGTCGTCCGGTGACCGCGCGAAGGCCAACAAGCTGGTCGAGCAGGGCAAGAAAGCCTTCGCCGCCAAGAAGCGGAAGAAGGCCCTCGAAGCCTACGAACAAGCTCTTGAGCTCGACCCGGGCAATGAAGGCGCGCTCGTCAACGCCGCGGCGGAACACGCCTTCGCCGACAATGGCGATCAGGCGCTCGACTACCTTGAGCGGCTCCAAGACGTGGGCTCTCCGGCCGCGCTGAAGATGCTGAGATACGCCTGGAAGGACAAGGACTTCGACAGCATCCGCGACACGTCGCGCTTCAAGCGCGCTACCGGCTTCGCGCGCATCAAGGTCGTCAACAGCCTCGGTGAATACGGCGAAGACGAGATGGACCGCATCACCAAGATGCTCGAGAAGCTTGAGATGAAGCCGGAGGAAGTCGGCGAGGACAAGACCAAGAACCGGGAGGCCCCCGTCATCTGGTTCAAGTCCCACTCCGCCGCCACGGCCTCCGTGGTGAAGAAGGTCGTCGTCCATCCGGGCACAATCATGACCCAGATCCACTGGGACACGCCCTACGACATCATCATTGCGTGGGGCAACAAGCTCGTGGGCAAGGGCCCGGAGCGCCGCCCGGCCAAGGACTACACCGAAGGCCATGACCCCGAGAAGAAGCTCGACGAGCTGCGGGGTGAGCAGGACAAGGCGCTTCGCGAGCCAGAGAAGGCGGCCCGAAAGGTCGAGTACGTGGTGGACACGCCGGACCGCGTCGAGAACAAGGTCGAGGGCAGTGTGAAGCGCGTCGAAGACACGATGGACCGCGTCCAGAAGACCGGCGACAAGCTGGACAAGCTGTTCAAGTAGGGCCGGGCGCGGCCGCCGCTGGCGGGTCGTGCGCAGAATCGAGACTTGAAAGCGCACCGCGCAAGGGCTATAGGTGCCTCATGACGCTTCTCATCGGGGGCCTTGGTCCCACTGAGCTCATCATCATTCTGCTCATCGTGCTCGTGGTCTTCGGGGCTGGAAAGCTCCCGCAGATCGGCGACGCGCTCGGCAAGAGCATCCGCAACTTCAAGAAGTCTTCGAGCGGCCAAGAAGACATCGATGTGACGCCTCCGGCGCCCACGAGCGCCCCGACGGCGCTGCCGCCCGGTCAGCCCGCGAGCCGCCCTGGGGTGGTCGACGCGGAAGAGGTCTCTCGGAAGGCCTGATCCGTCGCCGAGCCGCTCGACAGCGCGCTCGGCCTGCAACGTCAGTTCTCGGGCACACCTTTTGCGTGGCCGTCGATGTGAGTCCCACCGGACACCGTGGTCGCGCGGCGCCATGCGCTCGCATACACCCCTGACGACAACCAGGCGCCTTCGACCCGTGCGTAGGCCCGGCGTTCTTCACCGAGTTCGAGGGCGATGATCGTCGTCTCGGCGTGAATGACCGAACAGCGCACCAGGGTCGCGACGTCGGTTCCAGCAGTGACGTCCCAACACTGATCGGCGACGCGGCGAATGGTCCGCTCAGGGCGCGGCATCGCTGTGAACGTGGTCTCGGAGCGGGTGTGGGACGTGTCACCGAGCCCGAAGTAGAGCTTGTCCTCGTCCGGTGTCTTGCCCCGTATGAGCGCCCAGCCCACCGTAATCCCGCCCTGGTCGGTCACGACGACGCCATTGCCCTGGCGTGAAGTCCTGAGTGAGCCGACGACGTCGACCTCACCCTCGGCCCACGCGACCTGTCCTTCTGAGCCCACCGTCAGTTTTCCGAGACGATCCCCTCTCGGCACCCAGTCCCCGACCATCGTCGCGAGCGAGCCCGCGGGCTCCGCCCACAAGGCTTCGTCGCCGGGACACGCCGTGGCTCCGAGCTCCAAACGCGCCCCTGGCGCACCGAGTGAACAATACTCCTGTTCGGTTCGACATGCGGTCCCGCCCGAGTCGGCGTACGCGAAGCGGAAGGGAGGTGGTGCGTACAGCTCCCACGTCATCGCGGGCAGCTGGGCTTCCGGCGAGTCGGGCGGGAGTGGCCAGAAGCACGGGCTGAGACCCGTCCAGACTGCGACGGGGTCGGGGGTCTCGGCGAGGAGATAGCCCTGCAGCCGATACCCTGCGCCATCAGGCCGAAGGCCGAAACACTGCCGCCCATGCAGGTCGCGCCCGAGCTTCTTCTCGAAGTGAGCGTCGACGAGCGCACAGGCATCGTCCACCGTCAGGGCGCGGGGGGCCGGGACGGCGCCCGCGATGGGCGACCCTTCTGGCGCGCCTTCGGATCCTCTGGCCGGGCCACCCTCGGGTCCGCCGCTAGGCCCCCCTTCGGCGCCACCGGCGCTCTCGCCCGTTCGGGGATCGAGGGGGAGGGGAGGGCCCTCTTCTTCGATCTCGAGCTGCGGCTTCTTGCAGGAGACGGTGAACACGAGGGCCACGGCGGCGAGCCCAATGACGCGAAGATGACGAGAGAGCACGAGCACGGAGCCACGATCCGGGATGGGTTGGCCGCTGTCAAACCCCAGCCCTCGAACGCGAACGGTCACGGACCGGCGCGGTAAAGCGCCTTGCCCTCGATGATGACCGCGTGGCCGCCTTCACCGGCGGCGATCACCGGCGACTCAAGCACGATCTGCGCCGCTGCGAGCGGGCCGCTCTCAATAAATGAGCCGAGCGGGAGGCCGGGGAGGGCGATGGCGAGGCCGCTGCTCGACGCCTGAAGCAACCCGGGCACGCCGAGCTTCAGCAGTGCGGCGACGTTGCCCGCGTCGTAACCGACCGGAACATCTGGACATCCGACCGCGACCTCGATGGTCTTGGGTCGGGGGTCCACGGTGGCGGCGAGCAGCCCTTCGGCGTTGAGCGCGAGCCCAAAGCCGGCGCGGGCGTTCAGGACGCACGTGAAGCGCCGAGCATCCGTGGTCTCGAACGTGAGGGCCGTCTCACCCACAGCGACCTCGAAGGGGAGGGCGTCCTGGTCGAGGAGGCGTGGCCCGAGGCTCGGCGGGAGCCCGATGGTCGACGTCACCTTCGCGATCGGCTGGAAGACTTTGGGGAGGCCCGCCGCGTCGAGGGTCGGCTCCTCACCGGGCGCGACCGGGTAGAGAGTACTCGGCAGGCCCAGCCCACCGGCCCAGATCGCGAAGAGCGCCTGATTGGCCACGTCATCGTCGAGCACCAGGGCGATGGGCTCGGCGGAGAAGGCCCCGGCCGGGATCCCCTCGGGCGTGGTCACGCTGCCGGGCGCCGGCGACACCGACGGGACCTTGGGCGCGATCGTCGCCGCGAAGGTGAGGTTGATGCCGTGGTCAGCGACGGCCACCGACTCGATGGATAAGGCTACGACGATTGGTGCGGCGGTCCCAAACTCGCCTTGGTAGGCGAGGCCGTCGAGCAGCTTCGGGAGGGCGCCGCCGAGCGTGTCGCTGACGAGAGTGGAGACCTGGCCGACGATGAGCTCGTAGACGACGTTCTCAAGCGCCGCTGCTGTCGACGGAAAGTCGACCGCGAGCTCATCGAGCTTCTCGCTCTCAAGGTCGAAGCCTTCGCTCGCGAAGTCGCTCGCGAGGACCTCTGCGGTCGCTTTGCCGTCGGTCGTTGAGAGCGAGACCTCGAGGTGGATGTCTACTCGGTCGAAGCGAAGGGTCGCGGGTCCCGTGAAGAGCGACGCGAGGCCTTTGCCCACGACGTCGGCCTGCACTTCGAGGTCCGTCAGCGTGGCGTCGAGGATGAGCGCGTCCTGCACGGGCGTGATCTCAAGTGCGGCGCCACCGATGACGACCGACGTCGGGGTCAAGGTCGCGTATTCCGTGTCGAATTCGCTTGAGAGCCCCGCGAGGAAAGCGGGGTCGACGAGCAGGGTCTCGAGCACCCCGCTGAGGTCGTCGGGGTCGGGCTCGTCGTCATCGAGGAAGAGCGGGCTGAAGTGGAGGCCCACTGCGTTCGGGATCGTGGAGCCGGCGGGCCACCGGGGCCCTGCGTAGACGGCCCGTCCATCGACGGCGCGTTCACCATCGTCGGCTTCGGCTCGGACGCCGATGACGTTCACGCCGGGACGCAGCGCAATCGCGTGAGAGAAGCGATCACCATCTCGAGTGGCATCGGTCCCGGACACGGAGACGGCCGAGATCGGCGCCGTGCCTGGCCGCGTCTCTCCGCTCAAGGTCACGGAGAGCTCGTCGACGAAGGCGCCGCGGGGCGGATCGACGTTCTCGATGCTCGGCGGCGACTTGGGCGGCTCCACGGCGACATCGGCGCCGTCCGTCGATGCCGCGTCGGAGGGCACGTGGACGGACGTGACCGTCGGGTCGGCCCCACACGAGGCCACGGCGAGACTCAAGACGGTCGCGGAGATGCGCACGGCCACAGCCTACTCCGAATCCCGAGCTTCCGCGATCATCGCGTTTCAGCCACGAGCTGCGCTCGAACTCACGGATTCTCGGCGCCCGGGGTCGCGGCGACCGCGAGGCGCCACACGTCGACGTGATAGGGGCCATAACAGGCGGTGTCGAAGTCGTTCCAATCGAGGACCAGCTTGCCCTTAGCGGCGAGGTAGCTGCCCACGTTCTCGACGTGGGGATCACCGACGAGCGGTACGAGCGCGGACGCGGCGCTCCCGAAGCGCGTCACGGGCGAC
>JADMJS010000746.1 GCA_018780435.1 Myxococcales bacterium
CCGTGCCGCTGCCGAAGCGGAAGCAGAAGTTGCCGTGCGTGGTCGTGCTGATGCCATACGAGCCAGACGGGCAGGCAGTGGCGAGTGCAGTGCCGCACACGCTGTCCAGGACGAACAATTCGGTCCCAAAGAACGCGTCGTCGGCCGCGAAGAAGAGCAGGTCGCCCACCGGCTTGAACGATGCCGGATTGGAGCCCACCGATCCAGGGACGATGTCCTTGACGAGCACCGTGCCCGCCGCCGTGCCGTCGCTCTTGAACAGCTCGCGGCCGGTCGTGGGTGTGCGTGCCGAAAAGAACAGCCGATTGCCGAATACGGCCAAGGTCTCCGGATCAGAGCCGTCGGACCCAGGGTTGATGTCCTTGACGAGCACCGTACCCGATTCCGTGCCGTCGCTCTTGTGCAACTCGCAGTCGCCGAGCACGCACGCCGAGAAGTACAACACGCCGTTGACGACGGTGAGGAACGACGGGCGGGAGTCGGCCGACCCAGGGTTGATGTCCTTGACGAGCACCGTGCTCGCCAGCGTGCCGTCGCTCTTGAAAAGCTCGCAGCCAATCGTGCCGCCGACGCAGGCGCGGAAGAAGAGCGCGCCGCCGAACGCGACGAGCTCCTCGGGGAACGAGCTGCCGGGGCCGCCGACGATGTCGATGAGCTGCGTGCCTGCTGTCGTGCCGTCGCTCACGTACAGCTCGAAGCCGTTGGCGGGCGTGAACACCGTGAAGAACAACTTGTTGCCGACGACGGTGAGGCGGCTGGGGTTGGAGTCGCCGCTGCCAAGTTGGATGTCTTTGACAAGGGTGATGGTGCTGCCGTCGGTCTTGAACAGCTCGCAGCCGTTCGTACCGCCATCGCACGCACTGAAGAACACTTGGCCGTTAAAGACCACGAGGTTCGCCGGGAAGGAGTCGCCGACGGGGTTCAGCTCCTGGACGAGCAGCGTGCCCGACTCTGTGCCGTCGCTCTTGTACAACTCACAGCGCGCGGTCGCCACGGTCACGTCGCAGGCCGAGAAGAAGAGCGTGGTGCCGAGCGCGACGAACCCACCCGGGCTCGAGCTGGTGGTGCCAGAGGAAATGTCCTTGACGAGCACCGTGCCCATTTCCGTGCCGTCGCTCTTGTACAACTCGCAGCCAAGCACCGGTTCGCACCCCTGGAAGAACACCGTGCTGCCGACGGCGAAGAGGTCGCCTACGGAGCCTTCGGGCCCTGCGGCCATCTCCTTGACGAGCACGGTGCCCGCGGTCGTGCCGTCGCTCTTGTGCAGCTCGCACCCGGTCCCCAACTCGCACGCGCTGAAGAACAGAGCGTCGCCGACGGCGGCGAACTGGGCTGGGCTGGAGCTCAAAGTCGCGCCGGCGATGTTCTTGACGAGCACCACCGTGCCCGGCTCCGTGCCGTCGGTCTTGAACAGCTCGCAGTCGATCAAAGAGACGCAGGCCTGGAAGAGCAGCGTGGTGCCGTCGAGGACGGCGAGCGACGCCGGGCTGGAGTCAGCGCTGCCGCCGTTGATGTCCACGAAGATTGCCGTGCCCGCGTCCGTGCCGTCGCTCTTGTAGAGCTCGCATCCGGTCCCGTCCTCGCACGCCGAGAAGAAGAGCGAGCCGGCGAAGACGACGAGGCTCTGCGGGCGTGAGTCGCCGGCGCCGTTGATGTCCTTGAAGAGGCCAGTGTTCGCTGGAGTGCCATCGCTCGAGTACAGCTCGCGCCCGGTCACCCCGGCGGAAGCCGAGAAGAAGAGCTTGCCGTTGAACACGGCAAAGTTGGCCGGGTTGGAGCTCGCCGCCGTCGAGGCGATGTCCTTGAAGAGCGCCGTCGTCGTGCCGTCGGTCCGGTACAACTCGCAGCCGGTTGTCGTGAAGTCGCACGCCTGGAAGAAGAGCGCGCTGCCGAACACGAACAAGTTCGACGGGTTGGAGCTGCCGGGATTGACAATGTCCGCGAAAAGTGCCGTGCCCGGCTCGGTGCCGTCGCTCTTGAACAGCTCGCAGCCCAAGGTTGCGTCGCATGCGCGGAAGAACAACTCACCGTTGAACTCGGCAAAGCTGCTTGGGAAGGAGCTGCTGGATCCCGGGGCAATGTCCTTGAAGAGGCCCGTGCCCGCCTCCGTGCCGTCGCTCTTGTAAAGTTCGCAGCCGGTGCTGTCGTCAAAGTTGCACGCGCGAAAGAATAGAGCGCCGTTGAAGGCAAAGAGGTTCGTCGGAGTGGAGCTACCGGACCCAACGACGATGTCCTTGACCAGCACCGTGCCGGCCTCGGTGCCGTCGCTCTTGAAGAGCTCGCAGCCGATCGAGTCGAGGCACGCCTGGAAGAACAGCGTGCTGCCGACGACGGTGAGCTCGGACGGGCTCGAGCTGCCAGAGCCGGGGTTGATGTCCTTGACGATCGTGGTGCCGGCCGCGGTGCCGTCCGACTTGTAGAGCTCGATGCCAAAGTCGCCCTCGGCAGCAAAGAACACGAATCCGCCCATGCGAACCAACGAGTTGGGCGACGACGGTTCACTCGACGTCTCAAGGTCAGCGACGACGCGGACAATGTCGAGAGCGCGGCCGGCCGCGATCAGGAGCGCGCAGGCGAGCAGCGTTGCAAGCATCCTCTGTACCAACCATAAGAGCCACGCGGCAGCGGTCACACAAACGCCTCACTTTTGCTTTTTTTTTTCTCGATTTTTTTTTTTCCTTCAAAAAAAAAATTTTTTCTCAATTTTTTTTTTTCTCCGACGTGTCTGCTCGCCGTCGCGTGAGCGAACAAACTGGCGTGAGCGCGCGTGAGTCGTGCGTGTGGTGGGACGACTGCATCTCGCGAGCGCCGCCAGCCGCGCGAGCGCGGACAGCCGCTCACAGTGATGGACACCCGTCGAGCCGCTCACAACCATCACGTTGTGCGAGCCGCACACACACACAACACAACTGTCATTGAATCCATCCACGGAGCGGCCGGGCGACGCCACTTTTTGCTCATTGTGTCGTCGTCTGCAAACGACGAGTTGTTCAGTTTCCGTCGCCGTCAGCGCACGCCGCTCGCAGCAGTTGTTGTGCGGTCTGTATCGGCGACGGTGACCGCTGCGCCGATTGCGCTCAGCCGGCGCGGCTCGCTCACGGCGTTGCTGCTGTGGCTGCTGGCAGAGGGCGGCTGATCGAACACGCCCCCCAGCGCCAAGTCGGCTCAGCCCAGTCGATGCCTTGCCTTGAGCTGCGGCCGGGCTCGAGCAGCCGCGGTCGTCGAGGTCGTCGAACTGGTCGGCAGCGTGTGGTGCGTGCCGACGAGCGCCTGCGCATTGGGCCGTGCGCCGCATTCAGCTCGCCGTGTGCAGCGACGAGAAGCTCAACGGCTGGCTCGGCAAAAAGTTCACGATCGCCTCGGGCGACGGCGTGATGAGCGGGGCAGCCGGCGTGTGGGTTGGGCTGTCGAATTTGGGACTGGGTTGAATGAATGAATTGGGCTCGCCACGCGAGACGCGCGTTGGGAAAAGTCTCGCTCCGTCGCCAACTTTGTCTCGCCCGCCGAATGGCCGAAACGCTCCGCCGCAAGTACACACTCAACCGCCCTGATGGGCCGCAGTGCAATATTTGTTTGAGGCGATTCGCCGACAGCTACTCGCTGCGGCAGCACAAAGATCGGATTCACAACGCGAATCGCGTCGACCGCTTCGAGTGCGAAACGTGCCATCGGCGCTTCGGTGATAAGAGCAACATGCTTAAGCATGTGCGCACTGTTCATTTGAAAGAGCGGCGCTTCTTCTGCGGCGATTGCGGCCAAGCGTTTGGCCAGAGCAGCAGCCGCGACCGCCACGTGCGCATGATGCACGACAACATTCGCTCGGCGCCGTGCTTTCACTGCGGCAAGACGTTCGCCAACGACAGCGCGCTCATGGCGCACACTCAGCGCGTTCATTACGGCAGAATCGCGAATCCGCGCCCGTGCACCGAGTGTGACCACGTGGCCGAGTCCCCGTCAAAGCTTCGAGCCCACTTCATCGCCCGCCACACGAAGCTGCGTTTCCGCTGCGCCTTTGGCTGCGAGATCTGGTACTCGAACATCAGCAACCTCGCCAACGGCCACCTCAAGAAGAAGAAGATCCACCGCATCAACCGCCGCTACAAGTACTACGC
>JADMJS010000325.1 GCA_018780435.1 Myxococcales bacterium
GACGGGCCTCGGTTACGCATCGCGTCGCCATCCGGAGTCGAAGAGGATCTGGCCCCAGAGGTACATCTGGCCGGGTTCGATGACCCGAGGAAAACGTTCGTCGTCCCCGAAGTACTTTCGGTACGCGTGGACGGCGAGCTCGCTGCAATAGAAGCGATCCGGAGCGTCGTCGCCGACGGCCCCGAGGAAGTCGTAGTGGCTGCCGAGCCACTTGGCGGCCCGCTTCGCCGCCGCGGCGCCGCGCTTCGGCGTCCACCACTTGGGTCTTATCACGAGGACACGATGGCTCCCGTGGATGAAGTCGCGCAGCGGCTGGCTGCGGACCCCTTCGCCGACGGCCTCGATGATTCGGTCGTTCGTGCGATCCACGATGGCGACGTGGGAGAGCGGGATGTTGGTGGCGGCGGCGACGAGATCGTCGGTGGGGTGATAGCCGCGGATGACGAGCCAGTCGCCGTCCTTGACCAGATCGTCGACCGCGGTGAGCCACAGCTCGGTCTGGGTCGCGCGAACTTCGTCGGGTGGTGGGCGGACCATGAGGATCGCCGACTCGCCGCAGCCCACCATGAGGGCCAGCAGGAGCGACGTCACGATAGCCGTGGCGGAGATCGAGGTCATGACAGGGTCCTGATGGCGCGGCTCAGCACGTCCGCGGCGTGGTCGAGTTGGTCAACCGTGACGTAGGGCGCGGGTCCGAGCCGGAGTTTGTCGCCGCGGTGATCGGCGTAGACCCCGTCGCGATGCAGCGCGCGCACGAGCTCACCCGCGCGCGGCGTCTCGAGGACCAGGAACGCGCCGCCGCCGCGAAGTGTCTCCGGCGTCGGCACCTCGGGGAACCAGGGCGATGGGGTGGTCTCGCGATGGGCTTCGAGCGCACCCACGAGTCGGTCGAGCTGGCGCAGCGAGAGCGCCCGGAGTCGGTCAGGGGTCAGTCCCTGCGCGTCGTGAAACTCAAAGACTCTCGCGGCGCGGTAGTGGCTCGTGGGATCGTAGGTCGCCCCCGCGAAGCGAGCGCCCGGGCCGCTGCCGTAGGGCACGGGCCGGCCGGGGACCGCCCGGTCGCCGAGGTGTTCGAACGCTGCAAACCAGCCCGTCACGACGGGGCGCAAGTCGCAGTTGGGCGGCGTGCGGAGGAAACAATTGCCCTCGCCGAGCTGGCAGTACTTGTAGCCGCCGCCCACCAGAAACGCGCTCTCGAGGCCGAGCGCCCGAGTGTCGAAGGGGAGGGCGCTGAGCGCGTGATAGGTGTCGACGAGGAGCGCTACCCCGCGAGCCGCGGCGCCGGCTGCGAGCGCGTCGAGCCCCCCCGCGATGCGGCCGGAGTCGAAGAAGACGGCCGAGACGATGACGAGGGCGGTTCGGGAATCGATGGCGGCGAGTAGCCTCTCGCCGACCGTCTCGGCGGGGAGCGAAGGGACTCGCACGAGCTCGGCCCCTTCCTCCCCGAGCCGATCGAGCTGCCGGCGTACCGTATGGAACTCGCCGTCGGTGGTGACGATCCGGGGGCGCTGACGGAGGGGGAGGGCGGAGAGGAGCCGGACGAGCAGCTCGTGGGTGTTCGCGCCGAGGGTGATGTCGCCTTCCGGCCCGCCGAGTCGCGCGCGAAAACCCTCTCGGACACGTTCCGCTCGTTCGAAGGCGCGTCCCCACTTGTCGTCGACGTGTTCGGCCGCGTCGTCCCAGGCAGCGAGCTGCCCTTCGCGTGCGACGTCAGGCCACGCCTGGTGTGAGTGGCCGGTCAAGAGGACGCGCTCCGTGACTCGGAAGCGTCGATAGTGGGGGGCGAGCGCGCTCGCTGACAGCGCGCCCAGGGCGTGATCAGAACTCATTTCGGATGGCCCAGAGATCCGGAAAGAGCGGTCTGAACAAGGTGGCTCTGAGGTACTCGGCCCCCGAAGAGCCGCCCGTGCCGGACTTCATCCCGATGGTCCGTTCAACCATCTTCACGTGACGGTAGCGCCACTCCTGGAGGCCTTCGTCGAGGTCGACCAGCCGCTCGCAGACCTGAGCGAGGTCCGGGCGGGTTCGGTAGACCGTTACGAGCTGTCGTCTCGCGCCGTCGTGCTCGAAGTTACCGCCGCCTCGTTCACGGGTGGCGAGCTCCGGTGGCATCGAGAAGCCCGCGCGGTCCATGAAACGAAGAAACCGGTCGTAGGTAGACTCGGTCGTCAGCAAGGCTTCGAGCGTCGACCGGACGGCAGAGCCTTCCGGGTGAACGCCGAGCCGGCCTCGGCTTCGGGCTCCGAGCCTGAACTCCAGCGTTCGAAATTGAACGGACTGAAAACCACTGGACGAATCGAGGCGGGTTCGGAACGAGTTGAAGGACAGTGGCGACATGGTCTCGAGGATGTCCACCTGCCCGACGAGTGTCTTGAAGATGGTCAGGACTCGCTTCAGCGCCACCAGGGCCACCGGCACATCATCGGCGTCGAGGGAGGCATCGAGCCGGTCTACTTCGTGGAGGATCTGTTTGAACCAGAGCTCATAGACTTGGTGGATGATGATGAAGAGGGTCTCGTCATGCTCCGGGCCGTCCGAAAGGGGCGTCTGGAGCGCCAGGAGCTCGTCTACGCGCAGGTAGCTCGCATAGGTGAGCGGGGTGCGGGGCGACGTGGTGTCGGTCTGAGAATCCGTCGTCATCGGGCAGCCTCCCGCAGCGCCTTCACGCGCGCCTTCAAGTGGCCGAGGAGAGCCACGGTCGATTTCAGCGAGCCGAGCTGCATGCCGGCCAGAGCCTCTGCGAATGCACGAGAGCGACCGTCGCTGGGCATCCAATAGGGCTCCGGGTCCTTGTGGCGGTCGATGAAGATGGTCTGACGACGAACGTAGCTGCCGTAAGCATGGCGGCTCTGAGCGATGCCGGTTCCCGTCTCGCGGACGCCGGTCCAAGGGATCTCGGGCATCGTCCCCGCGACGGCGTGGTTGTTCACGTAGGCGACCCCGACTTCGAGCCGGTGGGCCAGCGATTCTCCGCGAGCGAGGTCGCGCGTCCAGACGCTGCCGTTGAGCCCGTAACGCGAGTCGTTGGCGGCGGCGACCGCACGTTCGGCGTCGGGGACACGAATGACGGCGATGACGGGGCCGAAAGTCTCTTCGGCGACGACGGTCATGTCGTTCGAGCAGCGGTCGAGGACCGTCGCTTGGAAGCCGTAGCCTGGGCCGACGCGCGCGCCGCCGCACACCACTCGCGCGCCCGCCGAGACCGCGTCAGTGACGTGGCGCTCGACGATGGCGAGCTGGGCCGCATTTTGTAACGGGCCGAGATCGCTCTCGCCGTCTTTGTCGCTCGTGGCCACACGAAGCCGAGCGACCACGCGGCCGAGCTTCTCGATGAAGGCATCCGCGATTGCGTCCTCCACGTAGACTCTCTCGATCGCGGCGCAGTTCTGTCCTGCGTTGTGCAGCCCCCACTGGGCGATGCCGAGCACCGTGCGGTCGAGATCGCAGTCGGCGAGGACGATCGCGGCGTCCTTGCCGCCGAGCTCCACTGAACATGGGATGAGCCGCTCCGCCGCCGCCAAAGCGACCTTGCGCCCGGACGACACCGAGCCCGTGAACACGATGGAGTCGACGCCGCCGGCGATCAGCGCGGCACCAACTCGGCCATCACCTTGCACCAGCCCGACGAGGGCGCCGTCTCCGCCCTGGCCGCAGATCTCCGATAGGAGCGCCGCCAGCCACGCGCCGGAGCGAGGCGTGTGCTCCGAGGGCTTCATGACGACCGCATTTCCGGCGAGGAGGGCCGGAAGGACCGACTTCATGAAGTTGGCCACCGGGTAGTTCCACGGGGCGATGACTCCCACGACGCCGCGGGGCACCGCGTAGGTGGTCGCGCGTTTGCCGGGAAACTCCAGGGACGAGAGCGGGACCTTCTCCGGGGCGAGCGCCTTTCGAGAGACGGCCACGGCGCGTTTGCAGTACCCGACGCACACGGCGAGGTCCGCCATGAAGGATTCGAGCGGCGGCCGTCCGGTCTCGCTCCAGAGCAGATTGCTGATCTCGGCTCGGCGTTCCATGAGCGCCTGGCCAACGCGGATGATGCGCCGCTCCCGTTCGCTTGGCGCGAGGGCGGCCCAGCCCGGTTGCGCGCGCCTCGCCGCCGTCACGACGCCAGCGACCGCCTCCGGAGGGGTGGGCGACCAAGCGGGCAGGGGGGCGAGGGTCGCGGGGTTCACAGAGCCCGCGGCGAAAGGACCAGCGGCTAGGGGGGCGGCGTCGGACATGGCGAAGGACTCCTCGACGAGGGTGTGGCCGGGGGCATACCCTCTCGCATCGGCGGGTCGCGAGCCTAACAGAGATGGCGGTGATGGTCGCTTCTTCTGATCCCGGGGCGCGTGGTCTCGCGTCTCGGGCGAAGGCGGGCACGGGGAGGGCCGGTGGGCAAATGCCGTGGCAAAAAGCCCTCGGTTGAGGCACGCTGCGCCCGCGCGAGCGGCCGTACCAGCGATCGAGCTGGGCCCGGTAGATGCTCCGCTGTGGAGTGTGCATGAGCCTCAACGGGAAACACATCGTCGTGACCGGCGGTACGGGCGCGCTGGGGGCGGCGGTCGCGTCGCGCTTCCTCGAGGCCGGCGCCGAAGTCCATGTCACCTCGTTCACCGCGATCCCGGAAGCGTCCTTTGCGCTCGCCGGTCAGCCGCGACTCACGGTCCATGCGCCGGTGAACCTGGGCGACGAAGCAGCGGTAGCGTCCGTCTATGCAGCGATCCCGAACCTGTGGGCGAGCATCCACGTCGCGGGAGGGTTCGCCATGGGAGCGCTCGCCGACACGTCGCTCGCACAGCTCGATCACATGCTCACCATGAATCTCCGCACGGCCTTCCTCTGCACACGAGAGGCGGCGAGACGCATGGGTGACGGTGGGCGCATCGTGAACGTCGCGGCCCGCCCGGCCATCGACCCGACGGCCGGCGCGGGCATGTCGGCCTACACGATCTCGAAAGCCGCCGTCGCCGCGATGACGCAGGTCGCCGCCCGGGAGCTTCATTCCAAGGGCATCTGGGTGAACGCCGTCGCCCCGTCGATCATCGACACCCCGATGAACCGCAGCGCCATGCCGAACGCGGACTATGACACCTGGCCCAAGACCCACGAGCTCGCCGAGGCCATCTACTGGCTCTGTTCCCCGGGCAACACGCTCAGCTCGGGCACCATCGTCCCCGTCTATGGCAAGTCGTGGCCGGGTTGATGACACGTCAGGAGGCCAACATCGTCTGGGCTTCGGTCGTCCTCTCGGCCCTGTTGTGTGGGCTCCCGGGCTGCGGCGGCGCGAGTGGACACTCCGGCAAGGAGCTGTTCGAGAAAGCGTGTGCGCGATGCCACGGCGAAGCGGGGACCGGCGGCATCGCGACCACCGAGACCGGCGGCGTCGCATCGCGGGAGCTCTCGGACGCCGCTTGGCAGAAGACGGTCACCGACGAAGAGATGCGCCAGATCATCCGCGACGGCCGGCGCACCATGCCGGCCTTCGGACACGCGCTCTCCGTCGACAAGATCGACGCCATCGTCAAACACGTGCGCACTCTCGCGGGCCCCGCGTCAGCGCCGGCACCCACGGCTGAGGGAGTCCCGGCGCCAGGGGTCGTGCCCCCCGCGCCACCCAACGCTCGGAGCACGGGATACGGCCGTTGAGCTCGCCTCTGAGCCCGCTCTGGGAACGCCTGGAGCGAGCCGTCGAGCTCGCCCCACCGGAGAACGCGGCCACGCTTGGGCGCTGGCTCGCGGAAGCGCGTGCTTTTGCCGCCGGCCTCGCCGCGCTCGGCGTCAGTGAGCGCGACCGAGTCGCCATCTACGCTGACGATGGACCCGACTGGCTGGTGGCCGACCTCGGAGCCCAACGACTGGGGTGCAGCGTCGTCGCCGTCCCCCCGTCGCTCGCGTCCGGCGCACTCGCCGAGGTCTTAGTTCAGCTCAACCCCGCCGTGCTGGTGACGCGAGCGCCTCACGGGCTGTCCACGGTGACCTCTCTGCTCGGCGGCCGCCGCGACGCCAGTTCGCTGCGGCTCGTCGTCGTCCTGACTGGGCGTGACGGAGTCGGGCGTGATGGGAGCGAACGGGACGCCGCGGCGACCATCGAGGCCTTGAGTCGCGTCTTGGTCGGTAGCAGCGACTCGTCGCAAGTCGTGTCGGCGCAGGCTTTGCTGCAGCTCGGCGCCGCTGGCTACACGGGGCCCGCGCGGCCCGAAAGCGAGATCATCGGCTTCAGCGCGGCGACGCGTGGCACACTGCATTCGGCCGCGTGGCCCATGAGCGCCGTAGTCGCGCAGCTCGACCGGCTCGTGGGCCTCGAGCTGACGTCGAGCGACGTGGTCTGGTCGGACCTCGGGCTCTCTCACCCCCTGGGACGGCTGGTCGCCTATCGAACGCTCATCGACGGCGCACGGCTCACGCTCGTTCCAGGTGACGCCCGCACCGTGGTCCCGCAGATCGAGCCCACCTACCTGTTCGGCGTCCCGCGCACCTTTGAAGCCCTCTTCGCCGCGTGTGCCATCGACGCAGAGCGGGCGGGCGGTCTCCCGCGGCGCCTGTTCCGGTGGGCACAGTCCCTCGGTGACGACATGAGCTACGTCTATGAAGGACGTTATGAGCCCGACGTCGTCCTCCGAATCAGGCACCGACTCACGCGTCGACTCGTGGCGCGGCGCATCGCTGTCCATCTCGGCCGCTGCCTCAAGCGCGCGATGTGTGCTACTGGGGCGATCTCGCACGACATTCTGCGCTACTTTCACGGCCTCGGCGTGAGCGTGGGCCAGAGCTACGGGACACTGGCCGTCTCTCCGGTGACACACCTCGTCCCCCCCTCAAGGGCTCGATTCGACGGCGCTTTTCCTCCCGTCGCCGGGGTTGAGGCGCGGATCGTCGACGGGCGGCTGTGGTTGTCGGCGCCCGAGCTCGCGCCATCGGCGCTCCCCCCTGTCCAGGGCCCGGCGTCGCCCGTACCCATGGAGGGCGCCGGCTCCAAGGTGAATGCCGGGTTTGTCGACACCGGGGATCTCGCCGAGGTCCGCGACGGCGGCACGCTGAAGCGGGTTCGACGATGCGCCCGAGACGACGGCGAGTGTGGGCAGGCGGGCCAAGCGCTCGCGTCCGTCGCCGAGCTCGAAGCTGAACTCACGGCCAGCCCCTACCTCTCTCGCGCCTTCGTTACCGGTACGGACGGCCCCTTCCTGAGTGCGCTCGTCACGCTCGATTCGGTCGCTATCGACACTTTCGCTCGCGAACGCGGGATCGTCGTGCGCCGGGCGAGCGACCTCGCGCGTCGGCCCGAGATATACGCCCTCGTGAACTCCATCGTGGCGTCCGTGAGCGCGAATCGACCCGCCTTCGAAGCCATCCGCAAGTTCGCAGTGCTCGACAGCGACTTCGCCCACGCCACCGGCGAGCTCACGCCCTTCGGGGGGCTCTGCCGAGACGTCGTCGCTCGACGCCACGCCGCGCTCATCGCCTCCTTCTACACCGAGACCTACTGATGCTCCCTTCGAATCCCACGGCAGCCCTCCATGAGCGCGGCGTCCGCGAGCCCTCCTCTCCCGACGGGAAAGGGGCCCTCATCATCATCCCCACCTACAACGAGGCTGAGAACCTTGAGAAGCTGGTGGTCGCGATTTGGGAACGGCTCCCAGAGGTCCACGTCCTGGTCGTCGACGACGCCAGCCCCGACGGCACCGGGCGGCTCGCCGACGGCCTCGCCGCCCGCGACTCACGGCTCCAGGCGATTCATCGCGCCGGCAAGCTCGGGCTCGGGACGGCGTACCTCGCCGGCTTTCGCTGGGCGCTGGCCCGCCCCTATCGATTCATCTTCGAGATGGACGCCGACTTCAGCCACCAGCCTCGTTTCCTCCCCGACTTCTTGCGCACCGTCGACGAGGCTGATCTTGTCATCGGTTGTCGCTACATGCCGGGCGGCGGCGTCGAGAACTGGCCCTGGCGTCGCGTCGCCATCTCCCGGGGCGGCAACCTCTACGCTCGGCTCATCCTGGGGCTGCCCTACTCCGACCTCACCGGCGGCTTCAAGTGCTTCCGCCGAGAGGTGCTCGAGACTCTGGATCTCGATGCCGTGTCGCAGGTCGGCTACGGCTTTCAGATCGAGCTGACGTGGCGGACGCTGCACGCCGGCTTTGACGTAAAGCAGGTCCCCATCGTCTTTCCGGACCGGACGGCCGGGAAATCCAAGATGAGTGGAAACATCGTGAAGGAAGCGGCCCTCGGCGTGTGGCGGCTGCGGCTCGGGCGCTGACGATTCCAGGAGCCTGGGAGGGTGCTGATTTTCGGACCGAGCAGGCCGATGCGATTCCCCACGGGGGCAAGGAGGCTGTCGAGTGACGCCCTGAGTGTACCCCTGGGTACGGACGTATCGCAGACATCTGACGCCGCACCCGTGGGTAAGCGCGAAGGCATGCGACGGGAGAAAATCAGTACCCTCCTAGTCCCGCTCGACATTAGCCCGCTGGGCGATCAGGGCGCCTCGGGAACGGTCGACGGGGCCGTCGAAGCAGGCACTGGCGCAGGAACGGCGGGAGCGCCTTCGGTCGGTGCCGCAGGCGCGGCGCCTCCGGGTGCGCCCTCGGGAGGCGCGACGCCGCCGCCATCGGTCGCGGGCTTCGGCTGGGCGGCGTACCACGCCTTCCACTTCGCGGCATCGAGCGGGAGCGACTCCCCCGTGACCCGGCGGAGGTTCGCGATGATCTGAGTCTGCTCGGCGCCCTTCGATCCTTCGAGTCGGTCGATGAGGTGCGGGACGGCTTGGCTCGGATCGATGGCGACCAACGCGAGAACGATCGCAGCGCGCACCTGTTCTTCCGTCTCTTCGGTGAGACGAGCGAGGAGCGGCCCGAAGGAGCGTGGGTTTCGAAGGTCGCCGAGGGTGATGGTCGTGATCTCACGCACCGACGCCTCTTCGTCGCGAAGGAGCGCATGTAGTCGAATGGTCGTCTCCGGATCATCCGGGAATCGAACGAGCACGGCTGCTGCTTCGAGCCGCACCGTGGCGTCGCGGTCCTTGAGCGCCTCATAGACGAGGTTTCGAACGAGCTCGGCGGGGGGGCGCATCAGCGCGGCGACGGCCTCGACGCGAACACCGCGGCGTTCATCTTTCAGGATGGGCTCAAGATCGCGAACCGCATCCGCGTTCGCGAAGCGACCGATGGCGGCAGCGGCCGTCGCGGCGACGCTCGGGTCCGGATCCGACAGGCGACCTCGGAGGAGCTCGTAACCTTCCGGCGCGCGCAGGTCGCCTAGAGCGCGAGTCGCCCCCTCCCGGACGTGGGCCCGGTCGCTCTCGAGCATCTTGGCCAAGGCTTCGATATGGCCCGTGGCCGTCCCGAGGCGGCCGAAGGCGTCACTGCAGGCCGCGCGAACGACGTCGCTCTCGTCGGAGATCCCAGCGAAGACGGCGGCCACCGACGCGGGACTACGATCCTGGTACGAGAGCAGCGTGTCACACGCCGTTGCGCGTACGTCGAGTTCGGCGTCCGCGATGAGCTTCTGAACGATCTCGAGTGGGAGCTTCAGGTCGGGGGCACGAACGGACACGTCGAGCGCCGTGAGGCGGATCGCCGCGACGGTCGACTGAACGCTGGTCATGAGCAACGCGATGACGCGCTTCTCGCCCTTGCGAGAGAGGTCGGGCAAGAGTTCGAGCGCGCCGGTCGCGGCGAGGATGTTCTCCGACTGGATCGCCTGTTCGACCACCGCGTAGGCGTCGTCGCCCAGCGCCAGGACTTTGAGGCCTGCGCCATCGTCTCCGATCACCAGTGCGTCATAGGCGGCCGCAGCCATCGCTTCACGCGAGTTCTTGACGGGCTCGTCCGTCCCGTCACCGCCGGTAGCTCCTGCGGGTTCGATGGTCCCCTCGGTGCCATCCACGGTAGCGCCGGACGCGGCTTCAGCCCCCTCCCCAGCCGCCCGCGCCGCGGAGCCGGGCTCAGCAGGACTAGGGGTCCCGGGAGCCGCATGCACTTGTACGTCGCTTCGTTTGCGACAACCGGCCGACCCAAGGGCACCGAGCGCCAGGGCAGCGGAGAGAGACACCATCTCGAAGGTCCAACGTCGCATTCATCACCTCGGAGCCTCCATCTGCGGAGTCCGACTTTTGCCCGGGCTGCTTAGCAGCCGAAGTCTGCACTTTCAACTCGCGAACCCACTTTCGTGATTCCGCGGGGCGGCGGGTTCGCTGATCGCCTTCTAAAGCGCCGACCTGCATGTGCCGAAGGACTCGCGGGGCGCGAGCTGGCAGGTGCAGTTCGCCTCAAGCGTCGCGGCCCCAAGGAGTCCCATGATATTTCGGATCTACGTCCCTGCGCTCGAGCCAGACGGCGTCAGCATGACCATCGACGTCGAAGCGACGAACTGGATGATGGCGCTGCGGCTCGGCCTCGACGAGATCGGGGCCGATCGTGATCTCGCGCGTCGCGCCGTCTGCGACATCAAGCCGGACAAGACCATCCACGTCATGGAGCCCGTCCAAGGTCGGGTCTTCGTGCTACGCGAGCTGCCGGATCTCGATCGTGACCCCCAGCGAGCCGTGACCGAACGATTCGCCACGTCGAGCCTTCGATTGGTCGACGGGGGACGGCCGCGTCGACAGACCGCGGCTGGCGTTCAGCTCGACCCGGACCGCGTCCCAACTCGCCGTATCCCCATCGAGGAGCTGGAGCGAGAGCTTTTGCGCCCGATCGCCCGCGGCGCTGCCGTCGCGTCGGTCGCGCGTGCCGAACCCGCCGACGCAGTCGACGTGGAACTCGAGCTCGACTACCCGCTCGATGAGGCCGACCTCGAGCGCTACTTCGAGGTGAGCGACGCGGATCGCGCCGTCGCCAACGGACCTTCGGGCCCTCGCTTCGGCACCGTCGATCCATCGGGGGCGGTCACGCACCAGAAGCTCGACGCCGTCAGCCGAGTCTTGAGCCGCGCTCCTCTCGACAGTCATGGTGCGTCCGAAGCCAGCGCGCTCAGCGACGTGGTGGTGGATCTCCCGGGCTGGGAGTCGGTGACCCCGGAGACCGAGGCGCGGGTTCAACGTGGAATGGACTCACTCACGATGGCCGCCGCCAACGTCGGCGAGGCCCTCGAGCTGGCGCTCGATCTCATCACGAGCGCCGTCCCGTCCGAAGCCGGCTGGATGATGCTCAGTGAGCCGAGCGGCAAGGACCTCTACTTCGCCGCCGCCGTGGGGCCCAAGGCGGACGAGGTAAAGAAGTTCAAACTACCGATTGGAAAGGGGATCGCCGGGTTCTGCGCGCTGAACGCCGTCTCCCTCACCCTGGCGGACGTCGAACGGGACCCGCGCTTTCAGACCACGCTGTCCAAAGAGATTGGGTACGAGATCCGCTCCGTCGCCTGTGCCCCCGTGCAGCACGAGGGGCGAGTCTACGGCGCCCTCCAAGTCATGAACCACACCGAGCGACCGGAGTTCACCACCGCCGAGCTCGATCTCGTCACCTACGTCGCTCGTCGTACGGCCGAGTTTCTCGCCCAACACACCGTCTGAGAATCCGGCGCGGGGCTACTGTAGCGCCTCGTCCGGGTCGATTCCGGCCGCCCGAAGCTTCGCTTTGAGCCGCTCGAGCTCGGCGACGGCCTGCTCCCGGGCGGCCTGCTCGCGATCCGCGCGGCTCGCTTCCTGCTCGGCCCGACTGGCGGCTTGTTCGGCGCGCAGCGCTTCTTGTTCGGCCCGAAGCGCTTCCTCCTCCGCTCGGAATGCGAGCTGCTCTGCGCGTTCCGCTTCTTGTTCAGCGAGCTCGGTGGCGCTCTCGAGCTTCGCGTTCAGTTGGTCGACGGCCTCGGCCAGGACGACCTCCCGCTCGAAGGGCGTGAGGACTGGGTTGCCATTGACCCAGAAGCGCACGCTCCGGCCGACGAGGCTGAGGTCGAGGCCCAGTACGTCGGACGTGAGGAGGCCCTGCCGAGGGACCATACGCAGGTAGCCCCCGTCGTCGCCGATGCGGTAGCCTAGGAGCCGTTCGCGGACGAGATCGAGCACGAAGTACTCACGGATGCCCAGCGCTGCGAACCGGACGACGTTCAGCTCCAGGTCCTTGCGCCGGTTGCCGTGGTAGGTGGCCTCGAGGACGAAATCGAGTCCCTTTCCCTCCTTGTTCACATGCCAGCGGTCCCGCGGGCCTGCCGGGACGTCGCGGATGGCGATGATGTCCGGGCTGAACATCCGCTCGTTCGGGTAGTAGACCGGCAGATCGCTCCCGATATAGGTGCGCCCGCCCGTGGGTGGACCTCGAAACCAACGCTCGAGGGTGAGCCGGACTTCCAGCACCGGGATGGTGTGGCCGTCGCCCTCGGGCGCAAACTCGCCTTCTGCCGGGAACTCGCTCGGCAGCGCGGCGTCGATGCGCGCCTGCTGAGAAGGCGTGAGCGTCGCCCACAGCTCCGCCGGAGGTGAGCGGGGATCGTCGTCGTCGATGGTCCAGCCGGGAACGATGGCTCTCTGAGGCATGCCCTCAGAGTACGGGTTCAGGGGCGACGGGCCAAGTAGACCGGGCCTGGATTACTTACACTCGATCGCGAGCGTCCAGCCGGTCAGGAGCCCCGATGGGGAGACGTTCTGCTTCGCGTCTTCGACGCCAATCGTCCACTCACCATCGGCCGCTTCGCCGTCGAAGTCGGGGAGGCCGACGAAGCTCTCCGAGCCGTAGCCCAGATAGATCGGCTCCAAGGCGCCGGGCGCAGTTAGGAAGACGTCGTAGTCGTCGAGGTCGAAGTTCGCCGGGTCGCCCGTCGTGCCGACGGCGAGCTCGACCGTCAGGGTCACCGAGCCGACGCCATCGTCGCAGCCGGAGCCCGCGATGGTCAGCGTGTCGCTGCCGCGGGTGCGGTCGGTCACATTCGGGCCCGTCGCGTCGGGGAGCGCGATGTCGAGGGACTCGCGTGCCTCGGTTGCGCAGGTGCCGACGATGTTGCAGACACCGCCCTCGGGACAGAGGGTCGGGTTCTCGGTATTGACGCAGGCGCCCGCGCCACAGGCGTCGTCGGTGCACGGGTTGCTGTCGTCACACACGACGGCGCCACAGTCGGCCGCGCAGGTGTCGCAGTCCTCGCCCGCCGCGAGACCGCAGAGGCCGTCACCACAATCGACGACGTCGATGCGCATTCCGTAGACATTGGAGGCGCCGGAGAGCCCGTTCACTCGAATCCAGTACCTACCGGCGCTTTCGGCGGTGAAGGTCAAGGTCTCGCCGTCGGCGGTTTCAAAGGCCTTCGCGACTGGCGTGGTCACGTTGCCAGTCGCATAGAGGCGAAGGTCGAGGTCACCTTTGGCGACCTTGAAGTCGAGGACCACGCCGAGCGCTTGGCCCGCGTCGAGGTCCACGCCGTACCAGTCCACGTCGAGGGGGCAGATGGCGAGGTCGTCGTAGGTCCCCGGTAGCATCACGGGTGCATACGTCGGGGCGTTGTTCGGCTCCGAGGCGTCGTCGATGCAGACCTGCTGAACAAGGAACGGCGCCGACGCGTCGTTGTTGTCCTCGTTCGACTCCGAAATCTGATCGTTCGGGTCGGCCACCACGAAGATCGAATAGAGGCCGGGCGGCGTACCGACTGGGATGGTGAACTTCTGGGCCACGTCGATGAAGCTGCCCGCGGCGATGGCCCCGGGGGTCGGGCGCACGGCGATGAAGGCGTCACCCGGGTCGAGCGTCTCGTCGACCGAGAGATAAACTCCGAACTCCGACACCGGCACGGGGTCGAGGCACTGGTTGACGAGCCGGAACCCGACGACCTCGTCCTCACCGTCAAAAGCACCGCCGGTCGCCGGCTTGACGTCCTCCACTTCGAGGTCGACACCGAGGAGGCCGTCGAAGAAGAGATCGTAGTTGAAGCTGTCGATGCCCGTGTAGGTCGTCGACTTGGGCTGCACCGCCAAGTAGTAGGTGGTCGGGCCGGTCGCGGGGGACGAGATCGCGAGGGTGCCGTTGCCGGCCGTCTTGCTGAGCTCTTTCGTGGTCGGGTCGGTGTACAGGGCGATCTTGAGATCCGAACCCGAGTTGGTGAGCGTGACCGACACGTTCGACGACGCCGGCAACGTGAAGGTGTACCAGTCGGTGTCACGCAAGCAGAGCGTGGCCTTACGGAGCCCACAGCCCGTGGTCGCGGCGTGCTTCCAGTCGTTGTTGGTCTCGTAGTTGTCGCCGGCGCACGCGTCCTTCGGGTCGCCGTCTTCGATCGTGACCGTCAGCGTGTAGGTGTACGGGAGACCCGTGTCGTTGGGCTTCTCGTTGAACACGCGGATGTAGTGAGCGCCGCCATCCCAGACGTAGGGCAGCGTTGCCGTCGCCTTCGACGCGGTCTTGCCCTCGATGAGGGGCTCCACGCCGTTCCGGTCGTGGATCTGGACGTAGACGTAGCCCGCTTTGCTTGCGTACTTGTACTCGACGAGCGCGGTGAGCTTCTGGCCGGGCTGCAGCTCGACGCGGTACCAGTCCTCGAGGTCGGGGCAGACCCCAAGGCCCGTATACGACGCGGTCGTCGAGGGGAGCACGGTCGCGGTGCCGAGCGTATTGTTCGGCTCATATTCCACGTCGTCGACGCACTTATTGGCTTCGTCCACGAAGACCGCGCCCGCGAGCCCGCTGTTGTTCGTCTCGTCGACCTCCGTCACGCTGTTTTGGTCATCGATGACTGCGAAGATCGAGACGTCTCCGCCGGCGAGATCGGCTGGCAACACCACGATGTCGTGACGCTTCTCCGCGGTGGCGGCCGGAAGGTCCGCGAAGGCGACCTCGCCGACGCGACGGTCGGTGTTGACGTCGAGCTGGTCGTCGGTCGACGCGTAGAGCCCGAGCTTGAACGCCGCCGCGGCGGTGTCTCCACCATTGACGACCTTCCAGTCGAGGTGAAGCGCGCCACCGGGGAACGTCGTCTCGGGTGACGCGATGAGCTCGGCCGGGACCAGGTCGATCCCCGGGACCGGCGGATCGATGCGGATCTCGGCCGCATAGTGAGCCTGATTCTTGGCCTTGGCTGGCTTCACGCTCAGCTTGAAGGTGCCGTCGGCGGGGACGACGTACGCGACGACCTTCGCCGTCCCGGCGGCGACGGAGGCCGTGTCCACGAGCTCGCCAGCCGGGTCGCGCAGCTCGACCAGCAGGTCCGAAGGAACAGCGCTGATGGCCAGGATCGGCTCGGCGATAATGGTGGCGGTCAGGGTGTTGCCCTTCGGCACCGTGACGGTGAAGTGGTCGCCGTCATCGCAGAGGCCGAGCCCTTCAGTGAGACCCGCAGCGAGCGCCATGGGTGCGTTCTCGACGTTGGGCTCTGATGCGTCTTCGAAGCAGCCGCCTTGGGCGTCCTCGACGGTCAGCTTGCCGGACGTCGATGCGACGCCGTTGTTGGTCTTGTTCGTGTCGTCACCGAGGACGCCCTTGCAGTCGGCGAGGATGCCCACCGTGTAGGTCGAGATGGTGTGGTCGAGCTCGATGGGCAACGTCACGGTCCACGTCTTAAGCTGGGCTTCCTTCTCCTCGGGCGTGAGCTTGGAGTCGGGGCGCAGCTCGGCGAAGACCTCGGTGGCGATCACGATGTCTTTCTTCGATGTCACGTCCGAGACCTGGATCTTTTCGTCCTGGCTCAAGACGGCGCAGACCGTGACACCGGCGGCGGTGGAGGTGTTCTGATTGCCCAGGGTGTAGACGATGTCGATGGTCTGGCCGGCGGTCTGGGTCAACGGCGTGTGCGTGACGCCCTTGGCGTACACGTCCGTGTACGCCTTGCTGGCGATGGTGACCTTCTGATCGCTCTTCCGGATGTTGTTGCTCTCGTCGATCTCGTCCACGACGTCCCCATCGTCGACCTTTACGAAGCAGAAGTACTCCTTCAGAGGGATCTCGTTCGAGATCTTGAGCACCGCCGTGACCGACCGTTCCTCGCCGAGCGCGAGCCCTGCCTGTCCCGTACAACCACTGGTCGACGTGCACATCTTGCTCGACAGCGAGGTGGGGGCCTCCGAGCTCGACAGCAGCACTTCGAAGTCCCACTTCGGGGTGACCGTCGTCCCGTCGTTTCGGACGACGAACTCGGCGGCGAGGGTGCCGTTCCAGGCCGCTTCGGTGGGCTTGCACGCGACCTGGATGAGATTCAAGTCGGACCCGACGGGAGCCTTGTACTGCACGTCGAAACAGGCGGGGGCCCCCGACTTGTTGTTGGTCTCGTCGATCTCGAGCACGGTAGCGCCCGTGTCGACGCTGGCGTGGAAGCAATAGCGGCCGTCGGCAGTGTCATTCGGAACCGGCCAGCCGCGCTGGATCGGCAGGGTCACGAGGCCGCTCAATTTGAAGACTTGGTAGTCCTCCGGCTGTCCGGTCACGCCGGTGTTGGTGTTCACGCAGGTGGGGTCGCCGGCCGACTTGCCTTCGGGGCAGACCTCCACGCGATAGTTGAACTTGGACGAGTCCCCTTCGCCCGCGTTTCGGATGGCGAGTTGGTAGTTGACCGGCTCACCCCAGCTCTTGGGGAAGGACTGGCCGGTCTGGAGCGCCAGCGACTCCACCGTGAGGTCGGGCTCGAGCCCGAGCTTGGCGTCGACCGTGATGAGGGTCCCGAAGAACTTCTCGTTGTCAGAACGGTCGTCCTCTTCGAGTTGATCGAGGGAGTCCACTTTGCAGATGAGGAAGTACCCGGCCTCGGCGGTCTCGGCTGGGATGCACATCTCCTGCGACACGTAGTCGATCTTCTGGGGGAGCGACTTGCCGTCCTTCATGGACTCGACGTCAGCGCTCCAGATGTCGATGCGCGAGGACGCGCCCTCCTCGGTCCACGTGTCGTCCTTGCTGAGCGCGCAACCGACCTTCATCGGGTTCACGACGCGACCGCCGACGTTCGTGACCGTCAGCGACACGTCGAGGCAGGCGCCCGGAGCGACCTCCGTCGCACCGGTGAGCACGGGCTCGCTCACGCTCAGCGCGGGCGAGTTTCGCACCCGGATGTACTGGCAATCCTGGAAGCGCTCCTCGGGCCGAATCGTACGGAACGCGGTGCAGCAGACCTCCTTGTCGCCGGGCGACGTGAAGGTCCAGTCGAAGGTCGGGAGCTTTGCCGTCGAACTCTCGATGGTCCACTCGTAACCGAGCGCCTCGGGAGCCTCACCTTCCACCTCGCACGAGAGCGTGGCTTTGAGCGGGACGTTCCCCTCCTCCGCCGTGCTCTTGACCGTCACCACGAGGGGCTCGAGCGCGACGTAGGTGTCCTCCTCGACTTCGGAAACGTCCGGCACGTCCGCGGCCTCGGTCGACGCCGGTTCCGAACAACCCGCCGCGAGGCCGACTGACAAAAATGCGACGCCGATCGAAGCGGCCGAGAGGAGGGAGCCAGGTCGTGCTCGAAGGGGGCGATTCCGGAACGATGCGGCCATGAACGTTGCCTTCCTGTGCGGTCGGGGTACTCGACCAGTCGTCGAGCGCGCCGGATGAAGCGGCGGGCCGTGAAACCGGCCGCTTTACATGAAGCGTGCAGATGTTCCACAAGTGGCCCGCGCAGTCAAGCCGATTCTCTGAATGGGCGCGCGAGAAAATCCTTGAATATCAGCGACTTGCGAAAGGCGGCGATCTCGGATCGGGAGAGCCCGGACCCCGTGCCGTCGCGAGCGTCGAGACCAAGCGGTTCAGGCCTCGAAGTACATCCCGCACTTGCACCGCGTGGGTCCGCGAGCGATAACCCGCCGCCGCCACCCGCCACAGGCAGGAATCTCCCATGCGAATGAGTCTCGTCCACGCGCCGACCCTGAAAGAGACCCCGAAAGAAGCCGAGGTCCCGAGCCACGCCTTGCTCCTTCGCGCGGGCTTCATCCGAAAGGAGGCGGCCGGAATCTACTCCTTCCTGCCCCTCGCCGTGCGTGTCCTGAAGAAGATCGAGGCCATCGTTCGCGAGGAGCTCGATCGCGCTGGTGCGCAAGAGGTCATCCTGCCGACCGTGCAGCCGGCCGAACTCTGGATGGAGAGCCAACGCTGGGAGAAGTACGGGCCCGAGCTCCTCCGGTTCAAGGACCGCAAGCAGGCCGAGTTCTGCTACGCCCCGACCGCCGAGGAGGTCATGGTGGCGCTGGTTCGCCGCGACGTGCGCTCGTACCGTCAGCTCCCCGTGAACCTGTACCAGATCGCCAACAAGTTCCGCGATGAGATCCGCCCCCGCGCTGGCCTCATGCGCGGCCGCGAGTTCGTCATGAAGGACGCCTACAGCTTCGATGCAGACGAAGCGGGAGCGTCGCGCACCTATCAAGCGATGTACGACGCCTACGTGCGCATCTTCGAGCGGTGCGGGCTCGCATTCCGGCCGGTGGAGGCCGACACCGGCGCCATCGGTGGTTCTCGGAGCCATGAGTTTCAGGTCTTGGCCGACTCCGGGGAAGACAGCATCGTCTCGTGCCCGTCGTGCGGCTACACCGCCAATGTCGAGAAAGCGGAGATACAACGACCCACGGGGCCGCTCGGCAGCACCCCGGGCGGCAAGTTCACGTCGGTCCCGACGCCGGGCAAGAAGTCGATCGACGACGTCGCGGCCTTCCTGTCGCTCCCGAAGGACCGAATCCTGAAGAGCCTCTACGTCGAGACCGACAAGGGAGCCTTCCTGGTCCTACTCCGGGGCGACCGCGAGCTCAACGAGATCAAGCTCCGCGCGCGCACTGGGGCGACCTGGGTCGAGTTCAAAGCCGGCGAGGCCAAGGCGACGGCCGATGCTCGCACGTCCGACGGACGCCCGGCGGTGAGCGCCGCGCTCGCGTTCGGCTACCTCGGGCCCGTCGGCTTCAGCCGAAAGGACATCCGAATCCTGGCCGACGACAGCGTTCGCACGCTCGCCGACTTCGCCTGCGGCGCGAACGTCGAGGGCGAACACCTCATCTCGGTGGAGCTCTCCGACCTCGGCATTACGGAGACTCACGATCTCGGGATGGCGGGACACGGCGACCCGTGCGGGCGCTGCGGGGGCGAGTTCGCCTTCTTCCGCGGCATCGAGGTGGGTCACGTGTTCTTCCTCGGCACGCGCTACAGCGAGCCGATGGGCTGCCGCTTCCTCGACAAGGACGGGCAAGAACGCCCAATGGTCATGGGCTGTTACGGGGTCGGCGTTTCTCGCATCATGGCAGCGGCCATCGAGCAGAACCACGACGGGCAAGGCATCAAGTGGCCCCTCCCGCTCGCGCCCTTCGAAGTCGCCGTCATCCCGCTGGCGGCGGATGGGACCATCGCGGAGACCGCCGACTGGCTCTATGGCGATCTGCGGGCCGCCGGCATCGACGTCGTCATCGACGACCGGCCCTCCCGCGCTGGCGAGAAGTTCGCTGACGCCGACCTCATCGGGTTCCCCATCCAGGTCATGGTCGGGAAGAAGGGGCTCGAACAAGGTGGCGTCGAGCTCAAGGTCCGAGCCACTGGCGCACGCGACCTCGTCCCACTCGACGCGGCCGTGCAGCGGATCCGTGAGCTCGTCATCGCGGGGCGGCGCGGGCTTCGCGCATGACGGCGCAGCCGGCCGGCGACCCCGCTCGTGGGGACGACCGTCTCGACGCGTCCCGCATCTGCGTCGCGCTCGATGTCCCCACTCTGCAGGAGGCTGCCGAGCTGGTCGATCGGCTCGTCCCCCACGGGGTGAGTTGGTTCAAGGTCGGCTCCAGCCTGTTCTGTCACGAGGGGCCTGACGTCGTTCGCCGCCTCGCAGGGCAGGGGGCACGCGTCTTCCTCGACCTGAAGTTGCACGACATCCCTCACCAGGTCGCGCTCACCGTCGCCGCCGTGCGACGACTGGGCGCCGAGCTCCTGACGGTGCACGCGTCGGGGGGGCCGGAGATGATCACGGCGGCCGCCCGCGAAGCCGGCTCCATGCGCGTCCTCGCCGTGACGGTGCTCACGAGCCTCGAGGCGGACCCCGGGCAGGTTCTCGCCCTCGGGACGGCGGCCGTCCGAGCGGGGGCAGGCGGGCTCGTCTGTTCGCCGCACGAGATCGGCGCGCTACGGAGCGCCGTCGGTGATTCGCCCTGGCTGGTCGTCCCGGGGATTCGGCCCGACGGCGACCGCGCCGAGGACCAGACCCGAATCGGGACGCCCCGGGCGGCCCTCGCGGACGGCGCTACGCTGCTCGTCGTCGGCCGGCCCATTACCCGAGCGCCGGACCCCGTGGAGGGGCTCCTGCGCGTTCTCTCCGGCCCCTGATACTTCCGACCCTCGCGTCCCGTTACACCCGGCCGACGTCCGGGAGAGGCATGTCCCATGGCTGAACATCTCGTTGGCGTTCATGCGGTCGAGGAGTGGCTCGTGGCCGACCCTTCCCGCATCGAAGCGCTGCTCGTCGAACCCGGCGCGACGCCGCGAGTCATGAAGCTCGTCGACCTGGCACGAAAGGCCGGAATCTCGGTTCGCACCGTGCCCGGCCCGGCGATGGCGAAGATCGCCGGGCCCCGCAACTCGCAGGGCGTCGCCGCCGAGGTAAAGCCTTTCCCCTATCTGTCCAGCGAAGGCCTCGAACGGATCGTCGCGGCGGCGACGACGCCGCTCATCCTGGCGGTCGATGGCGTGACCGACCCACAGAACCTCGGCGCCATCTTGCGGTCGGCTGCGTTCTTCGGTGTCGACGCCGTCGTCCTCCCCCAGGACCGCTCTGCGCCGATCAGCCCCGTGGTCGAACGCACCGCCGCTGGCGGCGTCGCACGGGTACCGATTCACCAAGCGGGCAGTTTCGTCAGCTGCATCGACCAGTTGAAGGCAGCGGGGCTGCGCTGCGTCGTTTCCGTGGTCGGAGGGAGTCGCCCCGTGGACCAGGCCGCCATGGCCGGCCCGAGTGTCCTCGTCGTCGGCAGTGAAGGGCAGGGGGTTCGTCCTTCAGTGCGTAAGCTGGCGGACGATCGCGTCATGCTCGCGTCCGGCAAGCTCGATTCGCTCAACGTCGCCACCTTCACCGGGATCTTTCTCTATGAAGCGGCGAGGCAGCGAGGACTGGGATCGGACGTGGCACATGGAACGCAGGAGACGATTTCCCCTTGACGGGAGGGACCGGAGGCCGGTATTAGCCGCGCCGGAATCCCGGGGGGGCAAGTGCGTAAAGCGCTTGACACCACCCGCCCGGGCCTCTATGAAGTGCGCCCCTGCCGGCGAGCAGGGTTGTTCTTTGGGAATCACAGGTCGCCCCGAGCAAGGGCCGGGTCAACGATG
>JADMJS010000123.1 GCA_018780435.1 Myxococcales bacterium
CAGTTGGTAGAGCAGCGGACTGTTAATCCGCGGGTCGTTGGTTCGAGTCCAACAGCCGGAGCCACAGGGCCCTCAGGGTCGCGCTGGTTCATAGAAAGCCTCGGTCGGAAACGACCGGGGCTTTTGTCGTTTAGGGGCTGAATCTCGAGAGTGTCGCCGGTCCGCGCTCGGCCGACGTGCTCCGCCCTGGGTCGGAGTCGCGCCTCTTCGCCCCGGTGGCGTCGTCTATGGTCTCAAGTCTCCCCCGTGCAACGCGACGGGCGCGAGGTGGGAGCCGCGCTGGCCCGTGAGCTCACGGCGATGGAGCCCCTGTGCTTCAGCGCGCGCGACGGTAGTGCATGGCCACCGCGCCGTTCCGGAGCGGCGTCGCCGAGAGCAGGTCGAGCTGACGCGTGGCCCGAAGTCCGCGCTGGTACAGGGTCGGGCCGTGGCCGGCGATTCGGGGATGGACCAGCAGCTTGTACTCGTCGATCAAGTCCAGCCGATCGAGCTCGGTCGCGAGTGCGCCGCTTCCGAGGAGCACACCTCCCGGAGTCGCGTCTTTGAGCGCCTGCACGCCATGGGGCAGATCGCCGACAATATGGTGGCTGTTGGTCCACGGGAAGTGCTTCCGAGTCGACGACACCACGTATTTGGGCTTGACCTCCAGCTTGGCCGCCCAGTCGCGAATGGCCGCCGGCGCTTCAAGGTCCCCTCGAGCGACGGCGGGCCAGTAGCTCTCCATCATCTCGTAGGTGACGCGTCCCCACAGCATCGCTCCGCTCTCGTCCATGAGACGGGTGAAGAAGGCGTGCGTCTCGTCGTCGGCGATCCCTTCCTGGTGGTCGACGCAGCCGTCCAGGGTGAGGTTGAGGCTGAAGGTGAGGAGTCCCATGGGCGGGGAGCCTATCGCCACTACGCCGTCGCGCAACCGTTGCCGAGTAGGGCGGGACAGTCATCCCACCGCAATGCGAATCCCGGTGATGAGTGCGGCGAGCGCGACGAGGTCGGCCGCGAGGAGGGACCACCCAATACGCCGAAGATGACGTGGCGACGGGCGAAGCGCGACGATGGCGAGGGACAGGATGCCCTGTGGCAGGAGCGCGCCGGCCCACCAGGCTCCCAGAGCGACCGCGCCGACCGCGCCAAACGAGAAGAGGCAGCCGAGGATCGCGACCCCGATGCTCAACGAGACGGAGCGGCTCTTCGCGCGCCGGAGCACCGCGTGGACCGTCATGGTGCCGAGCGCGAAGATCGCCGCCCACACTGCGGCGATGTTCAGCGCTGGCAGCCATGGCACGCCCGATGCGAGCGCCACGGGCATCGCGGCGAGGCTGAGCGTCGTTCCAATTACGACCTCTCCGCCGACCGTCTTCTCTTGCTTCGCTCGAACCAGCAGGCCTGAAAGCGCGACGACGGTAGCGAGCATCGCGCACGCGCCGAGGAGCGTTGCGTCCGCGTTCCAGAGACCTGCCACCGCGCCAAGCACCCCCGAAGCGCCGAGCACGACCAAGCGACGCCGCGCAGGGTGCGCACCGTTCCGCCGCGCGCGTTCGCCGCGCCGACCGAGGAGCACGACGATGGGCTCGTGAGCGAGAAAAGCGGCGGCCGCCGTCGTGACGAGGCCCAGCGCCGCCAATCGAGGTTGCGCGACGCTGAGCGCCGTCGCGACCGGCAGGGCGAGCTGGGCGTATGCCCCATGCTCGCGAGGCCAGAGCGAAGGCGGGCTTGGGTGAGTTTCGTTCAACGCGCGGGCTCCATTCCAGTACGTCGACGCAACGCGACGTCACGTCGAGAGGCGAATCGCGGCACGGACGCCGGCCTCAAGTATAGCGTCGGACTCGGCGCGGTCGGGGGTGGCTCGGGCTAGCTGCAACGTCCCCGCCAGGAGGCCCAGAAGCGCCGCCGCATCGGCGCGGGATACGTCTTCGCCTCGATGTGTGGAGAGCCAGGCCGCCAGCACGTCGAGGGTCGGTGCGTTGTGTGATGCGAACACGCTACGGGTCTCGGACGGATGCCGCGCCACCTCCGAGACCAAGGCGGCGACAGTGCATCCCGTTCCTGCCCCATCGCGATGTTCGGGGCTGAGATAAGCGCGAACCACCCCCTCCAAGTCAGCGCCCGGGAGGAGCTGCTCGATCGCCTGATGGCGCGCGTCGAGCGAGCGATGGAGGGCTTCTCGAACCAACGCCTCCTTCGACTGAAAGTGCGTGTAGAAGGTGCCCACCGTCAGGTCGGCTTCGGCCATGATCTTGGCGAGGCCGACGGCCGCGATGCCATCTTCACGAAAGAGGCGCGACGCGGCCTCCAAGATCCGTTGGCGCGTCACGTCGTTGTGTTCTGGGGCGTATCTCATCGACTCAACCTGTCTTCACTTCACCTTGATCACGACCTTACCTCTCGCTCGCCCCGCCTCGACGTAAGTGAGCGCATCATTGGTCGATTCGAACGGAAAGACTCGGTCCACCACAGGGCGAATGACGCCGGCCTCGATCAACGTGGCGATCTGTCGCAGTTGGTCGCCGCTCGCCTTCATGAGTAGAAACGAGAACGTGGTGTTCCGGGCCTTCGCTCGTCGTCGAGTACCGAAACTCATGAGCCGCGTGGCGAGCTTCACGAACCAGGGCGCACCGATCTCTGACGCAAAGGCCGGGTCGGGCGGCCCCGAGATCGAGACGAGTCGTCCCCCGGGCCGGAGCACCCGCAAGGACTTCTCGAGCGCCTTGCCATCCTGGCTGTGCAGCACGAGATCGTAGCCGCTCAGCTTGGTCTCGAAGTCGTCGGTCTTGTAGTCCACTACGACGTCCGCGCCGAGACCACGCACCAGGTCGATGTTCGAGGTGCCGGTCGTCGTGGCGACCGCGGCACCGAGGTGCTTCGCGAGCTGAATCGCGACGGTACCGACACCACCCGATCCGGCCTGGATGAAGACCTTCTGGCCCCGTTGCAGTTGCCCCCGCTCGACGAGCGCTTGCCACGCCGTCAGGCCCACTAGCGGCATCGACGCCGCTTCCTCCATCGTCAGGTTCTTCGGTTTCAACGCCAGATCCGCCTCGTTGATGGCGATGAGCTCCGCGAAGGTACCGATGCGATGATCGGAAGGTCGAGCGTAGACTTCGTCACCCGGCTGGAAACGCCTAACCTTCGCGCCGACACGAACCACGACTCCGGCGACGTCGTGCCCCAGCACGACGGGTGTGCGGTAGGGCAGGAGGAGCTTGAAGTCGCCGTTCCGAAGCTTCAGGTCGAGCACGTTCACGCCCGCGGCGTGGACCTGGACGAGAACGTCGTCCTCGCCCACCTCCGGGTCAGCGACCTCCCCCGCCCTGAGAGCGACTTTGCTCCCATAACGATCCAGAATAAATGCTTTCACTTATTATCTCCATTAGAGTACGAAGTGAATTTGGGCGAGCCGGAATGGTGTTCATGGATGCGCCCCACTCGACGCCACCCTGGGCACCTCCAGCCTCAGGTCCTTTCGAAGCTCCGCGAGCATTGGAGTATGACCATAATGCAACCAGGGAACGAGTCAAGCCAGCTCTGTCGATTCTCTCTCGGCTTTGGCAGCGTCTCAAGGGTCTCCCGTTTGCTCGGAGGGCAAAGTCCGCGGCTACATGCACCGATGACCCCTGGATGAACACTCGAACCCGCTTCGGCATGCATCTCGCGATGTCTTCCGGACCCGTCGGCGTCTTTGCCTTCGCGGCTCTCGCTCTCGACGAAGTCGGCTGGGGGACCGGGGTGGTCCTCGCGACCCTCGGGGCCGCTTTCCTGCTGGCAGGTCTCTTCTTGGTCGTCACCCGTGGCGCCTGGTCCTCGAGCTTGACGTCGTCGCACGTATCGGAAGCCGCCTTCTATGGCGTCGCTTGGGGGCCCGCCGCGGCGCTGGCGGCCGCGCTCTGGTGGCATTGGTGGTTGGGCATCGTGGCGCTCCCGCTCCCCGCCGTCCTCGGAGCCAGCGCGGCGACGCTCTGGCTCAGTCTCCCGGAGCCCGTCCGCTCGGTCCTGCGCGTCTTCCTCCCCTTCTCCCAAATCGCCGGCTTCCGGCGCGCGAAATCGCCTCGGATCGCCATGGCTACGGCGCGTCCGGCTCCTCGACGGGCACGGAGCCCGCCTTCGTC
>JADMJS010000485.1 GCA_018780435.1 Myxococcales bacterium
CCGAAGCCGAAGCAAGAGCCCGCGCCGCCGCGGAAGCCGAGGCGAAAGCCCGCGCCGCCGCGGAAGCCGAGGCGAAAGCCCGCGCGGCCGCGGAAGCGGAAGCGGAGGCCCGTGCGGCGGCGGAGGCCGAAGCGCAAGCTCGTGCCGCCGCGGAAGCCGAGGCGCAAGCCCGTGCCGCCGCGGAGGCCGAAGCCCAAGCCCGTGCCGCCGCGGAAGCCGAGGCGCAAGTCCGCGCGGCCGCGGAGGCCGAAGCGCAGGCGCGTGCCGCCGCGGAAGCCGAAGCGAAAGCCCGTGCCGCCGCGGAGGCCGAAGCCCAAGCCCGTGCCGCCGCGGAGGCCGAAGCGCAAGCCCGTGCCGCCGCGGAAGCCGAAGCGCAAGCCCGCGCCGTGGCCGAAGCCGAAGCAAGAGCCCGCGCCGCCGCGGAAGCCGAGGCGAAAGCCCGCGCGGCAGCGGAAGTCGAGGCTCAGGCCCGCGCCGCCGCGGAAGCCGAAGCAAGAGCCCGCGCCGCCGCGGAAGCCGAAGCGAAAGCCCGCGCCTCCGCCGAAGCCGAAGCGGAGGCCCGTGCGGCGGCGGAAGCCCGCGCCCTCGCGGAAACCCAAGCGCGCGCTGTTGAGGAGGCACGGGCGCGGGAGCTGGCTCAGGGAGGTTCGCCCGAGGTCGGTGCGCCCACCCGACCGGAGCCGCCCGTCGCAGGCTCAACCTCGCCGCCGTCGCGCGCACCGTCCGTACGGCTCCCGGACCCGCCGGTCCCGCCCGAGCTGGGTGCGACGCAGGCGAAACGACGCGCGGAAGTCCCCGCATTTCGCGGGGCGGCAGGCGCGCGCTCGACTGCCGAGATGCCCGTGGTTCCGCTGGCCAGCGTCGCCGCGCCCCGAGTCGGCCCGACGGCGCCTCCGCCGCTCCCGAAGTCCACGGACACCACGCTGGGGGCGGAGTCCACGGTCGATGACAATACGCTCGGGTTCGACTCGGATGACCCGGATGACGACCTCGACCACGCCCCCTTCGCGCCCGAGACCGATGGCTCCTCGGTCACCCGTCTCTTCCCCGCGCACACGGCTCCGATCGAACAGGATCTGTCGGGGGCCATCTCGTCGGCGACCTTCGACTTCCGCAGCCTCGATGCCCATCGCCGGATGCGGGGTGTAGCGGTGCTCGCCGCGCTCCTGCTCGTTCAAGCCTTCGGGATCCCCGGGATCGACAAGGGCGGTCAGTTCGTCGCGCCCTGGTTCGTGGCCTTCGACGCATCGGGTGCCGGTCTCAGCGCGGCGCTCTTCGTGACCGCGCTGCTGGCGATCTCGGCCGTCCCGATGCCGGTCTGGACCCGCGCCGCCGCCTTCACGGTGCTCGGGACCGGGCTGATGGCCGCGGTCATCGGCCAATTGGCCACGGCTGTCAGCGATGGTTCCTTCCCCGGAACCGCTGTCGTGACCGTACTTCTCGGCAGCCCTTGGCTCTCGCTGGCGATGGTGCTCCAGCTACTCCTCGCCGCCGCCGGCTTCACGCTGGCCGCCGAGCCCCGGGGCCCTCCCAACCGGGCGATCGGTTTTGGGCTCCTCGGCGCCACGGCGCTCGTCGGTCTGCTCGTCCTTGAGACGACAACGGGGCCGGCGACGGCCCGTGCGTCGGTGAGCCCCTATTGGAAGCTGTACGTCCTGTCGGCGTTCGGCACGGTGGCGCTCCTCCCCGTCTTTTTGGCGGCCGCGTTCCGGAAACGCGCCTTGCCGACCCCCTTCACCGTGCTCTCGATCCTGATCTTGTGCGCGATCCCGGTGCTCGACGCGCTCGGCGCCGCTCAGCCGATGAACGGCCGACTGGGAGGGTGGCGTGCAGTGCTCCCCCCACTGAAAGTGGCACTGCAGATCCCGGCCGCCGCGCTGGTCATCACCGTCGGGGTGGGGCACTTGATTTCACCGCTGATGCCGCGTTGGCGGCGCGGCGAGTAAGGGCTACCACCGGCCTCGGGTAACCCCCTAATCCTCGGCGTCCGGTGCGCGAAATCGCCCCGCGGATCCGCCGTTCAGGCCCATCCCCGGAGCGATTTCGCGGCACCTCCCGCCGGCGATGAGGGTAACAGAGGCCCTTTACAGAAGTGGGGCCGCGTTGTAGTCCACCGGCGCTCGTTCGGCTGATGCCCGGGCGACGCTCTTCTCCACAGTCGACCCGCCGTCCCGAAAGGGACCGTCATGAGGCACCAAGATGGCCATCGCGAACCCGAGTGAGTTCTTCACCAGCTTGTCCGAGAAGTTCTCTGACGCGTCCGTCGCGTCGTCTCTGAAGGAGCTCGGCGCCGTCTACTTCTTCGCGCTCACCGGCGAAGGTGGCGGGGAGTACACCATCGATCTCAAGGCCCTCACGACCGCCCCAGGGGCTCCGGCGAGCTTCGACTGCAAGGTCACGATGACGGCCTCCGACTTCCTCGGAGTCATCAACGGCACGGTGATGAGCCAGCAGCTCTTCATGATGGGCAAGCTCATGATCGAAGGCGACATGTCGCTCGCCCTGCGCCTCGAGCAGGTCTTCAGCGCGGCCCGCTGATCGCCGCCCATGTTCGACGACGGTAGTGGCCCACTCAAGGGGATTCGGGTCCTCGATCTGACTCGGCTCCTCCCGGGCCCCTACCTCACGCTGCTCTTCGCCGACCTTGGCGCCGACGTCATCAAAGTCGAGGCCCCCGGCGGCGGCGATTGGGTGCGTTACGTGCCGCCTCTGGTCCCTGGGACCGGCACCTCGGTCCAGTTCGTCGCTCTCAACCGCGGTAAACGCAGTGTGGTCCTCGACCTGAAGTCGCCGGACGGTGCCGACGCGCTTCGGCGCCTCGTCATGACCGCTGACGTCCTCGTCGAGTCGTCGCGGCCGGGTGTCATGGATCGGCTCGGGCTCGGGGAGGGCGCGTTGCGTGCGCTGAATCCGCGGCTCATCGTCGCGTCGCTGACGGGGTACGGGCAAACGGGCCCCTTCCGCGACCGTGCCGGGCACGACCTCAACTACAGCGCCATCGGCGGGACCGCGACGCGGACCGGCGTCGCCGGTGGCGGCCCGGTCGCGTTGGGCTTTCAGGTCGCCGATATCGGTGGCGCGCTCCACGGCGCTATCGCGATCTTGGCGGCCCTCGTCGGTCGCAGTCGCCACGGTCGCGGTGCCGCGCTCGACATCTCGCTCGCCGAAGGCGCGATGGCGATGAACGCGCTCGCGCTCCCGTCGGCTCTGAATGGCTCGGACGAACCCCGCGGCACCGGCATGCTCGATGGCGGGGCCCCGGGTTATGCCTTCTACGAGTGCGCCGATGGGCGCTTCCTCGCCGTGGCGCCGCTCGAACACAAGTTCTGGGCGTCATTCTGCCAGGCGATGGGCCGCCTCGACTGGACGAGCCGCCAACATGGCGATCCCACACTGAAGGACGAGCTGGCGCGCGTCTTCCTCACGGAGTCCCGCGACGAGTGGGCCAGTCGCCTCGTGTCCTCGGACGCCTGCGTCGAACCAGTCCTCGAACTCAGCGAGCTCGACACCCACCCGCTGCACGTCGCGCGCGAACTCTTCTTCACGCTGTCGCAAGGCGGTCATCCGGTCCGTCATGTGCGCACGCCGGGGCTCTCCCCGCGCCTCGCGCCCACGTTGCGGCCGGCGCCTGGACTCGGTGAACACACGGCGGACATCCTTGCGGAGCTCGAAGGGGCGCCGGAGTCAAATTAGACGCAACGCGCGACGGTCCGTCGATACAGCTCGTCATCGAAATCGAATGATCGCAACGGCTTCCATGCCGAACTCACCTTCCTGTATCCAACTCGAATGACATTCCAAAGGTGAGCCCGTATGCTCCGGGCGATCATGCCGAATGCCCGCCATGTCCTAGTCGTCGACGACGGCCCAGCCATCCTCGAGATGCTCGAGAGAAATCTCGAACGTCATGGGTACGTCGTACACACAGCGGCGACGGGCACCGACGCGCTCACCATCATTCGTGATGGCTTCAATGGCGTCGTGCTCCTCGACCTGAATCTGCCGGACTACCGTGCGCTCGAGCTCTTCACCGAGCTGCGAAAGCTGAACGACCTCATCCCGGTCATCATCATCACCGCGCACGGCACCATCGACG
>JADMJS010000185.1 GCA_018780435.1 Myxococcales bacterium
TCGAAGCCCTCGACGAGGTGTTGAAAGGAGTTGCAGTCGGCGTCCGGAAGAAGCCCGCCGTAGGTGCAGTCGGCGTCGCTGCGGCACGGCACGTTGCCGCAATGGGGATCGGTGAAGCCGTCGCCGTCGTTGTCTACGCCGTCGCACGGCTCCTGGGTGCGCACGAGAGGGAGCGTGAGCGGCGTCCCATCGGCCTTCTGGCCGGCGACTTCGTGCTCAGGCCGAATGGTCTCACACCGAGGGAGCAGCGCGTCGGTCCCGTCGGCCGTGGATGGAACCGAGTCCGCTCCCGAGCTGGTCGTGACGTCCTGGCAGGCACTGAAGACGAGGAGGACGCTCACGAAGGAGTGAGCCAGGCGTCGGGAGTGGCTGGAGCGGAGGTGCATCTCGGGATGCTACCAACCCACGATTGACTGCGCGAGGACCGGATCGATAGGCTACACGGCGCATGACGGCGTTCGCTCTTCAGGTTTTGCACGACGTCGTCCCCCGCCCTCGGACCATCCTGCTCGTAACGACCGCCCTCGCCTGCGCTTCCGAGGCACCGGCACCAGATTACCTGACCGGGAACGGCGGGGCCGACTTCATGGAAGTGACCGCCGCCGCAGGCGTCACTCACACCTACGATTTCCCCGCTGGGATTCGGGCCAAGAGTCACGTCGTCGTGAACGTCGGTGGGGGCGTCGTCGCCGAGGACCTCGACGAAGACGGCTGGCCGGACCTCTACGTGGCCGATGGCGCCGGGCAGAACTCGCTGTTCTGGAACGTCGGCTACGGACGCTTCTCGGAGGGCGCCGAGGCCGCCGGGGCCCGCTTCGAGGGTGACTGGACCATCGCGGTGGGGGCCGCCGACATCGACAACGACGGCGATCAGGACCTGTACCTGCTGAACCGCGAACGCGATCGCTTGCTGCGAAACGATGGGGGGCGACGCTTCACCGACATCGCCGCGGCGGCCGGGACCGACTTCGACGGTGCTGGTCTCGGCGTGCAGTTCGGTGATCTCGACGGTGACCGCCTCCTCGACCTCTTCGTGAGTTCGACGGTGCTCGCGACGGGCGAGCTCCAGACCGGCTCGACCCAGTCGGACATCGTCGATTGGGGCCTCGCTCAGAGCCGCCTCCTTCACGCGCGGCCCGACGGGACCTACGTCGAGGTGCAGGACCTCGTTCAGCCGTCCGGCCTCCCGCCGTCCAATCCCTTCGTCGGCGCCCTCGTCGATCTCGACGGCGACGGTGACCTCGACCTCTACTTGGTGGAAGACACACAAGGCCGTGTTCTGAATGCGCTTTACGAGAACCGCGGGAAGAACGCCGAGACCGGCTTCGTGAACCTCGTCGACGTCTCTGCCACGTGTAACTGCCAGTATCCGATGGCGGGGATGGGCCTCGGTCTACTCGACTACGACGGCAACGGGCTCCCCGACCTCTACGTGACCAACATCCAAGACCTCTATCCGAACCGGGAAGCGCTCCTCCTCAACAAAGGCAGCCTCGTCTTTCAGGACGTCACCGAGGCCATCGGGGCCTACGCAATGGACGGGGCGAACCCATCGGGCCCTCGGGCCGTAAGCTGGGGCGCGGTGACGCTCGACGTCCAGAACGACACACTCGAAGATCTGCTGGTGGTCTACGGTGAGCTCGTCATGGACCCACGGCCCGACGGCTCGACGATGGAGGGCGAGGCGTTCTTGCCGGCCCAACCGGACGCGTTGCTGATAGGCCAGTCCGACGGGCAGTACGCTGTTCAGCTCGGCTCGGGGCTCGAAGACGTCGGCCGCGGCCACGCCGCCGTAACGGCGGACTTCGACCTCGATGGCTGCCAGGACGTGTACCTCGTCAACCTTGAGTCGCCGTCGCGACTCTATCGAAATCGTTGCCGCTCCGGCTACGCCTGGGTCGCACTCGACCTCGAAGGCACTCGCTCCAACCGCGACGGAATCGGGGCCCGAATCCGCGTCAAAGCGCTCGGACGCACCCAATGGCGTCATCTGACGGGCTGTTCCACGAGCGTCCACTCGTGCGGTCCCAAGCGCGTCCATGTTGGGCTAGGGCCAGCCAGCGTCATCGACGAGCTTGAGATCCGCTGGCCGTCGGGCGCCGTTCAGCGGCTCGATGGACTCGCGATCAACCGAGTTCACAAGGTCGTCGAACCTGCGGCTAACGAGTGATTCGCAAGAAGCCCGCCGGCACGTTGGCAGCACGCGCGGAGATGCCGTCCGGGAAGATCACGACGACCTCATCGGCGCGCGCCGCCGGCCCGAGACCGAAGTGCAGCCGAAGCCCGCTGCCGCCGAGATAGCTCCCGCCTGCGGTGACGACGCGAGATTGCGTGCGGGTCCCCACTCGGACCTGAACCAGAGCCCCGACCCCCCATCGGTTCTTGCTCGTGGTGTCATCGATCTCGATGGCGAAGCCGTGGTTTTCGAGGCGCTTCGTCCCGCGGTTCATCACGATGATGCTGCTCGTGACCGATTCGGGTGGGGGCCGCTTCTCTGGCGGGAGCGTGTCGGCCTCTTGGGCGCGATCGCGCACGCCGAGGACCAGGTCGGGCGCTAGGTCGCCATCGAGGTCTCCGGCGGCCAACCCGAAGCCGTTGAAGGTCTCGGCAGCGATGTCGCCGACGGCGTTGCTCCGATCCACGAAGGTGCCGGCGGCCCGGCCAAGGCCGAGGTTCTCGACCACGGTCAGTCGCCCGGGGCGAGAGAGCCCGCCGTAGACGTCATACGAGCTGGTGCCGACGAGGTCTACGTCGCCGTCGAGATCAACGTCGCTGAGCGCGACACCCCAGCCGGTGAGCCCCGCCCAGGGGACGGGGGCGTCGCCGAAGAGCGCCGCCGTCATATCTGGAAAACGTAGCGCTTCACCGGCGCTCGGACCGGCGCTCACCTCCGTCCAGAGGAGCGTGCGCCCCCAGCCCCAGTCACTGGCGTAGAGATCGACGCGCCCATCCAGGTCGATGTCGGCGATATCGAGCCCCATGATGCCCGTCTGCCCTTCGGTCATGAAGCCGGACCGCGTCTCGAAGCGCCCGCCTCCGACGTTCACGTGGAGCTCGTCAGGACGCCGATCTTGCGCGACGAAGAGGTCGAGATCGAGGTCGCCGTCAGCGTCGAATGCGAGCGCGGCCGTCGTCTCACCCGTCGAGGAGCCTGCGAGCCCCGACTCGACGGACACGTCGACGAAGACCCCGCCATCATTACGAAGGACCACATCGGGCGCCCCGTTGTCGCCCGTGAAGGCGCCGCGCCCGCCTTCGAAGTCGGACCCGACGATGGCGTTGGTCCCGATGAAGACGTCGAGATCCCCGTCGGCATCGATGTCGAAGAACGCCGCGCACCCCGCGATGACATCGTCCTGACCCGCGAGCGGGATGGGCTCGAAGCCGGTCCCCTCGCGGGAACGCCAGAAGGTCGGGTGGGCGAGGGACTCCGTGACCACGAGGTCGAGCCAGCCATCGCCGTCGAGATCGACGAAGTCGACAGAGGCGGGGCGCTCGCGGGTCAGGGGACCAGGGTCACGTGAGGGGAAGCCGAACGACGCGGTGACGTCGTCGAACTGGGCGTCGCCTCGGTTCCGGAAGAGACGCACGGGCCCGTCTTCGGTTGCGATCGCGAGGTCGAGGTCGCCGTCGCGGTCGAGATCCCCGAGGGAGACACCATAAGCCCGTGATGGGAGCGAGGCTGACTGCGTGGCGAAAGCGAGGGGCCCGTAGGCGACGGGGAGCGGCGCCGGTGTGGCGTCGGTGCACCCAGCGAAGGCCAGCAGCACGACCTCGGCGTGGCAGCGTCGCCGGCACCCACTCGCCCACCCGGTGCCGCTGCGTCGCCCGCTCACGGCGTCACGCTAGCACAGTGCCGTCCCGAGCCGCCACGGCCACGACGACGACCGCTTGCCGCGGCGGCATCGTTTCGGCAGGCTCGCCTTGGGGCGTCCTCCCCGGAGATTCCGTGTACCGTCCGTTCTCAACCAGCACCACGACCCGATGCACCGTATCGGCGTGGGCGACGGCCTTGCTCGCCGCCGCGGTGTCGGCCTGTGATGCCGACGCCGATGCGACGCCGGAGACCGGGGGCACGCTCTTCGTCGACGGGACCGAACGCGCCGGCATCGTCCATCGCGTCGAGTTCGGCGACGATCCGGCCCTGCCCCAGATGGCGCGCAACCTCGGCGCCGGTGTGATTGCAGAAGACCTCGATGGCGACGGACACATCGACCTCTACTTCACCAACGCCGCCGGGACGGCCTCGCTCTGGTGGAATCGGGGCGACGGCACCTTCGAACGGGGCGACGTCGCGCCGCTAGCCCCGGATGGGACGTGGGGCGTCGCGGCCGGGGCCGCGGACATCGACAATGATGGCGACCGAGACGTACTCCTCGTGAATCGGGGCCCCGACCGACTCCTCCTGAACGAGGGCGGGAGGCGCTTCACGGACGCCAGCGACCGTCTCGGGGGCACTCTCGACGGCACCGGTCTCGGTGTTCAGTTCGGTGACCTCGACGGCGATGGTCGCCTCGACCTCTTCGTCGGCGGGACCAGCGTGGGCGACGCGGCCATCGTGCTCGACGATGGGGACGCCAGCGACGACGTGTTCGTACAGTGGGGTAAAGCGCCGAGCCATCTGCTGTGGGCAGAGCCCGACGGCAGCTACCTCGATGTCACGAGCCGCGTCGGCGCGACGGGGCTGCCCGAGGGCAACGCGTTCAACGGCGCCATGCTCGACCTCGACGCGGACGGCGATCTCGACCTGTACGTCACGCAGGACACCCAAGGGGAGGTTCTGAACCTGCTCTATCGAAACGACGGCGCGGCCGAAGACGGCTTCGTCACGCTGACCGACGTCTCGGCTTCGTGCAACTGCCAGTCACCGCAGGCGGCGATGGGCCTTGGCGTGCTCGACATCGACGCCAACGGTCTGCCGGAGCTCTATGTCTCGAACCTCATCTACGCCTGGCCGAACCGAGAAGCGCTGCTCTTCAATCGCGGCGACCTCGTCTTTCAAGACGTCACCGAAGCCACCGGCGCCGCGTCGATGGATGGGTGGACCTCGATCCCCGTTCCGTCAGCCGCGAGCGCGCGCGCTGTCAGTTGGGGGATCACGACCCTCGACGTTCAGAACGACACGCTCGAGGACCTCTTCGTCGTCTACGGCGAGCTCGCGACGGACCTCGCGGAGCGACCTGGCTCCGAACCCAACCCCCTCTTTCTCGCGGGCCAGCCGGACGCGCTCATTCGCGCCCGAGGCGACGGCCACTTTGAGACGCTCGCGGACTCCGGCCTCGAAGACAGGGGCCGCGGCCAGGCCGCCGTGGCGGCCGACTTCGACGGGGATGGGTGCGAAGACGTCGTCGTCGTCAACCTCGATGGCCCGACGCGCCTCTACCGGGCGCGCTGCGATAGCGTCGGCACGTGGATCGCTCTCGACCTTCAAGGGACGCGTTCGAACCGCGACGCCATTGGCGCCCGAGTGAAGATCGAAGCTGGCGGCCGCACTCAATGGCGTTACGTCCATGGCTGTGCGACCAGTGCGCATTCGTGCACGCCGAAGCGCGTCCACGTTGGGCTCGGCGGGGCGAAGCGCGTCGATCGCGTGACGATTCATTGGCCTGCGGGCGGAACTCAAGTGGTGTCGAACCTCGACGTGAACCGCCGTCATGCGGTGATCGAGGCGACGAGCCGCGAGACCCCTGCACGGTGATGGTGTAGGCTCGCTGACATGCAGGCCAGCGCCCCCTCTGCTGCTCCGGCGTTCACGAGCGCTGCCACGCCGCGATCCCGGATCGACGCCGCCCTCCGGCGCGTGGGGATTCAGGGCTTCCGCGACCCACGCATCCCGTTTGCGCTCATCCTCACGACCTATGGCGTGCTCGGCTTCTCCTGGCTCGGCTTCAACCGGTCGCCTCTCCAGATGGGCCTCATCGTCGGCTCCGGCTGTCTCCTCGACATGGCGCTGGCGTGGCTCGTCGATCGCCGCGTCCAGGCTCCGCTCAGCGCCTACATCTCGTGCTGCTCACTCGCGCTGCTGCTGAACTACAGCCACGGCACTTGGCTTCTCTTCCTGCCAGTCCTCATCACGATCGGCTCGAAGTACCTCCTGACCGTGAACGGCCGCCACCACTTCAACCCGTCGATGTTCGGCGTTGCCGTAGCGCTCCTCGCGTCGCGCGAGCTCATCACGGCCGCGCCCGCCTATCAGTGGGCCGGCAGCAGCGTCACGATGAGCGCCTTCATCGTCATGGCGGCACTGACCCTCTTCGTGTTCAAGGTCGGCCGCGGCGCCCTCATCGTCTCGTTCCTTGTGACCTACGCGCTCCAGACGGCGCTACGCGCGTATGTGATGCGCCACCACTTGCCGCCGGAAGTGCTCTTCATCGGAACCCTGTCAGCGCCGCCCTTCTTCATCTTCACCTTCTACATGATCACCGATCCAGCGACGTCGCCTCCCGGCCGGCGCGCCCAGATCGCGCTCGGGATCGGGCTCGCGCTCGTCGACCTCTGGCTCCACACCAAGGAGTCGGTCTACACCTTCTTCTACGCCGCTCTCCTCATCGCGAGCGGGCGCTTCGTCTACCTCCACGCGCGTCGGCTCTGGAACGAAGGGCTTCGGGCCTGGCTCGCATCGGCCGTCACGACGCGTCGCCTTCGCGTCTACGCCTCGGTCGGCCCGTTGGCCGTCGGCGCCGTCTTCGGCGTTCGGGCCAGCAACCGCGCCGACGACTACGACCCCGGCTTCCGAATGGAGGCGATGACCCCGGCCGTGACCGGCGTCGTCGGCCGCGACTGCCGCCTACTCGACGACGTCGACCCACGTGTGCAACACGTCGCGAAGTGGATCCTGAGTGTCGGTGACGCCGTCTCCGTCGCTGATGTCGATAACGATGGCCAAATGGATCTCTTCGTCACGAACCTCCTGAAGCGCCCGGAGGATCGAAATGCGCTGTACCGAAACCTCGGGGACTTCCGCTTCGAGCGCGTGCCCGTCCCGGCACTCGACCTCCACCTGAACCCGAAACGCCATGGCGCTCCCGGCGGCGGCACCTTCGTGGACTACGATGGCGATGGCGACGTCGATCTCGCGCTCCCCGTCGCCTTCGGAAAGAGCCGCCTGCTCCGAAACCGGCTCGTCGAGGACGGCACGTTCGAGTTCGAAGACGTCAGCGCTGCATTCGGGCTCGATCGGCACACGGTGTCTGTGGCCATCAGCTTCCTCGACGCGGACAAGGACGCACGGCTCGACCTGCTCGTCACGAACGCGCTCACCCCGATGCTCCCGGACTACGATCCGCCGATGCCCTTCAACTTCTTCGCGCTGCCGGAGCCCGCTTACGACGGCGACCGACGCATGTTCCGCTTCATGCACGACGGCTGGCATGACGCGAACAACGGCGGCCCGACGTGGCTCTATCGCGGCACCGCCGATGGCCGCTTCGTGCCGGTCGAATCGCCCGGCTTCGTGGGGACCCGTTGGTCGCTCGCGGTCTCGACCGCCGACCTCAACGCGGATGGACAGACCGACCTCTACATCGCGAACGACTTCGGCCCCGACGAGCTTTACCTGAATGACGGTGGGCACTTCCGGCCCATTGTCGGCGCCCGCTTCGGCGAGATCGGGCGCGACACCTACAAGGGCATGAACGCGTCGGTCGCCGACTTCGACAAGAACGGGCTCATGGACGTCTATGTCTCGAACGTCCACCACGCGCTGCAGTCGGAAGGCAGCCTCCTCTGGATGACGCGCCCGAATCCAGACGATCCCTTCGTGCCCCTGTTCTCGGATGAAGCGACGGCGCGTGGCGCGCTCAACGAACGCCGCTTCGGCTGGGGCGCGGCCACCGGCGACCTCGATCTCGACGGCTGGACCGACCTCGTCCAAGCAAACGGCATGGTCGATGACCGCTGCGACGAAGGCGTCACCATGGCCATCCCTGACCGGGGCTGGTTTTCGGGGCTATTTCGAGACCACCGCGACTATTGGTATGTCAATCAGAAGCTCATGCAGGCCGGCCCCGATCTCCACACTTACGCCGACAAGTGGGGGGACATTCGCGGCCGCGTCATCTACCCAAACGAAGCTCGACGTGCGTACATGAATCGTGGCACCGAGACGGGCGAAGCCACCTTCGACGACGCGGCGAAAGCGCTGGGGATCGCCGCACCGGACAACTCTCGCGGCGTCGCTATGGCTGACTTCGACGACGACGGCGACCTCGATCTCGTCATCACCAACCAGCACGGGCCCCCGTCCATCTACCGCAGCGACGCGGTCCAGAAGACGGGCCGCGCGTGGGTCGGCCTGACCCTGTTCGGCAATGGCAAGACGACGCACCGGTCTGCCATCGGCACTCAGGTCATGTTCCGCTGGCAGACCGCCGCGGGTCCGCAGCAGGAGCTGCGCGAGGTCGGGACGCTGACCGGCTTCGGCGGCCAATCCGACCCACGCCTTCACGTCGGCCTGGGTGACATCACATCGGACAGCGTCGAGGCCGAGATCCGCTGGTACGGCGGCGCGGTCGAGACTCGGCGGCTCCAGCCTCGCGCCTATCACGTCGCGACGCAGCCGTGACGCGCTGGTACGCCGCACTCCACGCCGACGGCAGCGGGACCTTGGTCAATGCCGACGCCGACGACGGTGACGGCGGGACCGCGACGCGGCTCTTCCGCGACGGCCAGGTCGTCTATCTCCTCGGCCCCCACGTCCAGAGTGTCGAGGGCTTCGCGTCGCAAAAAGACGCCACGGATCGGCTACGACAATGGCGAGAAGCGCGGGCCTCGTCCGGCCTCGCCATCCACGAAGGAGGCGGCCCGGCACCCGCACCCCGGTCGGGCGGGCGAGCTGGGGTCGTGCCGCTCGAAGGCGTCACGCTGAGGGTTCGAGAGTAGAGCGCCGAACCCGTCCGGACGTGTCCCAATTTGGGACACCCGTGTTCGATTTTGAGACGCGAGTGGGACACTCGGCCACCGGAAACGCCGTCCTGACCGAGATCTCGCGAGTGGCACGCGCATTGCCACAGAGCCCGGCGAGGAGGGTGACTCATGCGCCAATTGTCCAGTGCGTCGCGTCGATCGGTCCGCTACGATGATGTGATGAGCCAGAACACCACGCAGCCCGACGACAGCGATGTCCCCTTCGATTGGTCCCTTTGGGAGCTCGACGAGGAGGAGGACATGGGCATGACGCCCGAACACGTACGCGTCTCGGTCGAGGTGATGGATGCCCTCCAAAGGCACGCCGTCGAGCGCGGGTGGACCGACGCGTTCGTTTGCATGGACACCTTCTTCGCGTGGGTGAAGTCACGTCCGAACGTGCGCGTCTCACCCGACGTCTACCTCGTCTGGGGCGCCGTGCAGCCCCCACCGCCCTCGTGGCAGACGTGGCGCCCCGGTCACAAGCCCCCCGACTTCGCCCTTGAGGTCTGCTCGGCCGACCGCAGGAAGGAGTACGACGTCAACCCAGCGAAGTACGACAGCCTCGGCGCCGGGGAGCTGGTCATCTACGACCCCCACGGGCTGGGGGGGCGCGGACCCCTCTCACGCTACGCCCGCGACTCCAACGGTGAGTTCGTCGCAGCCGAGCGCGACGCGCCCGTCGTCTACTCGAAGGCGCTCGACCTGTGGCTGCACGCCACCACGGGGCCCGATGGCGTCGCGCTGCGCCTTTGCCGCGATCCACAGGGAGAGTCGGTCGTGCTCACCTCCCACGAACGCGAGATACACGCGATCGAGGAGGCGGCGCGGGCAACAGAGCGGGCGGCGCGGGCAACAGAGCAGGCGGCGCGGGCCACCAAGGACGCCGAGTTCGCGCGCCAACAACGCGCCGCGCTGGAGGCCGAGCTCGCGGCATTGAGAGCGCAGCTCGCTGGCCGTTGAAGCGCCACTTGCCGCAGTCTCGCTCGCTCCCGTCACGAGACCACCCGCGGTCGCTACGTCGTCACTCGAAAATCGACGCGAGAGGTTGCCATATCCGGAGTTTTGAATTCCACTATTGGCCGGCCGGGTCGCCGCGACGGTGGTGAGGCCTGGTCGTGAACACCAATCTACTGGAGACGAACGAATGAGCGACAAAGACCTAATGATGGAATCAATCACGTGGGCCGCGGAGAAGGAGCCCGTGATCACACGACGTTTCTACGAGATCCTGTTCGAGCGCTACCCTCAGGTGGCGCCGCTCTTCAGCCGCAACGCGCGCGTCGACCAGGCCCGCATGCTCCAGGACGCCATCCTCGCCGCGCTCGACCATTTCGACGACGCCCCCTGGCTGACGTCGACCCTCGGTGCGATCGGCCGCAAGCACATCGAGTACGGCGTCACTGACGAGATGTACCCGTGGGTCGGTGAGTCGCTGGTGGCGACGCTCGCCGAGCTGTCGGGACCGCGCTGGACGCCCGCCCACGAAGCCGCATGGATTCGCACCTGGGGTGCGCTCGCTGGGCTCGCCCTCGCCGGGGCGGCCGCCGCCCGCGCGAACCCCTGATCCTGCCCACCCGGCGCGACGCTCGCGCCTCCACGCCTATGCTCATCCCCATCACGCTACTACGCCCGCTCAGGGCCACTCTCGGCGCCCTGCTTGGGATCGTCGGCACCGCCGTCGTGTCTCGCGCCATCGTCAACCAAGGCGCGGGCCAGGACGCGATGCCGTGGCTCGTCGCCCCGATGGGCGCGTCGGCCGTCCTGCTCTTTGCGGTCCCTGCCAGCCCACTGGCCGGTCCCTGGAACGCGATGGTGGGCAACGTTCTCTCGGCACTGGTGGGCGTCGGATGTGCATCGTGGATCTCGTCGCCCATCTGGGCCGGCGCCACCGCCGTCGCGCTGGCCGTGGGGGTGATGGGCCTTTGTCGTTGTACCCACCCGCCCGGGGGTGCCGTCGCGCTCACCGCCGTCCTCGGTGGCCCCGCGATCCACTCCCTCGGGTGGAGCTACGTCCTCTGGCCCATCGCGCTGAACACGACGCTGCTCCTGGCCGCCGCGTGGCTATACGGCCAGGTGAGCGGCTCCCCTTACCCGCACCGGTCGAATGTGACGACGACATCTGCGCACGGCACGAACGACCCATTGCCTCTACTTCGGACCGAAGGCTCCGACGCGTCCATCAAGGCGGTTCTCGACGCCCAACCGGACGCGCTCGACATCAGCCGCACCGACCTCGTCGCCCTCGTTCAACAGATCGCACTCGCGAGCGGGGCCCGCCGCTGGTCCGCGACACGGTGCGACACGGTCATGTCGCGCGACGTCATCTCCGTTCCGGCGAACGACACGCGTGCGACAGCCACGCGTGCCATGGAGCAACACGGGCTCAATATTCTGCCCATCGTCGACGATCAGGGCCGCCCTATCGGGGTCCTGCGTCCCGCCAGCTTGTTCTGCGGAGATAGCGACGACAGTTCCGTCATCGCCACGTTACCGCTCTCTCCCCCCGTCCTGGCCTCGCCCCACACGCGCGTGCCACACCTCATCGATCAACTGCTCGTTCGAGGCGCCCACGAGCTCCTCGTGGTCGACCACGACGGCAGGCTCATTGGCCTCGTCACGGCCGCCGACCTGCTCCCATTGACGGTGCGCGCGCCCCTCCGGCCCCTCGGCCGGCGCGTAGCACGACGCCGGCGTCGCGCGTAGAGCTCAGTCGGGCGTAGGTGGGAGAGTTGACCGCTCCGCGCCTCGCCCGGCTTGAGGCCACTCGAAGCACCTACTTCAGACCGAGCCCCTCTTGACCGCCGAGCGTCGCCTCGGCGACGTCCGTCTTGGACGAGTCAGATGCAGTCACCGAGGTTGAGCCGGCCGGTGTGGCGGCCCTTGCCGAAGCGAACGAACGAGCAGCCGCTCCGAGAGACCCCGACACCCACTATCCCGGCTCGTTCCCCGCCTTCCACTTGATGTTGCACCCGAGGCTCGGCCGCTGCTCCACCGACGGCGCGCGCCCGTCGAGCACGGCATCGATGGCCCCGCGAAGATCGACGCCGGTCACGGGGACGCCGTTGCCGGGCCGAGCGCCGTCGAGCTGCCCGCGGTAGGCCAGCCGATGGTCCCCATCATAGAGGAAGAAATCAGGCGTACACGCGGCGCCGAAGGCCCGAGCGACGGTCTGAGCGCGGTCGAATAGGTAGGGGAACGCCCAGCCTTCCGACGTGGCGAGCTCGCGCATCGGGCCGGGCCCATCTTGCGGATAGCCCTCCTCGTCGTTCGCATTGAGTGCGACCACGCCGAGGCGCCCGTCGGAGCGAGCGATGGCTTCGTTCAGGAGCGCCACGAGCACCGGCCGAACGTGAATGACGAACGGGCAGTGGTTACAGGTGAATACGACCAGGAGCGGCCGACCGCTGTAGTCGTCGCGCCTGACGACCGCGCCGGTGACGACGTCCTCGAGCGCGAAGCTCGGGAGCGCGCTCCCGAGCGCGACCATGACGGAGGGAGTGCGGGCCATCGCAGTCTCGACTCTCGCTCAGCGCTTCGGGCGCATGGCGTTCAGGACTTGTTTGATCGCGGCGCGGTTGTGCTGCGTGTAGCCCGAGAACTCCTGACCGCTGAGCAGCCACTCACCGCCGTCGATGGTGATGCAGTCACCGTTCACGTACGCCGAGCCGTCGGCCATGAGGTACATCGCGAGGTCCGCGAGCTCTTCGGGCTTGCCGAAGCGCTTCATCGGCACGCGGTTCTTGGCCTCCTCCTCGATGTTCCCAGCCATGAGCCGCGAGAACGCGCCGTCGGTGGGGATGGGTCCTGGCGCGATGGCGTTCGAGCGGATGCCGTAGGTCGCCCACTCGACGGCGAGCGACTTCGTCATGGCGAGTACGCCGGCTTTGGCGCACGCACTCGGGAGCACGAAGGACGAGCCCATCCACGCGTAAGTCGTCACGATGCTGATGATGTTACCGCCACCACCGGCCGCGATGCGCCGACGCCCGAACTCCTGCGTGCAATGGAAGGTGCCGTAGAGCACGATCTGCACGACGGAGTTGAATGCGTTCGGCGTGAGGTCTTCGCTCGCGCAAAGAAAGTTACCCGCCGCATTGTTCACGAGGGTGTCGATGGGCCCGAGCTCGCCCTCGAGCGCGTCGAACGCGGTCTTCACCTCTGCCGGATCACGCACGTCGCACGTGGCGAAGGCCGCGGTGCCACCGGCGTCGCGTATGGCGCTCACGGTCGCTTCGAGGGTCGCCGCGGTGCGGCCGAGGACGGCGACTTTGGCGCCGTAATGAGCGGCCCGTTCCGCCATGGCGCGACCGAGACCGGTGCCGCCACCCGTGATCAGGACGACGCGGCTCTTGAGCAAATCGGCTGCGAACATGAGTCTCTCCGTGTCGAGGGCGGGCCTCGGCGAGTGGTCTGGATGCGCAGCCGGCGCCCTAGGCCATCCCGCGCGCGCGGCATCATGGCGACCTCGGGCGCGCGAGGCCATAGGAAAGCGTGCAGCCGACCCTCGTATTGGCGAACAGACGATTGCGAACGAGGACCGGAGGTGAGAGAAGGCGCGCCCGCACGAATAGTCCGGGATTTGAGCCCGAAAGAGGTGTCCTGTGTCCGAGCTGAAAGCCCTCGAGGTCGTCCCCGTCACGCCCCCCGCCGTTGCCAGTGGTGGCACCCGCCCGCGCCGTGACGCCCGCTTCGCGACGCCCGGCGAGAAGCGTACCCGCTATCACCTCCCCGATACGCTCGTATCGAGCTCGCCCGTTGGCTACCGCACCCGGCTCCCGCTCTCCCAGGCCGAAGCCGCTCAAGCTCTGCGACTGCTCGCCCTCGATCGCCCGTCTGGCTTCGAGCCCGGGCCGGCTCCGACGGAAGCTGAGCTCTTCGAAGAACATTCGGTCGGCGTCCTGAGCGCGCGTCAGTCGACCAACTACCGCGGCCACAAGGTCGTCACGGTGGGCCCCGCCACCTCGGCGCGCCTCGCCCCACTGCTGTCGCGCCTCGAGGGCCGCGAAGCCGAGCCGCTCACCGGGGCGGGATACACTCACATCGTCCTGTCGCGTAAGTACCGGACTCCCTTCACGATGCTGCTGACCCTCGCCGGCCATAAGCCGGTGCTCAGCCTGCTTCAAGTCCCGATCCGCATCATTCGCAAGCGGTACTTCGAGGCCGACGACATCCCCACCATCGGCTACTTGCAGGACCTCCACGTCGGCATCCTGGCCGACGCCATGGAGCGCGCCGCGGTCATCGCCTCGGCCGGCAAGCGCCGCGCCCTGGGCTTCATGGGGCCTTTCGCCGGCGTGCACCGACGGGCCAACCGCTCGATCTCAAGGGAGATCGAAGCGCTCGCGGGCCTCAGCGCGGGGGACCGCCGCGACGGCTGGCGGGTCGCCCTGGTCACGCAGGTCGGCACCGCACGCCCGCAGGACGCCGTCCCCGGCGACGCCGAGACGTGGCGCAAGATCGGCGCCAACCTGCTCGCGTTTCGCTCTGAGCGTATCCAGCCTGGCGTGAACTTCGAGGAGAAGGCGCCACCTCAGTACCGAGAGCGCCAAGAGATGGACGTCACCCACGAGTTCACTGAGCAGTGTGGCCGCGCCGTCTACAACGCCTTCGCCCACTGGACGGGCCTGCCGCGTGAAGACGCGCGACGGCTCTATCTGCTCGAGCGGATCGACGTCCTCACGCCGAACGGCAAACAGCGCCTCCGCGACGTTCGCCAGTCGTTGAACGACATCACCGACAAGCTCATCGCGGGCGTGCCGCTCTGGGCGGACCTTCCGGCCGGCCGCGCCTTCAGCAAGAACGCCGAACGCGGGCGCAAGGCCTTCGCGCTCACCGGGCAGCGCATCTACGTCGCCGGGCTCTCCGAACCCGAGATCAAAGCCGCCGGCCTCGACTTCCTCCGCGCCGTTCGCGCCTTCGGGGCCGCCGCGTCACGCGCCACCATCTACGCCGAGCTCATGGGCGTCGTCGACATGCCGGCGGACGTCGACCTCCTCGCGGGCGCCTGCCTCATGGCGGGCCCGGTGAACCAGAACGACATCGGCAAACAGTTCTATGGTTACGAAGACTTGCTCGCCAAGGCCTTCCCGGGCCGCGAGCCGACGTCGCTCCTCGTCTGGACCATGAAGGCCAAGACCATCGCCGACCCGATCGGCAATGAGGAGCAGCTCATGAACAAGGCGAAGAAGGGCGCCCTCGTCGACCTGCGCATGGGGCCCCACGAGGCCATCACCGTCGAAGACGGCGGACGCATGGCCCCGATGCGCCGTTCCGGCAGCCTCGTCAGCGATGAACGTGCATTCGGCGACCTCGGCAACTTCGCGACCGACTCCGAGGGTCGCGACATCGCGGGCAACCGCGGCCGCCCCTGGCCCGCAGCGCAACGCGAGCGGCGGCTCTGGTAGCGGCGGCGCCTCAGCCCGCGGCTTTCAGGGCGTCAAGCGCGTCTCGAAGCCCGGTGAGGTTGGCGATCTGGATGTTGAGGCCGGGCCGCGCGTTGATCTCGAGGATCGCCGGCCCAATCCCGTCGTCGAGCACGAGATCGACGCCCGTATAGCCGAGGCCGCTGAGCACTGCGGCTCGGGTCGCGAGGTCGATGAAGCGCTCCCAGTGCGGCACTCGAGCACCGATGAGCTCGTGTTTCGTGTCCGGGTGCACCGTGCACGGTTGCCCGTCGTGGACGGCGTGCGTCGTCAGCCCTGAGGGGATGTCGATGCCGACCCCGACCGCGCCCTGATGCAAGTTCGCCTTGCCGTCGGAGGCCAGCGTCGGGATACGCGACATCGCCATCAGGGGCTTCCCATCGCACACGATGACGCGCACGTCGGGAAGGCCCGTAGTCGGATTGCCGGTGATGTCACGGCTGCTGGAGAGCCGCTGTTCGAAGTGCGCGATGTCCCCGCGCGCTTCGCGGGAGAAGTCCCCGGTCAGGATGGCGATCACGTGGAAGGCGAGCTCCCGCCGGCTGACTGGCCGCCCGCTGAACGTGCGCCAACCGTCGCCGTGGCGTCCGACCATGACGACGATCCCGCAGCCGCGTCCACCACCGCTCGGCTTCAGCGCGAAGTCGTCCGGAAGGTCCCAGTCGAACGTGGACAGTTCGCGCCGGGTCGAGAGGACGGCGTAGGTCTTTGGGACGGGAATGTCGTTCGCTTCGAGCAGCCGCTTCGTGTTCACTTTGGACTGCGCGATGTGGATCATGCGGTCGCGCGGGTTCTTCGGAGCGATGAGCTCGAGCTCGCGACGGTTCAGCCCGAGCACGCCGGCGAAGCGGCTCACGGCTTCGACTCCACGGCGGCGACGGCCCGAAATCGGTAGTACTCCGACACGCGAAGGCCCGTGTAGCGGCCCGCCAGCAAACAGATCGGGAAGGCCAGGAGAGCGAGATCCGGCCGCCCAGCGACGGTGCTGCGGACGAACGACCATTGTAAGACTGCCGCCACGATCGCCGCCGCCAGCACGGTGAAGAACGAGAGCTTCACGGCTTCACCCGTGCTCTGGTCCATCTGCGCCGTGACGAAACGATCGACGATGCCCGCCATGATGACGACCGGTAGGCCGAGCGAGGTGACCTCGACGCTCTTTGGCGCAAAGGCGGAAAGGGCGAGCAGCACGATGGCGCAGGCCGCGACCAAGGTACCCGTGCGCGCGACCGACAGTAGCGCGAACCGATCCATCAAGAGCCGCGCGGGGGTCACGGCCAGAAGCAAGGCCGTGAAGGTGAGGAGACCGGTCACCGTGCCGAGGCGCACGAACGCGTAGGCCAAGATGAGGGGCGAGAAGATCCCGAAACCTTCGATCCCCACCAGCGTGCGCAGCAGGACAATCAGCGTGGCCCCGATCGGCACCATGAGCAGGTCGAGGCCCGACGTCGCAGAGCCGTGGCGTTCGGCGATCATGCTCATGAGCGCACCAAGGGGCTCAAAGACGACGACCAGCACACCCAGCGCGGTCAGAATCAGAGCTGTGATGGCGGCGGTGGAGCGCACCCCGGTCGCGCCGGCCGTGGGGCTCGTGGTGGAGGTCATGGAGAGTGTGAACCCGGGGCGAAGGGTGGCTGAGGGGACCGAGAACGATGCGGCTACGACCGTCGGGCGGCCCCCGGTCTTCCCGCGCAGATTCTCTCAGGCCGGTGGCTCGTGCAAGACCTCTGACTATCGGCGAGGAAGTCGGCTGCCAATCGACCCGGAGTCTCAAAGTCAGGCCCCGAGGCCGTTGCGGACGCGGCACGATTCGGCATAGCATCGGCTCATCGTCCTCGACGACCAGACAAGTTCGGCTCCTCGCCCCGACCGGAGAAGCACGTTGAAGCGATTCAGCCTCATCGAGGTCGCGGTTCTTCTGAACGTCCTCGCACTTTCATGCGGGACCTCGCCAGATGATGCCGCCGTGGTCGTCCTCCCCGACGCCCGCGACACCTCCTCGACCAACGGGTCGAACGACACGGGCGACGAGCCCGAGGTCATCTCCATCCCCGACACCGGGACGCCGGGTCCAGGCGCCGACACCGCGGTCGTCCCACCGGTCGACACGCTTGAGACGGACGTAGCGCCGGACTCGGCGGATCCCGACGTCGCCGAACCCGCCGGGTGCGACGTGGCGCCGTACCCGACCGACTGCGCGTGCGCGCAGAGCTCCGACTGTGAAGACGGCTATTGCCTCTTGACCAGCGCCGGCAAGCGCTGCGCCGAGCCGTGCATCGAGAGCTGCCCGGTGGGCTACGCCTGCCAGAACGTCGCGGGTGCTGGCGCCGACTTGGCGCTCTTCTGCGTCGAGCGCGACATCTACTTGTGCATGCCCTGCACGAAGGACCAGGACTGCCAGACCATCGGGTTCTCGGGGCTCGACCGCTGCGTGTCCCGTGGGGAAGAAGGGAGCTTCTGTGGAATCGCGTGCGACGCCCAGAACCCATGCCCGCTTGGCTATGCATGCGAAACCGTAACGTCAGTGAGCGGCATCGACGTCGCGCAGTGCGTGCCGGAGGACGACACCTGTGAATGCGCGCCGCTCCACACCACCCTGAGCGCCGCGACTGAGTGCGCCAAGACGAACCTGTATGGGACCTGCGGCGGCAAGCGCTACTGCTCGGCCGGCGGTCTAACGGCCTGCGACGCGACCACGCCACTTGCCGAACTCTGTAACGGCAAAGACGAGAACTGCAACGAGGTCATCGACGACATCCCGCAGACCACGTGCGCCGTGCCGAGCGAGTTCGGCCAGTGCCTCGGCAAGGTGGTTTGCCTCGGCGGGCAGGAGCTCTGCCAAGGCACGCCGGCCGCGAAGGACATCTGCGACGGCCAGGACAACGACTGTGACGGGACAGTCGACGAGACCTACCCGGACATCGACTCCGATGGCAGTGCCGACTGCATTGACGCCGACGACGACGAAGACGGCCTCGCGGATGAAGTCGACAACTGCCCGACCGCCGCCAACCCGGCTCAGGACAACCACGACACCGACATCCAAGGTGACGCCTGCGACAACGATGACGACGGCGACGGGGTCCTCGACGCGACGGACTGTGCACCGCTCTCCCCCTACGTGTACCCCTTCGCCAAAGAGGTCTGCGATGGCCTCGACAACGACTGCGACGGCGCTACCGACGAGAAGTCCTGCGACGACGGTAAACCCTGCACGGACGACGTGTGCGACCCGGTCCAGGGTTGCCTCACGACCTTCAACGACGCGCCTTGCAACGACCTGAATCCCTGCACAATAAAGGACGCTTGCAACTCCGGCACGTGCCAGGGCGACTTCCTCGCCTGCAACGACCAGAACCCCTGTACCGACGACTCCTGCGATCCACTGAGTGGCTGCAAGAACACGCCGAACCTGCTCCCCTGTTCGGACGGTTCGTTCTGCTCGGTCGGTGATTCGTGCGCAGGGGGTGTCTGCCTCCCCGGTACGGCGGTCGTTTGCGATGACGGTAATGCGTGCACGCAAGACCAGTGCGATTCGGCCTCCGGCTGCAAGACGGCGCCTCTTGGCGGCACCTGTGACGACGGCAACGCGTGCACTAGCGCCGACGTCTGCGTCGGCGGTTCCTGCATTGGTGAGTTCGGCTCATGCGGCGATGGCAACCCCTGCACGAACGACGGCTGTGACCCCAAGACCGGCTGCACCAATGGGCCGACCGACGGAGGCGCCTGTAGCGACAACAACAGCTGCACGGAGAACGACCAGTGCGTGAACGGGGAATGCGTCGGAGAAGAGCCGTCCGAAGGGGCTTGTCAGTGCCAGGTCGACGCGGACTGCGCATCGCAGGAGGACGGCAACCTCTGTAACGGGACTCTCCGTTGCGACACGACGAGCGTGCCTTACGAGTGCGTGCTGGATCCCAAGACGGTGGTCATCTGCGAGATCCCGGTCGGCCTCCACCCCGCCTGTGTGACGAGTCAGTGCAGCCTGAGCACTGGCCTTTGCGGGACCACCGTGGCCCCCTCGGGTGGCGCCTGTAGCGACGGCAATGCGTGCACCACGGCCGACGCGTGCAACGCAGGCGCGTGCGTCGGTGTCCCGACCGTCTGCAACGACGGCACCCCCTGCACCCTGGACAGTTGCACCGCCGCATCGGGCTGCACATATACCCCGGTCTCCGGGACGCCGGTGTGCAACGACGGCAACGCCTGCACGGTGGGCGACGTCTGCACCGCCGGCAAGTGTACGGGTCCGACGGCAGCGCCCTGTAACGACCTGAACGCCTGCACCGCCGACGTGTGTTATCCCGATGTCGGGTGTACCCACGTCGCGACGTCGACGAGCTGCAACGATGGCTCTGCCTGTACGAACTTCGACCAGTGCGTTGACAAATCCTGCATTGGCACGCCAGTCGTCTGCACCGACGGCGATCCCTGCAACGGCCTCGAGACCTGTTCGCCCGCCTCGGGCTGCCAGCCCGGCTCGAGCCCGGACTGCGACGACGGGATCGACTGCACGGACGATCGCTGTGACGACGCCGAAGGTTGCCTCCACGTGCCGAACTCGGAGCTGTGCGACGACGGCGAGCCGTGTACGGTCGACACCTGCGTGAAAGTGGTCGGCTGCACCGCCGTCGCGGGCAACGACACCGTGGCGTGTGATGACGGCGACGGATGTACGCCGACCGACGCCTGCCTGTCCGGAACGTGCGTCGGATCGGGCACTTGCGCGGATCTCGGCAAGCTGTGCGCGGGCGGAGAGTGCGTGATGCTCGACAACGCGCCAGCGCCCAACGTGCGCTTTCAGTCCTTCGGCGGCGTCATGAAGTCGAACGTAGTGCGCCTCCGCGTGAGTGGCACGCCCGCGACGGGCGGCAAGGTGGGCAGCGGCTTCACCGCGATCCTCGGCGGGGCCCCCTGGGTGCTGCCCGTGTGGAAGTGAGCAATAGGAGATGATGATGCGACACGTTCTCACACGGGTTCTCACGGCCGGACTTCTCCTCGCCGCTTCGGGCGCGAGCGCTGCCAGTCACCTCCTGGTGGAAGGCATCCTGAAAGACGGCCAAGGCAGCCTCCTGAGCGGCACCTTCGACGTCACCTTCTCGCTCTACAAGGCAGTGACGGGCGGAACGGCCGTCTACTCCGAGGTGCACACCGGCACTCTCGTCGAAGGCGGGCTCTTTCAGGAGCGCCTCGGCAAGACGACGACGCTCTCACCGTCGGTCTTTTCGCAAAACGGATCGTTGTGGCTCGGCGTCACGCTCTCCGGTCAGCCCGAGCTCCCGCGCACCCCACTCGAGACGAACCCCTTTGCGTTTCGGGCTCTTACCGCAGCGGTGTCAAACGGCCTCGACTGCACGGGCTGTATCAACTCGACGCAGCTCGGGGCTACCTACGCCGCTTCGACGACGGCGGGAGGAGCCGCCAACATGGCGCTCGAGGCCACCACGGCACTCGGGCTTTCCTGCACCGGCTGCGTGACCTTCGAGTCGCTGGCGGCGGGCGTGCTCGAGGCCGAGAACATCGCGTTCGACGACACGACGGCTCAGCTCGGCGCATCCACCGTGCAGGCGGCGATCGACGCCCTGAAGGCGCTGCTCGACGCCGGCGGCGGTGGCAGTGGCGGTGGCCTCCAAAACGAAGGGAACGGCCAGGTCGCGTCCAGCACGGCGAGCCAGTGGCAGATCGGGCCCTTCGCGACCGTCAAGGACTACATCCACCTCTTCAACCCCGCGACACCCAAGGTCATCGGCTACTTCTACGGGACGAACACCAGCTCGTTCGCGACCGGCAACAACCTCGCCGT
>JADMJS010000333.1 GCA_018780435.1 Myxococcales bacterium
TGTAGCCGTCGTAGTAGGTCGTGCCGGGGAAGGTGCGGCCGCGGACGGCGATGACCTCGTCACGGCCGTCGCCGTCGAGCTCCCAGACGACCATCGCGCCGTCCCACGGTTTGCCCGAGGGCGAGGCGACGCAGCTGGTCGTCCAGGTGGCGGCGCGCTTGAAGCACGTCGACGCGCTGACCTGGAGGTGGCCCGCGTAGTCGAGCGCGAGGTCGCCGTCCCAGTCGCCGACGACGCCGAAGCCGGTGAGATCGCCGGCGGCGGCCTTCACTTCCACGCACGCTTCGAGGTCCCAGATCCGGGTGCCCTGGACGAGGTGGACCTTCCAGTTTCCGAGCGCCGGGTTGACGGTGAAGCTGGTTCGCGCGTCGGCGGCGCCGCTGAAAGTGAGCGACGGGCAGACGGCCGTGCCGGTGCCGTTCGGGGAGACGCGGGTCAATTTGCCACTCGAGTCGATGACGAGCAGCTCGTCGATGGAGTCGCCGTCGAGGTCGATGAGGCGGATCGGGGTGTGGTGCGGGATGGAGACGTCGTAAGGCCAGGTGCCCGGGCAGGCGTCGGGGCACTGCACGTCGACGATGCCGTCGCAGTCGTTGTCGGCGCCGTCGCAGATCTCATCGGCCTTCGGGTAGGCGACGACGTTCGAGTCGTTGCAGTCCCAGTCGCTTTTGCCGTCGGCGGTCACGTCCTTGGCGGTCGTATAGCCGACGGGGATGTTGCACTTCTGGGTCGCGACCGCCGCGCTCGAGGCGAAGCCGTCGCCGTCGTTGTCGCGGTAGATGGTGAGGAGCGTGAGCCCCTCGTCCACGAGGCCGTCGCAGTCGCCGTCGAGGTCGTCGCAGACCTCGGTAGCGCCGGGGTGGATGCCGGGGTTGTAGTCGTTGCAGTCGCCGGCGTCGGGCGCGTAGCCGATGGGCGCCGTGCAGGCCTCCTTGACGGAGGTGCCGCCGTAGAGGTCGCCGTCATTGTCCTTGTAGAACGGGGACATGACGCCTTCGTCGACCTGGCCGTTGCAGTTGTTGTCGAGGAGGTCGCACGTCTCGGCGAGGGTCGGTGCCATCGCCGCGTTGCCGTCGTTGCAGTCGCCGGACACCGCGGCGGCGTACTTGCCCTCGGCCGCGCAGAGGCAGCGGCTGCTGGTCGCGATGCCCCAGGCGTCGCCGTCGCCGTCGAAGTACCACGTCGTGCAGCCCTTGGCGTTCTGCTCGCCGGCCGCGCCGTTGCAGTTCTCGTCGATGCCTTCGGCGTCGCAGACCTCGTCCGCACCGGGGTTCCGAGACGGGTCGTCGTCGGCGCAGTCGCCGGCGAGGAGGGCGTAGCCGGTCGTGCCGGCGCACACGCATGCGCTGGTCGTGCCATAGCTGTCGCTGTCGACGTCTTCGTAGCGGACGAGGCAGCCGGTCGAGCCCGGCTCGTCCGGAATGCCGTTGCAGTCGTCGTCCTTGGCGTTACAGGCCTCGGTCGCGCCCGGGAACACCTGCGAGTTCGAGTCGTTACAGTCGCCGCCCTCTACCGTGGTGTACGGGATAGACGCCGTGCAGGTGCAGAGAACGACGCCCGAAAGGCCGAAGCCGTCGCCGTCGCCGTCGTAGAGACGTTCGACGCAACCCTGCGCACCGACCGTCTCCACTATGCCCACGCAAGTCTCCTCTTGCTTCCTGCCACGGGTGACGTCAGCATCTCGCGGCACGGAGTCAGATTTATCCCTGAGTCTCACGAGCGCGTTGGAACACCGGTCCGATCTTTTCCGACAGCCTTCGTGGTCCTGGCCCTCCGGGCTCTCCTTGGGCAAGGCGAGCTGAGTTTCCTCGGCCAAAGGTAAGGTTACGGTATGAGGCTCTCCATCTTGACCATTGCCCTTGTGCTGCAGTTGGCCGCGGGCTGCCAGATGGACGCCCCAGGCTTACCGACTCCCCAGCCTGCCAGTACGGGTGACGCCGATAGGGCCAACCTTGGCGAGGCCTGCGCGAAACCGGAGGACTGCGCGCGAGGCTTGACGTGTTCGCCTCGTCTCGTCTGCGAGGCTCCGACGATGCCGGGCGTCGATGGGGCACCGTGTGCTAGGTCGCGGGACTGTACCACTGGCTTGACGTGTTCGCATCGCCTCGTCTGCGAGCGACCCGCGACGTTTGGAGCAGAGGGGCAACGGTGCGCCAAGCCCGAAGACTGCGTCAACGGCCTCACTTGTTCGGCGCATTTCCGGTGCGCCCCGCCTAAGACTCTGGGCGATGAAGGCGACGCGTGTACTGGGCCGGAAGCCTGCAACATCGGTTTGACATGCTCGGACCGGAACGTCTGCCAAGCAGTCCCGGCGACCAAGTGCCTGGGCTACTCAATGTGCAACAACGACGGCTTGTGCACTCCCAGAGACGGCCGGTGCGTAGCTGGGTCCGACGCGGACTGCCTGAGAGCCGATGTCTGCAAGGTGAGCGGATGGTGCACCGCCCAGGACGACAAGTGTGTGGCCGGCTCCGACGCTGACTGCATGCGAGCCGACGTGTGCAAAGAATCAGGCTTCTGCACGGCCAGGTACGGCCGTTGCTACGTGGGAGCTATCACGGACGCGGAGTGCCGCCAGCCTCACGGGACTTCGGGCTACATTCCGTGCGATGTGATTGGCCGGTGCACCGCCAGGGAAGGCATCTGCGTCATGGGGGTAAACTCCGACGCCGAGTGTCTGCAGATGCGCGGGATCAGCGGTTCGGTTGCCTGTAACAGCTACTTCCCCTGGTGCACGGCCAAGGATGGGGACTGTGTCGTAGACTCCGACGCCGACTGCGTCACGTCGTGGTCGTGTAGGAAGTTTGGCGACTGTACCGCCGAGAACGGCCGCTGCGTCTTCATGGCCCGAAGCGATCGAGACTGCCGCCAGGTGAATGGAGAAGCGGCCATTGATAGTCCGTGCGGGTACTCTGGTGGGTGCTTCGCAAAGGATGGCGCGTGCGTTGCAAGCTCCGATGTTGATTGCTTGCACTCCATCATATGCAAAGAGGGTGGCAAATGCACGGCCGTGGATGGTGCATGTGTCGCTGCTTCCGACACGGATTGCCTGAGGTCAGTAGGATGCAAGGAACATGGCCTGTGTGCTGCGACGTCAGGCGAGTGCACGTCGGGCGCAACGAACGACGCGGCCTGTTCGACGACGGATCAGTGCAAGAACGAGGGCCTCTGCAGAGCCAGGGGCGGCAGATGCGTCGCCGGCCTGGACGCTGACTGCAAACGCACTCTCGACTGCGGCTTTCACGGCAAGTGCACCGCGGAGGGAGGACTGTGTGTGGCAGGCTCCGATGCGGACTGCGCGAGGACTGGTGAGTGCAAGGCGCTCGGCCGGTGCGTCGCCGAGAATGGAGAGTGTATTGCCTCCTCCGACGCGGCATGTCGGAAATCGAGCCGATGCAAGAGTCATGGCGAGTGCATCGCCCTCTCCGAGCAATGTGTCACCTCAGACGCGAGCTGCAGGAGGTCGGATGCGTGTAAGCGGGAAGGCCGGTGCAAGACCAGATACGGCGCGTGTGAGAAGTAGCCCGTCTCAAGCTCCGAACGGCCTGCATGTGAAGGTGCGTCTTGCTGCGCCAGGGCCGGGAGGTGGTACTGGTGCGATCGAGGTGGATAGTAGATGTCTCGTTGCTACTCCAGCGCGCCTAAGGAACTCCTGAACTGGCGCACCAGGTTTCTCGCGCCCCTCGCCCTGGAATCTTCTCGGCGAATACGATCCCGCGGAACTTCACTTCGCCCCTCGCGCCATTGCGCCGCCGTGCCATCGCCAGGAGCCAGTCTATCAGCAGGAACCCGTTTCCGATCTGCCCACGCGCGCCACCGGTATGTTTGCTCTTCATGTCGATGAGCAGCACGGCTGTCTTCAACTTGTCCGGCCGCACCGACTCCACGACGAGAGCATAGTCGGAGGTCACGGCGAGCCCAATCACCGTGACATTCAGCCACGGGAAGCAGGCATGGTTGTCGAGCCGGCTGATGCGCACAACTGTCACTGCGATCTTCCCGGAGACGTCACCTCCCGCGCTTGCTTCACCTCCTGCTATGGTTGGAAGTCAACGGGCGGGAGCCGAATTTCGCGCACCACCCC
>JADMJS010000072.1 GCA_018780435.1 Myxococcales bacterium
GCGGTCTCGCCCATCGCTTCGAGCGGGAAGAGCGCTTCCATGCGGGGGTTCGGGAAACGCCATCCGAGCGACGAGTCGTAGAGGGTCTGGTTGCCGCGGGGCTTGCCGTCGACCGGCTTGCCCATGACCCACGGCGCACGGGTCATGTGCTCGACGCCGCCGGCGACGACCAAGTCGGCCTCGCCCGTGACGACCATACGCGCGCCTTGGTTGATGGACTCGAGGCTCGACCCACACAAGCGATTCACCGTCGCGGCCGAGACGCTTTGCGGGTACCCGGCGAGGAGCCATGCCATGCGGGCGACGTTGCGGTTGTCTTCGCCGGCCTGGTTGGCGCAACCGAAGAGGACCTCGTCTACCGCGGCCGGATCGATGCCGGACGCTTCGATGACGGCCCGGATGGGCACAGCGGCGAGATCGTCGGCCCGAATGCCGGAGAGGGCGCCATAGTGCCGGGCGATGGGCGTTCGGCGGGCGACCGCGATGTAAGCGGCGCGCAGGCTCACTTCCCGCCCCCGGGGAGGACCGCGCTGTCCTTCACATCCGTGGCGGGCCCTTTGCTCTTGAGCGTCGCCGTCTTCTTGACCTCGACGGTCTCGATGATGAGCTCGACCCAGTCGACCCGGTCGACGAGGTCCGTGACGACGCCAGCGGCCTTGGCTTCGTCGGCGGTGAGCACCCAGCCCGCCTCGGCCTTCTTCTCGAGATCGGCACCCGACAGGCCGATGCGCTTGCCAGCGGACGCCCAGGTCCGATCGACGTAGGCGTCGGCGGCGGCGACCGGCAGCGGCGGCTCGTCCTTCATGACCTTTTCGGAGTCGTAGCTCAGCTTGCCGAAGACGACCGTCGCGCTCTGGAACGCGAAGCGCTTCTCGCAGTGAACGGCCACGATGGCGCCCACGCCGAAGGCTTCGGGTTGAATGACGGCGTGGACCTTGCTCTTCAAGGACCGGATCGCGTCGACGACGACCATCGCCGCCGGGGCGTAGCCGGAGCGTGTGTTGATGAAGAGCAGGATGGGCTCCTGGCCGGCGGCGTCGAGCTTGAATAGCTCTTCGGCCACCTTACTAGCGCTCTGGGGCGTCAGCTCTCGTTCGAGTCGCACCTGGCGTTCGGTGAGCTCGAGAGACGAAGCGGGGAGAGCGAGGAGGACGAGCGCGAGGACGGTGCGGACCATGGGGGCTCCTGAGGACGAGGCTCCGCACGATACCACGCGAAAAAGGAGACGGTAGGGTGGGGAGCGCCCAGTTGCGTCACTTTCCCGGTGACGGCGTCGTGCCACCAGCGGAGGCGCCGTAGCGGCGCGCCCCTAGCTTGTCGGTCGCGGACTTGATGCGCTCGAGGTTTTGGCGTGTGTTCGAGATGAGGAGCGCCAGCCGTGAGGTGTCTTCGCCGCCCAGCTTGACCTTCCAGGTGCCGGACCCGACTTCGACGAGATCGATCTTGTCGCCCCCGAGCGTGACCACTTGCTCGCCGTTCAGCGCGCGCGGTCGGAGCGCGATGTCCTGCATGCCGGAGAGGGTCACGGGGCTCGCAGCGGCCGTGAAGAGGTGGGCGAAGAGGTCTTGCGTCGTCGTCGTTGGGATCCCGTCGAGCCCCGACGCGGCGAGGACGGCCGAACGTTGCGCGGGCGGGACCGACTTGGCGATGACGGTGCGGGTCTCGTCCACGAGCGCCCGCAGCGTCTCGACCTCAGCGACCGCCGAGGGATCGAGCAACAGGAACGCCGCGGCGGCGTCGCGTGCTGTCACGGCCTTGAGCCACTCGGACGACGCGGCCGCGCGCGGGTCGTCGGCCGACGCGCAGCCGACGAGGGTCAGGAAGGCGAGGGTCGCGAGGAGCAAAGACGAGCCGACGGTGGCGGTGCGCATGAGGCTGACGGTAGTTCAAGCGAAAGGTGCTGTCACATCTTGGCCGGAACCGGCGTCGGGACCGTTCGTGACAGCGGCGCGAGGCGGGTTCAACATCGCCACATGACGCAGCCACCTCCTCATGCCGCGATCGACGGCGTGACCGTCGTCCCGAACTTCCTCTCAAACCACCAAGGCCTCTACGACTGGTGCGTCGTGAACGTCCCGTGGGACGACCGCATCCAAGCCCGTAAGACCGCGTCTTGTGGCGTGCCGTACAATTACGCTGGCCTCGACTATCCCCGCTCGCCCTTTCCACCCCTCATCGAGGCGGTCCGCTCGCGCATCGCCGCCGTCATCGGCTTCGACGCCAACAACTGTCTGATGAACTGGTACCCCGACGGGCGCTCCCGAATGGGCTTTCACGCCGACTCGGCGGCGGGGCTTGCGCCGAACAGCGGTGTCGCCATCGTCTCTCTCGGCGCGCCGCGCACGCTCCGCTTCCGTCGAACGGCGACCCCGGATGAACGTCTCGACTACCCGCTGGTGCCCGGTGAGCTCCTCTTCATGGAGAAGCGGGTTCAGGACGAGTGGCAACACGCGGTGCCGCGCAACTCGAAACCCGAGGGGCGGATCAGTCTGACCTTCCGAGTCGTGGAAGCCTGAGACGGCTCATGGGACCGAGCGCAAGTGAGCGGCCAGCACCTCGATGGGATGCCTCAGTGACCGTCCTTCGCAGCGTTTCACCTGACTACGACACGAGTAGCCCGTCGCGAGCGCCTCCGAGCGGTCGGCGACCTTGGCGAGATGCGGCCGCCAACTGAGGTCATAGATGCCGCGGCTCTCGGCCTCGTGGCGTGCTTCGTGGCCGAAGGCGCCACACATCCCACAGCACCCGACCGACTCGACGTCGAGCCGTAGGCCGGCCTTCGAGAAGATCTTCTTCCAGAGCGCGTTGGTCTTGGGTGCGGCGGTCCGCTCGGTGCAGTGCGCGAAGAGCGAGTAGGCGCCGTCGGCTTTGGCCACTGGCGCCGGGAAAGCGGCGGCCTCGAGCCACTCTTGAAGGAGCGACACGGTCGTCGGCGCCGCTTCGCCGAGAGCGTGGGGGAGCTCGTCTCGGAAGACCAACACCACCGCCGGATCGAGCCCCACGACGTCGGCGCCGTCGAGCCCAGCGAGGATGGCCTTCCATCGCTGTGCCTGCGCCGAGAAGCGCCCCAGGAACCCCTTCACGTGAGCGCCCTTTCCGCTGGGCTCGAAGCCCAGAACACGAACGTCGCGACCGAGCCGTTGCGCGACCTCGACGGCGGCGAGGACGATGTGGGGCTCGTAGTAGGTCGTGAAGGCGTCGAGTAGGAAGACCAGTGGGCGCCCGTTCTCGCTCACTCCCGTGACCCGGCCGCCCGCGGCCAGCGCGTTTGCGTCGACCCGAGCGACGCCTCGGTTGCGCAGGGCCGCGTCGAGCGACGTCGTCGAGACTGCCGGGATATCGACGAGACCGAACCGCTTCAGGACCCAGCGGGAGAGCGCGTTGGTCGACAGCAGGTTCACGAGGCGGGGAAGTCGGGCCATCCAAGGCAAGACGTTCTCGAGCCCAGCGATGAGGTGGTCGGAGACGGGACGCAGGTAGCGACCGTGGTAACGGGCGAGGAACTCGGATCGAAACGCCGGAACGTCGACCTGAATGGGGCACTGCGTCGCGCAGGCCTTGCAGGCGAGGCAGCCGTCCATGGCCCGATAGACCTCGTGCGAGAAGTCGTAGTCGCCGCTGCGGTGGTTCGCTGCTCGGGTCAGGAACCCGGCGGGCGACGGCGCCGCGAGGGCGAGCGCTTGGCCAGGCCGGGCCACTTCCAGCTGGCGCAACCACTCGCGCATCACCCCGGCGCGGCCTTTCGGCGAGTGGATGCGGTCGCGGGTCACCTTGGAGGACGGGCACATGACGGAGTCGACGTCGACGTCGAAACACTGCCCGTTTCCATTGCAATTAATGGATGTTGAATACTTTGTGCGAGTGTCCGGTCCGATCTGTCGGTCGAACTTGCCTCGTTTGTCCGCTTCGATCGTGAACAGGTCGCCCTTGCCCGGCGGGACCGCGAGCTTGCCCGGGTTGAGCCGGTTCTCGGGGTCGAACACGCCTTTGATCTCGCAGATGGCGCCGTAGAGAGTCTCCCCAAAGAAGAGCGGGTTGTACTCGCTGCGGAAGCCCTTGCCGTGTTCGCCCCAGATGA
>JADMJS010000262.1 GCA_018780435.1 Myxococcales bacterium
GACGCCCGGCATGTCGACCACCGTGAGCGTGTTCTCGAAGGGCATGACCCGGTAGATGTCCCGCTGGGTGAGGTTCCCTGTGTAGAGATCGGCGCGGATCCCGAACGTATTTTGGATGCCGACGTCGGCCTTGCCGGCCTCCCGGAGGGCGTCGGCGAAGAAGTTGCCGAGGGCCGAGTCGAGGCCGCCGTCCGCGCGACGCAGATCCTCCGCGAGGGTGCCGATGACCCGGTCGAGCTCCGCGTTGATGGAGGTCCCGAACGAGTCCACGATGCTCTTCACGGCCGGATCCTGGCCATGCTGGTCCACCCACAGGTCGATGAGCTCGCTGCTCGCGTCCACGTCCCCGTCCTCGTCGACCGCGATCGTGATGCGGCTCACGGCTTCGAGGCTCTCGTAGCTCTGCACGATGACCTTGCCGCTCACGGGGTCACGGAAGGTGCCCGCGAGGCCGGTGTGGAGGTGGCCGCCGAGCACCAAATCGACGTCCGCGCCACGGGCGATGGCGAGATCGCCGCCGTAGGCTTCGTCGGCCGCGTTCAGGACGAGGTCCCTCGCCGCGACGCGCTTTCGGGCGACACTAGGCGCGAGCCCGCAGTGGGAGAGCGCGATGATGACCTCGGCGCCCTTCTCGCGGAGCAGCTCGGCTTCGCGCTTGGCCGTCGCGACTTCCTCTTCGAAGTTCAGGGCTTCCACGTTCTTTGGCAACGTCGACGTCGCCGTGTGGCGGGTCGCAATGCCGATGAGCCCGACCTTCACGCCGCCGACCTCGACGATGACGGAGCGGTCCACGTAGTCGGGGGGCTCACCGTCCGCACGCTTTCGGATGTTCGCGCCGAGGAAAGGGAACTGCGCGATCTTCGCGAGCGACGCGACGTTCTCCTCGCCATAGTCGTACTCGTGGTTGCCGACCGCCATGGCGTCGTAGCCCAGCGCGTTCATGCCCGCCACGACAGCGGCCCCACGGGTCAGGTTGCCGATGGGGGTGCCCTGGTAGATGTCGCCCGAGTCGACGAGCAGCTTCGGGCCGGCTTCCTTCGCCATGAGCGCGCCTAACGCCGCCTGGCCGCCGATGAGCCGGCTCGGGTTGTCCGCGTGCCACTTGGCGGCGCGGGCTTCGATGCCGCCGTGGACATCGGAGGTGTGGAAGACCACGAAGCGCCGGCTGGCGGCGCACGACGCAAGGAAGAGAAGTAGCGCGAGACCGAGCGCCGCGCGCGACGCGACGGCGCGCCTCAGGACATCGAACATGGGGCCCTCACGAGGGAGAAAATGAGCCGCGGGAGTGTAGCACTCCACGCGAGCGCCGGCAGGTCGGCGCGATCATTCGCGAGGGGACGGCCGATCAGCCGGGGAGGCGATGCGCGATGGGCGCGAGGATGGCCGTGATGAGGTCGTCGAGCAGCGGGGCGGCGGCGGTCTTGGCCGAGCGCACCTCCGCGGCCAGGCTCGCGACACGCTCGAAGCCGTAGGCGATGGCGCCGCAGCTCTCGAGGATCCCGATGGCTTCGCTGATCTCGGCGTCGGTCGTGTCCACGCGCGGCTTCCGGACGATCTCGAGGAGTCGCGCGGCGTCGGCCGGACGCGCCGTCTCGAGCGCGCGGACCACGGGGAGCGAGGGCTTACCTTCGGCGATGTCGGTGCCGACCTTGTCCCGGCCCTTCTGGCCGATGAGGTCGAGGAGGTCGTCCTGGATCTGGAAGAGGAGCCCGAGGGTCTCTCCGGCCATCGCGAGGAGGCCGCGTTCGGCGTCGCTCACGCCCGCGACGAGCGCGGCGGTCTCAAGGGGCAGCGAGAAGAGGCCAGCGGTTTTGCCGCGGATGACATGGAGGTACTCGCTCTCGGTGATGGGGCGCTGGCTGACGCCGACCGCGCCGCTGCCCGCGAGGAAACGCTCCTTCAAGCGGAACTCGTCGACCTGGCCGCGCACGACCTGCGCGAGCCGGTTCGCGGCGCGTTCACAGAGGCGCGCTACGCGGTCGCCCGGGAGCGCGCTGCGAGCGATGAGCTCCATACCGACGAAGTAGAGGCCGTCGCCTGCGTTGATGCTCTGCTCCCAGCCGAAGGCTTTCCAGACCGTCGGGGCGCCCCGGCGGACGGTGTCGCCGTCCTGAAAGTCGTCGTGGATGAGCGTCGCGTTGTGCAGAAGCTCGATGCCGGCCGCCGCGTTCACGGCGAGCGACGGGTCGCCGCCCAGCGCTTCGGCGCCCAGGATGGCGATGAGCGGGCGCAGGCGCTTGCCGCCGGAGTCGATCTGGTACCAGAGCATCGCTTCGAGCGAGCCGGTCTCCTTGGGCTCACGCGCGGAGATCACCTGAATAGCGTCGAGGACCGGCTGGGTCCAACGTTCGAGGCCGTCGCTGATGCGGGTTGGGAGCGCGCTCACGCGGCACCTCGCACCTTGAGGAGGGCGGACGCCGCAGCGACCGACGAGTAGTCGCGAACCTTCTTCAGCTCGGCGACGACGGCGGCGACCTCCTCCGGCCGGGCGCCGGCCTCGGACGCGATGTTGCGGGCGTGCATGCCCATGTGGCCACGCTGGATGCCGTCGGTGGCGAGCGCCATGATCGCGGCGAGGTTCTGGGCGAGGCCCGACGCGGCCGCGATCTCCCCGAGGCGGGCGGCGCTCGGGTAGCCGAGGATCTTGTGGACGACTTTCACGACCGAGTGGGTCTTCGTGATGCCGCCGACGACACCGACCTGCATCGGGATCTCGATGGTACCGACCAGCGTGTCACCGTCGATGCCCCAGCGCGAGAGGCTGCGATAGCGGCCATCACGGGCCGCGTAGGCATGACAGCCGGCTTCGACGGCGCGCCAGTCTTGTCCCGCGGCGACGAGGAAGGCGTCGACGCCGTTCATGGCGCCCTTGTTGTGCGTGGCGGCGCGGTAGGGGTCGACGTCGGCCATGACCGAGGCTTCGACGATGCCGCGCGCGACCTCCTCGCCCGACCAGTCGCCGCGTGCGAGGCGGGCGACGGGGACGCGGCCTTGGGCCCGGACGAGGCGCTTGTCGGCGAGGTTCGACAGGATGCGCAGCCGTACGCGCCCTTCGGTGATCGCTTCGACGTCCGGCGCGATCGCCTCCACCATCGTGTTGATGATGTTGGCGCCCATGGCGTCGCAGACATTCACCTCAAGGTGAAGGACGATCATGGGTCCGACGGCGGTCTCGGGGAACTCGCGCACGATGAGCGCGCGGGCGCCGCCGCCCCGGTCGGTCAGGCGCGTATTGACCGAGTTGGCTTTGGCGACGAGCGCCTCCGCGCGCGCTTCAAGGCGTCGGCGGGTCTCAGTGAGGTCGCCGAAGTCGAGGACCTGGATCTGACCGATCATGATCGGTTCGGTCGACGTCGTGAGAATGCCATCGCCGTCCCGCAGGAGGTTCGCCGCGTTCGACGCCGCCGCCAGCACGCTCGGCTCTTCGACCGCCATCGGGAGGAGGATGTCCTCACCATTGATACGGAAGTTGGCTGCAATCCCGAGCGGCAGCGGGAAGACGCCGATCGCGTTCTCGACCATGCGGTCCGCCGAGTCACAGTCGAAGCCGGCCGCCTGCCGAAGGCTGAGCAGGTCGTCTTCTGTCAGCTCGGCGATGCCTTGCACGAGGGCGAGGCGCTCGTCCACCGAGTGCTTGTAGAAGCCGGGGAGGCGCGAGTTGGTCGGGATGATCATAGGGTCTCCTTACGCGAAACGAGCGCGTGACGCAGCTCAGAAAGGTTCTTCGAGCCGGTCACGAAGCAGATGGTGCGCAGTTCGTCGATGAATTGACGGATCGTGAGGACGACGGCGTCGAAGCCGCCCTCCGACGCCGCTTTCAGGAAGGGGAGAGCGGAGGCGACGAGGTCGGCGCCGAGCGCGACGGCCTTGGCCACCTCGAGGCCCGTGCGTATACCGCCCGACGCGATGATGGTCTTGGGCGTGCCGGCCGGCGCGTTCGTCCCGCGCAGCTCCTGAGTGGCCGCCACGAGCGAGTCGGCCGACGGCACGCCCCAGTCGGCAAGACGGAGTCCGGTCAGTTGCTGCACCCACGAGTCGGTGCGGAAGGTCTCGATCTTGGACCAGCTCGTCCCGC
>JADMJS010000329.1 GCA_018780435.1 Myxococcales bacterium
CAGCTCGGCGGCTACAAGGTCCAGGGCAAGACGCCCGAAGCCGCCGACCGGCTCGTCCGCGACGCCAAAGCGCTCGAAGCCGCCGGCGCCTACGCCATCGTGCTCGAGACCGTGCCGGCGCACGTCGGCGCCCGGGTGACGAAGGAGGTCGGCATCCCGACCATCGGCATCGGGGCCGGTCCGGAATGCGATGGGCAGGTGCTCGTCGGCTACGACCTCCTCGGCCTCGACCCGGACTTCCGGCCGAAGTTCGTCAAGCGTTACGCGGATGTGGGCCTCGACGTCATGGGCGCCGTGGAGCGCTTCGCCGCCGAGGTGCGCGGCGGCTCCTACCCCGACGCCGCACACAGCTACTGAGAACGTTCCGGAGCCCCAATGCAGATCGTCCGTACTGTCGCCGAGGTGCGAGCGGCCGTCCGCGCCGCCCGCGCCGCTGGCCATCGCGTCGGCTTCGTCCCCACCATGGGTGCGCTCCACGATGGGCACCTGAGCCTCGTCACGCTGGCCCGTGATCAGGGGGCCGCCTTCGTCGTGGTGTCCGTGTTCGTCAACCCGACGCAGTTCGGTCCGAACGAGGACTTCGCGGCCTACCCGCGGGACCTCGACGGCGATGCGGACAAGCTCCGCTCCGTGCGCGCGGACGTCGTGTTCTTCCCCGACGTCGAGACCATCTACCCACGCGGGGCCGAGACGCGCGTGAGCCTCGACGCGCTCCCGAAGCACCTCTGCGGCCTCGATCGGCCCCATCACTTCGGCGGCGTCGCGACCGTCGTGACGGGGCTCATGAACATCGTCCAGCCCGACCTGGCCGTCTTCGGCGAGAAGGACTTCCAGCAGCTTCAGGTCATCCGGCGCCTCGTGCGGGACCTCCACCTGCCCGTCGAGATCGTGGGCGCGCCTATCGCCCGCGAGACCGACGGCCTCGCGATGTCGAGTCGAAACGCCTACTTGTCGCCCGACGAGCGGCGGCGGGCGCTCGCGCTCTCGAAGGCGCTGGCGGGCGCGCAAGCCGCCGCCGACGCGGGCGTGCGCGACCCGCGCCAGCTCGAAGCGGCGATGCGGGCGGTCTGTGAGGCGTCAGGCGGCCAGGTCGACTACGCGGCCGTGGTCGACCCGGACACGCTGGACCCGGCGACGTCCTTGCCCGCGCGCGCGCTCGTGGCCGTCCGCTTCGGCCGGACGCGGCTCATCGACAACGCGGCCCTGAGCTGAAGAAAGTCAGGCGCCGTAAAAAGCCCGAATGGCCCCGGTGACTTCGGACACTTCGGCCGACGTGAGCCCCGGGAAACAGGGCAACGCGAGGCTGTCGAGACACGCCGCCTCGGCGTTCGGGCAGTCGCCGGGGCCGCAGCCAAGCTCCCGAAAACACGGCTGAACGTGGAGCGGCTCGGGGTAGTAGACCGCGGCGCCGATGCCCTGCTTGCCGAGGGCGGCGAGCAGCGCGTCACGGCGTTCGGCACGGATGACGTGCTGGTGGTAGACGTGGCGGCCAGCCGCGAGCGCCGGCAGCCGTACGTCGCCGCGTTCGAGGCACGGCGCGAGCTCCTCGCGGTATTGCGCTGCGACCGCCCGACGCGCGTCGCCACCGGCGTCGAGGTGCGGCAGCTTGGCGCGGAGGAGCGCCGCGTGGAGCGTGTCGATGCGGAAGTTTCCGCCCATGATCTCGTGATGGAACTTCGGGTGTGAGCCGTGCTGGCGCACGAGCCGCGTGCGCTGGGCGAGCGCCGCGTCTCGTGTCGTGACGGCGCCGGCGTCGCCGACGGTGCCGAGCGGCTTGGTCGGGAAGAACGAGAAGCAGCCGACGTGGCCCGCCGAGCCCGCCTTGCGGCCCTTGCCGTCGACCGAGCCGTGGGCCTGCGCAGCGTCTTCGACGACCGTGAGACCCGCCTCGAGGAGCGGGTCGACGTCGACCATCTGCCCGAAGAGGTGGACGGGGATGATGGCGCGCGTCGCGGCGGTGCGCTGCCGGAGCGCGGCCGGCACGTCCATGAGCAGCGTGTCGGGGTCGATGTCGACGAAGACCGGCTTCGCGCCCGTGCGATAGACCGAACCCGCGGTGGAGAAGAAGGTAAAGGCCGGGACGAGCACCTCATCGCCGGGCCCGACGCCGAGCGCCATGAGCGCCGCCAGGAGTGAATCGGACCCCGACGAGACCCCGACGGCGTGCTCGACGCCGACGTACGCCGCCCACTCCTTCTCGAAGGCCGCCACGTCGGGCCCGAGGATGTGCGCGCCCCCGAGCAGCACGCGCTCGAACGCGGCGCGGAGGTCGTCGAGGATCGGCGCTTGCGCGCGAGAGACATCGAAGAAGGGCACCATGGGGGGCTCCAGACTGCAAACGGACGGCGAGCGCGGGGGCCATCGAGCGCCCGCGTTCCGCTTTTACCGCGGTCGGGCTACTCTGACCATGCGGCTCATGCGCCCTTTTGTGCCGGGCAACTGCGCCTGGGCCTCACGTGTGGTACGAATCGACGGAGTTCGTTTCGTTTGGGCGTGTAGACGCGGTGTGGGGGAGGATGACCATGAAACCCATCCACGTTCAGTCGACAGAACACGCGCCTCGGTTGGCCGCGACCCATCGTGGCGGTCGTTCATGACCGGCGTCGTGCTGTCATTGAGCCTCTTCGCATTACAGCTGACGCTGGAGGACCCGCCGGCGTTGGACGCAATCCAACTCCGCCGCGACGCGCTGCAGAAACGGATGATACGGGACGTCTACACGAACCACGCACGGGAGACGAAGGCCTGCTACGAGTCACACGAGTGTATGTTCGACGGGCTCTGCCACTGGGATTGGCGGGTGGGACGCTGCGTCGCGACCAAGTCGAGCTGCCTCGGCAGCTTGGGGTGTCTCACGCACGGGGCGTGTCACGTCGACCCGATGTCGAATGGCGATGGCTGTCATGTCCTCTCGGACGCTGACTGCAACGGCGCGGCGTTCTGCGCCAAGGACTTCCTCGGGCCCACGGGCCGATGCGTCTTCGACCCTGCCGATGGGATCTGCATCGCGATCACCGATGGACCGACGTGTATGTTCCAGCCACACTGCTGGACTGGGAGTCGCACCCGAACTCGCTGCAGGATGTTGACGAACTTCAAGAGCTGCGCCATGTGGCCGGAACCGCTCGATGCCGCTCTCCTGCTCCCTCCCCACATGACCGAGTGGCCGGGTCCGGTGGAGTGACGGGCCCCCGACCTTCGCCAAGCCGGCCCACGTCACCACGGTTACACTGGGGATCTCGGCGGAGCGCCCGCCCGAGGCACTCTCGCCGTCGCGCCCGCCCCGCGGTTCATGCGCCCGATACGGCCGCACCGACAAACGTGATCCCTTCGAGGAGGAGTGCGCGCCATCGCTCACGGTCCGGGACGGGGATCGCGACCCACTCCCGAAAGACCTTGCCGGCCGGACCAAAGGCCCTGCCCTCGCCGGTTTCGATGAGCTCGGCGACGCGGCGCTTGGGCAGCTTCACAACGAGCCCCGAGCCCTTGTAGTCGACGAGCGCCAGAAACTCGGGGCCGACACGAAGGCAGCGGCCGGACATGATCGTGCCCTCCTGAAGGCGTGGGTCGTCCCTTTGCAGCTCCGCGGCCAGGGACCAGAACAGGGTTTCGGGGTCGGTCGTCATCGGGGCTGCTCCAAGGTGAGGTTCCTCGCTGACGAGTATCACGTCCTGGCAGTCCAGGCTCACAGAGGCAAGCCGCTCCAAAGCGGAGGACGGCTTCGACTCGGCTTCGTCCATGCGGCGTCGAGGGGTTATGACGAGACGATCTGCGCCCTCATGAACGTCATCATGGCCTGACGGGTACTTCGATTGAATCTCATCGAAAGGACGATTCTTGGTTAATCAGAGTCGTCCGCCCGAACCACAGAAGCAGCTATTCGGTGTACTGAGTCGCATCTGGCTCGGTTTCGCCCATGAACGACGAAGAATCTTCTCAAATTCGACGCTCGGTGCTTGCATCCCGGCTCAGGCCGTGGATGATGGCGTTGTTGTCGACTTGAGCCTGTCCGCCGCGGAGCCTGTCCGCCGCGGAGCCTGTCCGCCGCGGAGCCTG
>JADMJS010000274.1 GCA_018780435.1 Myxococcales bacterium
TGGATCTTCATCGTGTCGCTTTCGCGCTCCGGGCCTGGCGTAGGCTAGAAGGTTGTCAGCGATGGTCTGCCCAGTCCCGCGCCGAAACGCGGGGGTCCCGAGATGCCCATCACAGGCCTGTGGCAGCGCCCTGAGGACACCCGCCGCCGCGGCGCGCGCAAGATACCGGAAAGGGCCGTGGCTGCAACACGAGAGTCTGCGGAAGGGAGCCGCGTCGGAGCTTGACCGGACCTGAGAGCGCCGATCGTCGCGACTAGAAGATGACTTTCCCCGGCGCTTCCGCCACGGCTGTCGTCACCGGCGTCCCCAGCCGCCCCTGGACCCGAAACACCAAGAACAGGATGGCAGCGAGCCCGAGCAGCGCGTCGAGCGCCCAGAGGATCCCCGCGAGCACCGGCGAATTGCCGAGCCCGGGCAGCACGCGAAGGCGCGCCCCGGAGGTGACCCGCAGCTCGAGGAAGCCCAAGAAGTCGCCGCGGCCGGTGATGTTCGTCAGCACGGTCTCCGTGAGCGCCGGATCGGGGCCGAAGTCGGCGCCCGAGTCGACGGCGCCCGAGAAGGCGACCGCGTCTTGGAAGGACGTGCGGTACTCCGTGTAGTGGAAGGACACGATGAGGCTCGCCCACGCGATGGCGGCGAGTCCCACGGCGAGCGCGCGCGAGCGGACGCCGCTCATCGCGATGGGGATGGCGAGGCCGGCCCCGACGAGAAGGCCGGCGCTGATGGGGACGAGGAAGATCGGGTAGATGCCCCGCGTGAGGAGCGCCGCGCCGCCGCCCGCGACCGTGCCGAGGAGCGGCGCGAGCAGGGCCAGGAACACGATGGCAAACCAAGAAGGACGGGGAGAAGCGGGGTCGCTCAAGTGGGCTCCAAGGCGCTTTCGGCGCCGACGGCGGAGTCTATCGCTCGCGCCCCCACTGTCACTTCCTCGGCGTCGAGGTGGCAGCCACCCGCGCCGTCCGGGTGGACGGGCTCCAGTCCGAGCGATAGAACGAGGTGGACCAGGAGCACGATGAACACAAGTGATCCGAAGCTGCGACGACGCCGATCGGCCGGCCGCGACCGCCCGCGGCGACGTACCTCGTCACTCCTTCGGCTCGTCGCCCTTCTGCTGGCCACCGCGTGCTTCGACGAGAGCGACGTGCCGGAAGGCGACCGTTCGAACGTCGCGAGCACCATCGGCGTGGTCACCGTCGTCCGCGCCGAGAGCCACGCGCCCGGCATCGCGCCGCAGCTCCAACTGAACGCCGCCTTCGCGCGCTACCGCGGGTTCTCCGCCGCCGACGTGGTGGACTTCGCCAGCCTCGAGGACGTGCCGGACTGGCAGCTCCTCGAGCTCCCCATTGGCCACTGCCAAGTCGTTCAGTCGAACGCCAGCGCCATCGGGACGGCCGGCGGCAGGACCACACGGAGCGCCGACGGCGGCATCGAAGACTTCGTGGACTTCCTCGAAGCGGGCGAGCTCCGCGCCCTCGGCTCGCAGGACATCCGTCAAGCACGCTTCGAGCGGCGCGCGCTCCCAGAGCTCTGGACCACGGTGTCGGGCGTCACCTACGAAGCCACCCTGCCCCTCTCGGCGGCCGAGCGGCCGATCTCCATCGACGGCTGGGGCTCCCAACACGCCGGCAGCTTCCGCCTCGAAGCCACCGTGCCGCCGACCCCAACGCTAACGGAAGTGGGCGGGCAGCCCGTCACCGCGGCCTACGCGACCATCGACTGGGAGGAAGAGCTCGACGTCCGCTGGGAGACGCCGGTTGCGCCCGAAGGCGCCGCCCCGACCCGCCTCACGGTGTCGCTTGAGGCCCTTGAGTTCGACCGCGTCGTCGCCTTCCGTTGCGCCTGCCCGGACATCGGCTCGGCCGGCCTGCCCCGTGCGGGCATCGAAGCGTTGGCGCCCTTCGCCCGAGGCGAAGCCACGGTGCGGCTCGTCGTAAGGCGCACGGCCCAGATCCCCTTCGCCGCCGCGCGCGTTCACGAAGCCATGGCCTTCTTCGTCGCCCGCTCCTCGGTGCTGGTGAAGTAGCCCGGTCCAAACTCGACGGACGCCGCGCGCGTGTGAGAAGGGCTCGGTCGAAAATAAGTGGGAGGGTTGACCGCGCCGCGCCCCGCCCGGCCCCTTCCAAGTCCGAAGACATACTCCCCGTATTTCGAGGACTTGGAACGAGCCGGGCGGGGATGCGGCGCGCGGCAAACCGAACTACTTATTTACGATCGAGCCCGAAGTCACGGGGTGTGGTACCCAAGGAGACCATGGACCCTGCGGCGCCCTCCTCGTCCACTCTCACGGCCCCCGCGTCGTCGCGCCCCGACGTCTCGGTCATCGTGCCCGTCTACAACGAAGAGGAGAGCCTGCCTCCTCTCTGGGAGGCCCTGAAGGCCGCGCTCGACCGCTTTGGGCGCCCCTGGGAGGTCATCTTCTGCGACGATGGCTCGAAGGACCGGAGCCCCGAGCTGCTCCGGGCGCTCGCCGCGACCGACCCGCGCATCAAAGTCGTCCTCTTCAGGCGCAACTTCGGGCAATCAGCGGCGATGGCTGCGGGCTTCGACCACGCCAGCGGCCGCATCCTCGTGCCCATCGACGCCGATCTCCAAAACGATCCGGGCGACATCGGCCGCCTCATCGAGTCGATGGAGACGCGCGGCATCGACGTCGTCAAGGGCTGGCGAAAGAAGCGCCAAGACGCCTACTGGACCAAGACCCTGCCCTCGCGCATCGCGAACCGCCTCATCTCCCGCGTGACCGGCGTGCCCCTCCACGACTACGGCTGCACGCTCACGGCGTACCGGGCTGAGATCGCCAAGGACATCCGTCTTTACGGGGAGATGCACCGCTTCTTGCCCGCCTTCGCCCACTGGGCCGGCGGCCGGGTCGGCGAGCTCGAAGTGCAACACCACCCGCGGCGCTGGGGCACGAGCAAGTACACGCTCGCCAAGACCTTCCGCGTCATCCTGGACATCCTGACTGTGCGTTTCCTGGTCGGCTACTCGACCAAGCCGCTCTACTTCTTCGGCCGCGTCGCGTTCGTGATGCTGGCCCTCGGCATGCTCTCGGGCACGTGGACCTTCCTGAAGAAGCTGCTCTACGGCTACCCGCTCTACACCGACCCCTTCTTCCTCGCCGCCATCTTCTGCACGATCATGGGCGTTCAGGTCCTCGGCATGGGCCTCCTCTCGGAGCTCATGACCCGCGTCTACTACGAAGCGCAGAAGAAGCCGCCCTACCACGTCCGCGAGCGGATCGGCCTCGACGGCCCAGACGAGGCACCCGCGCCATCCCCGTCGCGCTGGCCGGGCTGACCGATGTGCGGCATCGCCGGCTGGTTCGGCGCCCCTCCCGATCCCGAGATCCTCGCCAAGATGACGGCCGCCGTCGCGCACCGCGGCCCCGACGACACGGGCACGGCCTCGTTTGGCGAGTTCTCCCTCGGCCACCGGCGTCTCGCGATCATCGACCCGAGCCCACGAGGCCGCCAGCCCCTCGCCTACGGCCCGCTGCGGGTCGTCTTCAACGGCGAGCTCTACAACTACCGCGCCCTCCGCGACGCCTTGCCCGCGGACGACGGCCTCTCACCACTCGTCACCGGCACCGACACCGAAGTCCTCCTCGCCGTCGTCGCCCGTCACGGCGTCAGTGGGCTCCTCGAACGCGCCGACGGCATGTTCGCCTTCGCGCTCGTCGACACCACCTCGAAGCGCGCTTGGCTCGCCCGCGATCGCGCCGGCGAGAAGCCGCTCTACTACGCGGTCCTCGGCCGCCGGCTGCTCTTCGGCTCCGAGCTGACGGCGCTCCTCGCCCACCCGGACCTCCCGCGGGCGCTCGACCCGGCCGCCTTGCGCCGCTTCCTCCTTCACGACTTCGTCCCCTCGCCCCGCACCGTGCTGAGCCACGTGCGAAAGCTCGAACCCGGCTCGGTCCTCGAGTGGCACGACGGCAACGTCTCAGTAAGGCGGTGGGCCCACCCGGAGCCGGCAGTCCCTGCCCTCCGCAGCGACGAGGCCCCAGCCGCTCTCTGGCGAGCGATCAGTGACGCGGTCGAGTCCCGGCTCGTCTCGGACGTCCCCCTCGGCTTCTTTCTGTCGGGTGGGCTCGACAGCACCGCCGTCGTGGCCGCTGCGGCTGAGAGGCGCGCCGCCTCCTCCCTCGACACCTTCACGGTCGGCTTCGACGACCCCTCCTTCGACGAGTCGACCCACGCGGACGCGGTCGCGCGCCACCTCGGCACCCGCCACCACGCCGTGAGGCTCGACGAGGGTCGGGCGCTCGCGCTCGTCCCGACCCTCGGCGCGGTCCTCGACGAGCCACACGCCGACGCCAGCATCTTGCCGACGCTCCTGCTCTCCGAGTTCACGCGCCAGCACGTGACGGTCGCGCTCTCGGGTGACGGCGGCGACGAGCTGCTCCTCGGCTACCCGACCTTCGCCGCCCACGCGGTCGCCAAAGCCGCGGAGAAAGTCCCGGACCCGCTGCGCCGCGGCCTCCTCGCCCCGCTCGTGAACCTCCTCCCGGCCTCCGAGAAGAATTGGTCCGTCGACTACCAACTGCGCCGATTTCTGGACGGGATGGACTACGGCCGCTTCGAGCGTCACGTCGTCTGGATCGGCGGCACCTCCCCCCGGGACCACCGCCAGCTCTTCGAACCGGCGTTCTACGCGGCGTCCGAGACGGCGCCCCTCTTCGACGACGTCGACAGCGCCCTTCGAGGCACCGAAGGCCAGTCGGACCTCGACCGCCTCGGTCACCTCTACACCCGGCTCTACCTCGCGGACGGCGTCCTCCAGAAGGTCGACCGCGCCTCGATGCGCTACGGCCTCGAGAGCCGAGCGCCGCTGCTCGCGCGCGGCGTCTTGAGCGTCGCTGCCCGCATCGCCGCCGGAGACAAACTCGGCGGCAGCCCGCTGAAGCCCATCACCAAGGCGGTGCTAAGGCGCGCGCTCGCCGGCAAGGTCCCACGCGAGATCCTGGAGCGCCCAAAGAAGGGCTTCGGCGTCCCGCTCACCCGCTGGCTGAAGGGCCCGCTGAAGCCGGTCATGAGAGACGTCTTCGACGCCGTCGCCATCCGGTCTCAGGCCATCTTCAAGGCCGAGGTCATCGAGAAGTTCATCGCCGAACACGACGCGGGCTACCGCGATCACCGAAAGACCTTATGGGCGCTGCTGGTCTTTCAGCTTTGGGCGAGGCAACATGGTTACTCATGACCATTCAACGTATTTTCGTCGTTTCTCTCGCCGCGGCATGCGTTGACCTCCCGCCGGTCATCGAGCCCGACGGCCCGGGTTATCCGAAAGCGGCATTGACGCGCGTCGCGGTGGGCGACGGACTCTGCACTGAACAAAGCACGGATCCCACCCCAAAGGATCTCTGCGAGTGGTTCGGCGGCTTCGACGCCGTCATTGGCGGCGTCATCCGCTCCGTGAGGCTCGTGGACCGACCACATGCGTCCCTCGCAACGCCGGATCCCATCGACGATGCGCCCTGTGCAGGCTCCGTATCGAGGGCCCTTGAGCTCCAGGTCGACGTGACCCACGTTTACGTCGGCGATGTCCCACTGGGGCGCACGACGGTCCTCATCGGCAGTAGCCAGGTCGAGCAGATGACCCCGCACCCCTTTCAGAACGAGGGCGGCTCGCTGTCGTGGGACAGCGCCAAAGGAGAGACCGCCTATCACAGCGGGACCTGGGTGGGCCTGCCGGTGATGCGTGTCGCCGGGCGTGGGTACGCCGTCGTGAGCGAGCTTCCCTTCACCGCCGGAACGGCGCTGGACGTGCGCGATGCCAACCATTGCGGCAGCTACCCACGCCCCACGAACTTGAATGGACTCAGCTACCTCGACTTCGTCGCCGCCGCATCCACCTGTGCGCCCGAGCCGTCACTCGTCCGTGAACGGCGCAGACAGGTGGTCGATGGTTTCCCCCAGTACGCTTACGCGGCCAATTGCCATGCCGTGACGTACGTGCCCGAGTGTGTCGTAGAGGAGGACTGCAGCAACGGCACGACCTGCGTGGACAGCGAGTGCGTCCAGGAGACGTCGCCGCCGGGTCCTCCGGGGTGAGCCGCGCCCAGTGACTACAGAGTCCGCAAGTAGGCCGCGAGCGCCGCCACATCCGCCGGCCCGAGGTGCGAGGTCTTCCCCATCCGGTCGCCGGGGTTGCCGGTCGTGAGCAGCGCTTCGAGCGTCGCGACCGAGCCGTCGTGGAGGTACGGCGCCGAGGCCCACAAGTGGCGCAGGCCTGGGGTGTTGTAAGCGACGGGCGCTTCGGCGGGGCGCTCTGTGGCGGGGGGCACGATGTCGATGTCCACGTTCTGAAAGCGGATGTCACCGGGCTTTACCACCTGCTGCTGCGGCGGCACCACCGCCTGAGGCGGACCACCCGGCGCGACCTTGGCGCCGTTGACGTTCTTCCAGAGCTCGACCTCGCGCGTGGAGGTCGTCCCGATCTCATGCCTCACCCCATCGAGAAAGCCGCGGCCCGAGTCGTGGCACGACGAGCAACCGACCTCCGCGCTGTGGAAGAGCTCCCGTCCCCGCGCGATGACCGCCGCGTTGCTCGCGACGGCGTCGCGATGGGGGCTGTCGACGGGCGGCAGGTACTGCTCGACGTAACGGGCGAGCGCGGCCGCTTCCTTCGGCTCGAGCTGACTGCCGCCGAGGCGAACGATGGTGCGGTGGATGTTCTCCACCAGCGCCTCTTCAGTTCCGAGCCAATTGTAAGGGCCGGTCCCGGCCAATCGGTCAGCCAGGATGGGCGTCTGGCGCGGGCCGACGCTGACCTGCCAGACGAGCCCGTCCTGACGCCCATCGGGGTGGCAGCTCGCGCAGGCGAAGCCGTTGCCGCCGCTGATCCGCGTGTCCTTGGCCGACGTGAAGAGGCGACGTCCGAGCGCGACTTCTTCGGGGAGAGTGCTCTTGCCGACGACGATGTTTCGCGATTCGGTCCCTGCGAAGTTCGGGTTCACCGACAAGGACGGCGCCGCGAGGTCGAGCACGCTCGCCGTATAACCATGAGCGTTGTGCACCACCGCGACGGTGCCGGCCGCATTGAACGCGATGCCCCGCGGCGCCTCGCCGACCGCGAAGCCCGCCATGGGGCGGCCGATCGGGTCGCTGGCAGCCGTGTCGAAGGCCACGACGCGATCCGAGCCGCGCGCGACGAGGAAGAGTCGGGCGTGGAGGGGATCGTGGACGACTGCAGCGGGCCCGGCGAGGCCGCGCACCTCGGCGTCCTCTTGAAAGGCGAGGTGGCGATGGAACTGATGCGCCTTGTCACCGTTCACCGGCGAGACGGGCACGTCGTCCTCAGCGGCGCTCCGGACGTCGTTACGGGTGAGCGTGCCCGACTCCAGGTCGAACGTCGCGATCGTGACGAGGATGGGCACGCGAGCCCCGAGGCCGTAGCCGCCGGCCATGACCATCGCAGACGCGGCGCCGGTATTTACCATCGTGTGCGCTACGTAAAGTCGACCGCCACTCGGCGACACGGTGAGCGCGGCCGCCGCGTTGGGCACGCGCTCCTCAGTGCCTCCGAAGACCCGCGCCATCGGCGTCCCCGGCGTGTTCTTCGGCAGTTGAAGGTGGCTCGTGACCTTCTGCCGCTCGACGTCGACCACGTCGACGCGGCCACCCTGCATGAAGCTGACGTAGGCCTTCTTGCCCTTGGGATCGATCGCGATCGCGTCTGGGAAACGGGTCCGGTCGTCGGCGCCGGCCGAGACGCCCACCGGCGCTCGCCACCGCTGTGACAACGTCTTGCTGTCATAGGCGATGACCTCGCTCGACGCCGACGCGACGACCAAGAGGACCTGGCCGTCGGCCGTGAGCGCGATGGCGCCGGGCTCGACGCCCGCTTCGGCGGTACGAAGCACGGTCCCGGCTCGCGTGTCCACCATCGACACAGAGCGCCCTCCCCGGCTCGTGACGTAGGCGATGTGCCCCTGGACCACCAGGCGGTCGGGGCGCCGGTTCACGCCAATGGTGCGCTGGATGTGGCCCGTCGCGAGGTCCACCACGGCGAGCAAGTGGTTGTCCATGTCCGCGACGACGAACTGGGTGTCGCCGGGCAAGAACGCGATCGAGCTCCCCGTGCGCGCACCGACCGGCAGCCCCGGAGCGAGGCGACGCAAGAAGAGGGGCTCCGCGCCGTCGTGCGCGACGACCTCACGCTCGTCGGGTTCGAGCGGCGGGTTCATCGGCGGAGGCATCTTCGAGCGCGCGACCGACGCGCCGCTCCCGAGCAGCATCAGCGCGACGCCGAGGCGCCCGAGGACGCGGGACCAAGAGTGAAGCGGGCGAGAGACGACGGCGGTGAGGTGGCGCATGGCACCCAGAAACGAGCCGGCGCGCGCTCCGATCTGACGCGACATGAAACTTCCTAAGGATTGGCGAGATTTCGGCGGGCGGCGCAGCTCGTGTAGATTTGGACCATGATCTCTCGGTACGTCGTTACTCCTCCTTCCCGAGCCCTCTTTTCACCTCGCGCCACCACGGCCTGGCTCCTCGCGTCGGGGTTGCTCCTCGTCGCGTGCGCCGACGAGTCGAGCCTAAGCACCGCGACCGACGACGCGACGATGGAGGCCGACGTCATGGACGCCAGCGACATCGCCGTGGCGGAAGACACCGTCGATGACGACGACGCATCACCGGACGGCGGCGACACCACCACCGACGACACGTCAGCGGACACCGAGGACCCCGCCGATACGGCCGACGTCTCGGCACCGCCCTACCCGCTCGCGGTGAAGCCGCCCGTCGCACCGAAGGCCGACCCGCTCGCTGGAAAGGACGTGACATCGTGCGCGCTCTTCGCCGAAGAACGCTGCGAAAGCGGGATGTTGCAGCGCTGCCAGGTCTACGACGTCGCCAGTGAGACCTTTCCGGAGAGCCTCGACCCGCTCTTCGAGCGCGTCCTCCACTACGAGCGCTGGTACGAGCTCTACCAAGCCCCCGACGGCCAGACCGCGGATCGCGTCTTCACGGGCGCCACGCCGGCCGGGACCCCCGAAGCGGAGTGGGGCGCGCCCGAGCACTTCGGCGGCTGGGATGGCGCCGGCGACTCGGCGATCTGGTCGGGGACGGCGCTCACCGCCTTCGCGCTCCGCTACGCCGAGACCGGGACGGAGGCCGACCGCGCGCGACTGCACCTCAAGACGCGCCAGATCCTGACGCAGTTCGACGTGACCGGGATCCCCGGCTACCTCGCGCGTTATCACTTCCTACGCGTCCCGGACGGGACCCCGCAAACGGACGACCACATCCTTCGTTATGCCTCGGAGGACTACGGCTATAAGGACCACACCTTCGACCCGGCCTGGGCGCCCGACCTGCCCGCCGTCTATCACACCGGCCTGCCGGGCCCGAGCGGGACAACCATCCCGGTGGAGCCGATGTGGCGAGGAAACCCCTCCATCGACCAATATTCGGGCCCCGTCGTCGGCCTGACCCTCGCGTGGTCGCTGCTCGACGACGCCGCACTGAAGGCCCGTATCACCACGCATGTCACGTGTTATCTGAAGCGCCTTCAGCGCATCGAAGTGAAGAACCTCCAAGGAAATCCCGAGGCGCTCGCGGCGTTTCAGGCGCTCGCCGGCGGAGGCCGACTCGGCAATGAGCCGGACGACTTCGACTTCACGACGCTCGACACGCTCGTCGCCTACGGGCTCTTGCAGCCGAACACCAAGAACGCCGAGTCCTACGACCGCACCTGCCCGGCGACCATCTCCCCAGCGCCGCCGCGCGTCCTCGACGCCGCCGCCCCAGACTTCCTCGTGCAGCTCCTCGCGCTCGCGAACGACATCGGCAGCGGCAACGCCGAATCACCGACCGGCATCGACCACGCCTACATCAGCGTCCGCGGCGGTGACGCGATGCACCTCATCCACATGGGCGCGATGGGCTACCTGATGACCGGCGAGGTCCAGTATAAGGACTTCGTCGAGCAGATCGTCATCGAGCAACACCACGCCGTCGAGATCGCCCAGACGACCGGCTCCTTCCGGCTGCCACCCTGGTGCACGAGCTACTACGGCCACCACATCACCTTCACGCCCGCGTGGGGCCTCATCACGATGCTCGAAGCCGGCCCGCTTCGGCACGCGATGGAGACGGCCTTCCACACCGAACTCTGGCAGAAGCTCCTGCGCGACCACGACAACGCCAAGTTCGACCTCCAGTACGCGACGGCGCTCGCCCCGGACGTGGCCACGGACGCCCAAGAGGCCCTGACGCGCGCGCTGGCCCAGCTCAATCGCCTCGGCGGCAACGGCGGCGTGCTCGACGACCCGCGGCGCATGTACCACCGCCCCTACGAGACCATCGAAGCCGCGCTCCCCGAGGGGATCACGCGCCGCTGCCCGACCGAAGCGGAGCGGAAGCAGTGCGAAGACGGGTTCAACGTCTTCAGCATTCCGATCCCCGGTGAGGCCATCACGAAGCCCTGCACGGGAAAACCCAACGAATGCGTCATGGAAGACGGGCTCTGCGCCGAAGCCATCGCGTCATCCGGCCTCCCGGCCGACCTGCGGCCGTGGGAGGACTTCCTCTGGCAGCGGAGCCCCTTCGAGATGGGCCAGAACGTCAGCGTCGAAGGCTACAAGCAGTCGCCCGGCCTCGACCTCATCGAGCCCTTCTGGCTCGCGCGCCAAACGGGCAAGCTCGCCGCCGGCAAGGGCCAAGTCCTGGCCTGGAAGTCGACCGGCCAGAGCTGCGGCGAGTAGGGATCACCCCTCCGGGAAACGCTCCGCGATGAGCGCCGCGAGCGTCTCTTTCGCGCTCACGTCGTCGTAGCGGAAGTCCGCTTCGAGGCGCGTGAGGTTCTCTTTGGCGCGGCGGCGATCCGACTCGTTGAGCGTCTCGCCTTCGCCGGCGAGCACCTTGAGCATGTCGAAGCCCTGCTTGCGAATGGCTGGCTTCTGTCGCGCGTAGTAGGCCCCTTCGAGCTTCTCGAAGACCTGCGGAAATATCTCCCGGTAATCGCTCGGCTTTACCGGGCCACGCTGACTGGCCGCACCCACTCGCCCAAGCAGATCGCGCCGGAACTCCTTTGGCTCTTTGTCGATGGCGAGATCGCGCTCCATCTCGCGCATGAGGACCGCGTCCGGCTCCTCGAGGCGCCCGGTCGTGGGGTTCATGATCTTCTCGCCGCGGCCCTCGTGGCTCACGTGCAGCAGGTAGCGACGGAAGAGGTCATCGACCTGCTCGGGTGTGATGAGGCCGAGGGCGCGCGTGAGGTCGTCCGTGGCGAGGTCGAGCCACCGTCCTCGCACTACGTCGACGAAGCCGAGCGGGTCCCGATACGCCCCCTCCTGCTCGAACTTGAGGAACGCGTAGAGCGTCGACTGCCGACAGAGGTCGCGGATCTCCGCCAGCACGGCGAGCGGCGAGACCCGATTGAAGTCGGGACGTTGCGCTGCGCTGAGCAGAGCCCCCTTCATCTCGCGCGGGCTCGCGCCGGTCTGCCCTTCATACTCACCGTCGGGCCGCTCTTCACCCGACAGGATGCCGATCTGTGCCCGTAGCAAACGTGCCTTCTCGATCGGCATTCCGGCCGGAGCCCGACCGAACGCGTAGAGGTCCGCCTTCTGGAGCGGGGTGAGCGCGGCGATGAGGGGGCGCGCGTCCTTCGGATAGAGTTCGGGGTTCGGCTTCCGGAGACGAGTCAGGACCGCCCAGAGCGCGGCGACCAGCGTCGCGTGCGGCGCGACCGGCTTCTGGAGGCGATCCGTGCGGATCTGGTCGTCGTAGATGTGCTGCTCGAGCCGATACGAACGGAGGTAGGGCACGCGGACGAGCTCAAGGCGCCCCTTGAAGCTCGGCCAGTCGTGATGCTCCTTGAAAGCGTTCAGGTGGAGTTCGTTCGACGATCCGACAAAGAGAATGTCGAGGTGCAGGATCTGGTTCGGGAGCGCGACCGTGCTCTTCTCGCAGGTCGCCAGGAGGTACTTGAACGACTCGATGGGCCGCTTCAGGAGGTCGTTGAACTCGAGGAGCCCGCGGTGGGCGTCGACGAGGTCACCGAAGGGTTCGTAGAGGGTCGTCGACTGAAGCACCAGCGGCAGACTCGCGAGGCTGCGGTCGCCCGTGAGCTGACGTACCGACGCGTCGACGTGGACCTGTGGCTCGACCGTGACCGTGCCGCGGCGGAAGCGGCGCGAGATGAAGAATCGCTCGACCTGGACGTGGCGGAGGAGCTTCTTCAAGTCCCCGCGGTAACTGGCGAAGAGGCGCTCGGCGATCTGCTGGTTGCGCGGCGACAGCTCGCCCCGCTGGAGGCTCGCCGGAATGAGGAACTCCTTCCCCGCCTTCTCCGCGAGCTCCTTGAAGAGCCGCTCCCGATGGCGGATCGGCAGGATCAGCAGGGGGTGGTCGCGGAGGTCGCCTGGGATTCGCGCGTCGACTTTCTCGTCGCCGAGACCGGCAAAAGACGAGCCGTCTTGACTGGCCGAACCGACCTCCTCACCGAAGCCGAGGCGCCGAGACCCGATCTTGTCGGACGGGAAGATCCACGAGAAGCAATAGAGCGCCCCGCCGTCGGTGCGGCTGTAGGCCTCGAGCGCCCGGCCGAGACACGCGAGCATCGACGACTTGGCGGAACCATTGGGCCCGTGCAGCAGCACGAGCTTGTTCACGCGGCGCTGGAGCGCGAAGCCTTCAATGATCCGGTAGAGCGCCTCTTGCGCGGGCTCCTGACCCACCACGCGGTCTCGGCCTTCATCCCACGGTGCGTCGAAGAGCCGGTAACGCGGGCCGCGCCCCGTCGCCGGGTCGGCCGGCTCCTTGCCGAAGTGGTCGAAGCAGTCGCGGAGGTACTGCGGGGCGCCCCTCAGTTGCCCGCGGGGCTCTCCTCGGACGAGGTCGAGGTACTCCGCGAAAGACAAGACCCGCCGCGTGGTCTCGAACTCGGTCTGGAGGTCCTGGCAGACATCGTCGAGGAAACTCGTCTCGCTCATCGGGTCCCTTCCTCACGCGGCGCTACAGCCGGGCGGGCAGCCTAACCCATGGGCGCCGGTCAATACAGATCAGGGCTCGCTTCACTTCACCGTGACGGCGAAGGGGATGGCCCGCTGCCGCAGGACCTGGCAGGTCTCGGCGTTGCAGAGGCTGAAGCTCATCGTCCCGTTGACGGTCTCCGACCCGGCGGCGATGCCTCGGCACTTGATCGCCACCTTGCCGGCGGCGTCGTCGCCCTTGATGTCGCCCTCGGCCTTCTTCAGCAACGTCTTCGTGAAGGTGACCTTCTTGCCGTTCACGAGCTCGAACTTGGCGGGGTAGTCCTTGTTCCACTTCCAGCCTGCAGCGGGCTTAATGACGAGCTCGATGGCGCCGTCCTTACCAACGGCGAGCCCGCCCTTCACCTCCGTGGTGTAGAGGCCGGCCTGGGGATCGGCGGCGAACGCGGTGGAGGCGCCGAGCAGTGCGAAAGAGGCGGCCGTCATGGAGAAGAAGCTGCGAAGGCGCTTGTTCATGGGAACTCCGTAGAAACACGTTGGGGACGGGACCACGCTGGGACAGCTCCCTCGCCGGGCCGGTCGCTCGGGGCCAACACTAACGCCCGAAGTGGTCTTGTCAAAGCGGCACCCGGAATGAGCGCTCAAGTTCGAGCGACTCGTCCCGTTCCAACCGGTCGTGCGCCTGCTCTCTTCCCAGCCTCGAGGAACTCGACGTCCGACCGGCCGGCTGACGCCCCGCGCGCTCGCAGGATGCCTCGTCGCGCTGTGGCTTGCCGGGGCCTGCACGGCGCCTGCGCCGGCCGAAGGCTCAGAGCCAGCGGCTCCAGAGGATACGGCGGACTCCCACGCCACTGCCGACGTGCATGCCCCGCCGGACTCGACCCCCTCGGACGTTCGAGATCTCTCGCACGACGCGGCCCGGGAGGCCTCTGACACCGAGTCGACGCCAGAGGCCCACTCGATGGCGACGGGCCACCACGCCCCCCCCACGCTCGGGAAGGGGGAGGAACACGCGACCACCGAGGACGCGTCCGAACACGGCGACACCAAGGGGGCCGCGGAGCGACGCCCGAAGGCGCGGGGGGCCCTGCCCGACTTCTATGACTCGGCCGATGCCGAGCGGCTCGATCAACTCTGGACCCGCCCTGGGGTCACTGTGGTGATGGCGCGCCGCCGTCCTTTCGACGGCGTCATCGAGGTCTCCACGGACCGCGTGCCGGACGAGGCCGCTGCCGAGCTGCGTCGGCGAGAGTTCGCTCGTCTCGGCTACGAGGCGTGGCCGCCGTCGCCACGCCCGGAGCTCGCGCCCGTAGGCGATCCGGCGTTGGCTCGGTGCCCCTTTCTCATCGCCGATGAACGAACGGGGATGCCCTTCGACCCACGCCTCGACACGAAGCCCGTCCGCGGCGTCGTGGTGTGCGCGAAGAACCTCGATGAGCTCGAGGCCGTCGTCCGCGGCAACATCGCCTCGGCCGTGGCGGTGAAGCGTGCGGCGCCGTGCCGAGAGCTCCAGCGCGTCGATCCCGAGGCGGGCGACGGCAGTGTCGCGACGAAAGGGGGCGACGCCGCGCCGCGACGTGACGCTCGAGCGGCGAAGGGCAAACGAGCGCCACCAAGCCAACACTCGCGGCAGGCCCTGCTGGCGATGCGCGCCATCTGTCGCGACATGCGTGCCATGTTCGCGCTCGGCTATCCGTTCCGGACGGCCCCCGTCGAACGCTGACAGCGCGGCGGCGTGTGACGCTTAGAGGCCCCAGGTGGCCCGGTCGAGCGCCGCGCGCACGCGGTCCACGTCCGGCGGCAGCTCGATGGGCACGTTACGAAGCGTGTCGTCAACGCCGGGGATGGCGCCCGCATGGAAGTCCGCCTTCACATTCGAGAACTTGAGGCCGTGAGCCGTGCTCACCACGACGACGCGGTGCCCTCGGCCGATGACGCCGCGACCGACCAGCTTCTCGAACGCGGCCAGTGCGACACCGGTGTGGGGGCAATTGAACATGCCCGTTCGGTCGGCGCGGGCCGCGGCGTTCAGGAGCTCGGCCTCCGACGCCTGCTCGACGATGCCGTCGAAGGCCCGTAGAGCGCGAATGGCGCGGTGGATGCTCACGGGGTCACCGATCTGAATGGCGGAGGCCGCCGTCGGCCTCGCCACGATGGGCTCGTAGTGCTCGAAACCTTTCACGAAGGCCCGGTACAAGGGGTTCGCGTGCTCCGCCTGGGCGCAGACGAGCCGCGGCCGCTTCGTGATGAGCCCGAGCTGGTGCATCATCTCGAAACCTTTGGCGAACGCGTAGATGTTGCCGAGGTTCCCGCCGGGGACGATGACGAAGTCAGGGACTTGCCAGTCGAACTGCTGGACGAGCTCGATCGCGATGGTCTTTTGGCCCTCGAGGCGCAAGGGATTCATGGAGTTCGCGAGGTAGATGCCACTGTCGGGCGCCTCGGCCACCGCCTGAACGATGCGCATGCAGCCGTCAAAGTCGGTGTCGAGGCTCAGCACCACGGCGCCGTTGGCGATCGGCTGTACGAGCTGGGCCGGGCTGATCTTCGCTTTGGGCAAGAAGACCACGCAGGGGAGCCCCGCCGCGGCGCAATACGCGGACAGCGCCGCGCTCGTGTCCCCCGTGCTCGCGCACCCGACCGCGCGAATCGGCTTGCCGAGCCGCACCATCTCGCGCACGGCCGAGACGAGCACCGTCATCCCGAGGTCCTTGAAGGAGCCCGTGTGCGTGTTTCCGCATTGCTTGACCCAAAGGTCGGGTACGCCGAAGGCCTTACCGTAGCGCTCCGCCCAGAGGAGGTTCGTGCCTCCCTCGGCGAAGCTGACGATGCTCGCCGGGTCGATGCCCGGATAGACCCACTCGAGCTTGCCCCACACCCCCGATCCATAAGGCCACGTGGACCGCATGAAGCGCTGGTCGAAGAGGTTCATCCACGCCGCGGCGGAGCGATCGGCGAGGGCGGCCATGTCGTGCGTGACGTCGAGGAGCGAGCCGCTCGTCGACCGATAGACGACGTCGGTGAGCGGCCACGTCTCGGGGCCACCGTCGAAAGGAGAGAACCAAGCTCGGTACACGGATGCTCCTGCGCTGCGTCGATGCCCGGCCCGTGGGAGCGCAGGCTCCCGCCCGGTTCGACGGCAGCCGTAGCCTAGACCGGAGTCGGGCGGCTCGCCAGTAGGCGCAGGGCACCGGAACGAACGCCAAGATCGGCTCCTGGCGGGGACTTCAGCCCAGACGGCGTCACCTTTTGCGCCAAGTCGAACGCGGTGCTACCATTTGCGCGTTTCGGGCCTGAAGTCGCGGCGTTCTCGCGAGTCCGGCCGTCGGACTGCGCCTGACGGGCGCCGCTTGGAGCGACCATCTCGACCATGAGCAACCAGCTCCCTCAGCCCTTCGGCAAGTACATCTTGCTCAACAAGATCGCCATGGGCGGCATGGCGGAGATCTTCCGTGCCAAGACACTCGGTGCGGAGGGCTTCGAGAAAGAAGTCGTCATCAAGCGCATCCTCCCGCACTTCACCGAAGACGAGTCCTTCGTCACGATGTTCATCGACGAGGCGAAGGTCTCATCGAAGCTGTCGCACCCGAACATCGTTCAGATCTACGACTTCGACCTGCTCGACGGTTGTTACTACATCTCGATGGAGTTCGTGGAGGGCAAGGACCTGAAGCGCGTCGTCGACGTGGGCGTGAAGACCGGGAGAGGTCTGACGGTCGCGCAGATGGTGCACATCGGCGCCGAGACCGCGAAGGGCCTCCACTACGCCCACACGAAGCTCGACAAGGGTCAGCCGCTCAACATCGTCCACCGCGACGTGTCGCCCCACAACGTCATGGTCTCCTACGAAGGGGACGTGAAGGTGATGGACTTCGGCATCGCCAAGGCCGCGGCCCGATCGACCAAGACGCGCGCCGGCACCGTGAAGGGCAAGTGCGCCTACATGTCGCCGGAGCAAGCTCGCGGCAAGAACCTCGACGGCCGCAGCGACATGTTCGCCGTCGGCGTCATGCTTTGGGAGATGCTCACGAACCACCGCCTCTTTGCAGGCGAGTCCGACTTCGAGACTTTGTCGAATGTGCTCAAGCAGGAGGCGCCACCGCCGTCGTCGCTGAACCCGGAGGTCCCGGCCTCGCTCGACGCCATCATCCTGAAGTGCCTCTCGAAGGAGCGCGACGAGCGCCAGGCGGATTGCCGCGAGCTTGCCCGCGAGCTTGAGAAGTGGCTCTACGAGAACGTCGCCGACAGGCACGCCGCCGAGCTCGGCAAGTACATGGAGGATCTCTTCTCCGACGATATCGCCGCGCTCCGCGAGATGCAGAGCGACGACGGTCAGGGGCAGATCGCCGAAGTCAGCGAAGCCGTGCGCTCTCGCACGATGTCGCAGGCCACCATGGGCCAGTCGTCCGGGTCGCACAAAGCGGTCACCGGCTCACGCTCGAACGTCAAAGCCGTCCAGAACGACGCCCGAACCATCGCCCTCGATGTGAACAACGCACCGGGGCTGAACTCCGAGCGCACGGTCGCCGTGGATACGTCGTCCATGCCGATACGCCCTGGCATGCACACGCCGGAGAAGAAGAAGAGCCCAGTCCTGTGGGTGGTCCTCGCGCTCGTCCTCGTGGGTGGCGGCGTCGGGGGCTTCCTGTGGTGGCAGAGCCAACAGCAAGCGGCGGCAGCGACCGCGCAAGCGCAAGCCGCGACAGCCGCCGCGGCGGCGTCCGCCCAGGCCGCACAGGTGGCGGCCGCCACGGACGTCGCCAAGAACGGGAACGGCGGCGATCCCGTGGTCAACCCGGGGAACCCCGACGCCGGCAAGCTCCCGGCGGAAGCAGCGCCCGCCGAGCCGGTCAAGCCGAAGACCCGCCGAGTCGTCTTCCATGCCACGCCCGCGGACGCGACGCTCCAAGCGCGCGGCCTGATGGAGACGGGCAAGCTGGAGATCGAGGGCAACATCGGCGACGTCATCGTCGTGCAAGCGACCCACCCGGATTACGAAGCGCTCGCGCGCGAGATCACCGTCGTCGTCGGAGAAGGCGATCAGCGCGTCGACATGCTGCTCACGACCAAGAAGGTCGTCGCCGTCCCCGTGCCGGTGCCTGTCCCGGTTCCTGCCGGGGACACGCTCGCCACCATGGTCTTCACGGTCACGCCACCCGACGCACAGCTCTCCATCAACGGTCAGCCGCAGACCGCCGCCGCGCCGGGCCAGTTCAAGGTGATGGGCTACAAGGTCGGCGAAGACGTCGAGGTCACGGTCTCCGCATCCGGATTCAAGAAAGAGTCCGAGAATTTGCGCGTTACGGCTGCGGAGTTCACCAAGAGCTTCGACCTGAAGAAGAACGTCGTGGTTGTCGCGCCGACCGGCCCGGGCAAGGTGTCCTTCAAGGCCAAGCCGTGGGCGAAGGTGATGGTCGGCGGCAAGAGCTGCGTAACCTCGTGCACCCTGGAGCTCCCGAGCGGCAAACACAGCGCCGTCTTCGAGCAGGGCGGCGTCACGAAGCGGGTGAGCGTCACCGTGAAGGCCGACGCGACGGTCTCCGTCTTTCAGGACATGACGCAGTGACGGGACACGCGGGGGCTGCCGCTTTGGAGCTCGACGCCAAGATCCTGACGTTGCGAGCTCGCCTCGGCGAGATGGGCTCGGTCCTCGTGGCCTTCAGTGGCGGCGTGGACAGCACCTATTTGCTCGCGGAGGCCCTCCACGTCCTCGGGCCCAAGGCTGTCGCGCTCACGGCCGTGTCGGGCACCCTCCCCGAAGCGGAATACGAAGAAGCGCGGGCACTGGCTCAGGAGCTGGGCGCCACGCACATCCTCGCGGATTCGAACGAGCTCCAGCTCGACGGCTACCGGCAGAACGCGCCCAACCGGTGTTACTTCTGCAAAACGGAGCTCTACGGGATCTGCACGCGCGTCGCCGAGCAGCGGGCCATCCCCTTCGTCGTCGACGGCTGCAACGTCGACGATCTCGGCGACTACCGCCCTGGACGCAAGGCCGCGGCCGAACACCAGATCCGCTCCCCCCTCATCGAAGCGGGCATGACCAAAGCCGATGTCCGCGCCGCCAGCGAGCGGCTCGGGCTCCGCACGGCGCGAAAGGCGGCCTTCGCATGCCTCGGCTCGCGTTTCCCCTATGGGACCGAGATCACACCCGAGCGGCTCCAGAAGATCGGCGCGTGCGAACAGCTCCTGCGCGATCGCGGCTTCCACCAGTTCCGTTGCCGCTTTCACGACACCGTCGTGCGGGTCGAGCTCGCCTCGGACGAGCTCCCGCGCCTCTTCACGGAGCCCGGCCTCCGAGACGCGCTGGTCGTCGGCATGAAGGCCCAGGGTTTCCTCTACGTGACGGTCGACCTCCAGGGCTATCGGCAGGGCGCCATGAACGAGGCGCTGAGTCACTACGTCCCGGGCCAGGACGCCACGCGGGTGCCCGTGTCGGCGCTCGGCCGGTCGCGCCGCCCCACGGATGACGCCCGGGGCGCCGTCACCGAGTCTTGAGCGGCCCCACGTCGTCCTCCTCGCCCTCCACCGCACGACGCTGGCTGACGCGCTGGATCGCCCCGGTCGTCCGGCTGCGCCGCTTGCAGCTCCTCGGCGGCGTCACGCTGCTCTGGGCGGCGGTGCTCCTCGCGATCCCGCAGTTCAACCTCCTCAATTACTACTTCTCCTTCGCCGTCGCGCTGTGGGTGCCCTTGGCGTCGGCGCTCGTCGCAGCACGCATCGCGGCCGAGAGCGAGGCGATCTCCGAGCCCTTCGTCCATGCTTCACTCTCCGCGCTCGGGCTCCTTGTGATTCCCTTGCTCGTGGTGAGCGCCGGCGCGCCTTGGATCTCGAACTGCGACATCCCCGGCGGCCTCCGCCACTACGCGCTCGGCCCGCTCATCGGGGCGGTGTTCGGGACGGGGCTCGGGCTCTTTGCCGGAAGCTTCGTGAGCCGTCGCCTTGCGACCGCCGCGGTCGTCGTCGTCTTCGTCGGACTCCTGCTCTCGAACCTCTGGCACTTCTACGCCGAGCCGCCTATCAGCGCCTTCAACCACTTCGCTGGCTACTGGACCGGGTCGGTCTACGACGACACCATCACCGTCACCCCCGTTTGGGCGCGTTTTCGGCTCTTCACCATGCTCCTCGGCTTCGCCCTCGTCGGCGGCGCCGCCTGCATCCGCGTGTTCCCGGGTGCGCTCGGCTGGGCGCTGTCCGGCGTCGGCCCTGTCGCGACGGTGATCGCGTTCACGTCACACGGTCCCTTCGACCTGCGCCGCGAGGACATCGCCGCGGCGCTCGGCGGCACCCTCGAGACCGAACACTTCATCTTGCATTTCCCGAAAGGCGGCCCTGTGGCGCGGCGTATCGAGGCGCTCGCCGCCGATCACGAGCTCCGGTGGGCGCAGCTTCGGGACGAGCTCGATCTCGCCCCGACCCAAAAGATCCGCAGCTTCATCTACGAGTCCGAGACGCAGAAGCAGGAGCTCATCGGCGCCGGAGCGACCTACATCGCCAAGCCGTGGTCGTGGGAGATCCACCTGAACAACCTCGAGGTCGGGGCGGGCGTCCTGAAGCACGAGCTGGCCCACGTCTTCGGTGCCGAGCTGGCGACAGGGCTACTCAAGGTCCCGACGTCATTCGTGTTCTTCCCCAAGATGGCCTTCGTGGAGGGCTTCGCCGTCGCGCTCGAAGGCAGCCGCAGTCGGCTCACGCCTCACCAGTGGTCGGCGGCGATGCGGGCCCAGGGGATCGCGCCGCCCCTCAGCACCATCCTTCGTGCGGAGGGCTTCCTCGGGACCCACTCCGGGAAGGCGTACACCCTCGCCGGCTCGTTCCTGCGTTTCCTTCTCGAGACGCGCGGCCTCGACCGCTTCCGCGCGCTCTATGACCGCGGCGATCTCGAGGGCACCTACGGCGAAGACCAAGACGCGCTCATCGCCGAGTGGGAGCGCTTCGTCGATGACCGCGAGAAGGTCCCGCTCACCGCCGAAGACGAAGC
>JADMJS010000738.1 GCA_018780435.1 Myxococcales bacterium
ACCAGCATCTCGAGCACGTCGGCGTCGGCCGCGTTGTTTCGGTAGCAGATCCGCAGGCGGGGCAGGGCGAACTGCGCGTTTTGGGCGTCGAGGTAGAGCTCGGCAAGGCGGCGGCTGGTGGCGATGTCGTCAGGGCAGCTATAGGTGAGCCGCTCTGCGACTCGGATGTAGTCTTCGGTCAGGCCCAGCTTGTCGAGCTGCGTGGCGGCCTTCCTGAGCTCCGCGTTGGCGTCGTCGTGGGCTCCTTCGGCGGCGAAGTCCTCGGCCAGGCGCACCCGGGCTCGCACGTTCTCGGCATCAAGCTCGAGCAGCTCTCGAATGACTCGCAGCCGGTCCAGTGGGCGCCCGCGCACGGACAGAACGCCAATGGTCTCTTGATATTGCGAGATCGCGTCGTTCGTGAGCGCGATGGCCCGGTAGACCCTCGACAGCGCGATGTGGACGGAATGGAGCCCGGGATCAAGGCGCAGCATGTGCCGATAGACGGCGATAGCCCGGTACGCCTGGCCGGCGGTCGCGTAGGCTGACCCGACTTCCAGGTATTCGAGCATCGCCTTCGCGATCTCTCCGGAGCGCCGGTACAGCTCACCCAGGCGAAGTCGGTCGGCGAGAGTGGCGCTGCCCTGATCGACGAGCCCTTCGAGCTGCTGCGCCGCCTTGCGAAACTGCTGTTTGGCTTCGAGCTTCTGAGCGTGCTCCAGCGTTTTCTGTCGGTCGAGTACCATCGCGTGCTTACCTGACTGTGCTGGGGTCGCTTTGAGCCCGCGAGGAGCTCAACCGAGTCGGTCGAGTAGGCCCGTGAGGCCGAGGTCGTAGCTTAGCGCGCCGAAGCCCATCACGCGACCCACCGCGACGTCTGCCAAGTAGGAATGATGCCGAAAGGGCTCTCTCGCGTACACATTGGTGAGGTGCACCTCCACGAAGGGCTTCCCGGTCGCGAGGAGCGCGTCCCGAATCGCCACCGACGTGTGCGTGTACGCGGCGGGGTTGATGACGAAACCGTCGACACGTGGACCCGCCTCCTGAATCCAGGTGACCAGCTCGCCTTCACCATTCGCCTGAACGCACTCGATGGCGACGCCGCGAACGGCGCCGAGCGCTCTGAGCCGGGCGTCGATCTCGGGCAGGGTCACTCGTCCGTACTTCTCGGGTTCGCGAGTGCCAAGCAGGTTCAGGTTGGGGCCGTGAACGACGGCGACGCGACGGCTATACGCGTGCGCGACGAGAGGTGGAGCGGCGCTGGCAGCGCTCTCCGTCACTTCTGGTTCGGGAAGAGCTGGAAGCGCGTGCCGTCGCAGTAGGCGCCGGCTTTCTCAAGCCCGTACAGGCAGCGTAGGTGCGCGAGGCGCGTGAACTCTGTTTCAGGAGAGAGCGCTGGCATGTCTTTGCACAACGGGTGCTGCCGCTGGGCCAGCTGGTCTCCCGGGAACGCGGGGTCGTCGGCGCACGCTTGGAGTCGCGAGTCGATGGCCGAGTCGACGTTGTTGTAGAGCTGAAGGCAAAGGTCCTGCTCCTCGCAGTTGTCGGCACCGAAGTAGCAACGGTCGTCCGCCGTGGTCTCGCAAAAATCGGCGCCGCCTTCCCGGGCAAGGAGGTAGGACGTCGAATCCCAACCCGGCAGGACGAGGCAGCCCATACAGACGCGGATCGTGAAGAACATCTCGTTCGAGAGGACCTCGTTGCCACCGATCGTCACCGACTCCACCTGCACCTTGACGATGATGTCCACGCTCCGGCCCGGGATGGGGACACCTTCGAGGACGGGTGACTCGCCTTCCTGGCCTTCGAGGCACGCCTTTACCGTGGGGTCGCGGACGGCCTGATCGCCAAGGAAGAAGGGGTCCCGTCGCAACTGATTGAGCGCCTCCGGCGGCAGCAGATCGAACACCGCGACCGCTTCCTCGTCGGGCGGGATGATGACGCTCGAGTAGCTGAAGTAGTCCGACGGCATGTTGGTGCTGATGCCATTGACCATGTAGTTCATGCGCGCGCCGACGATCTGGATGCTGTTCGAATCGAGCTGGCCCGACTCGGCCGTGAGTCCGGTGACCGTCTCCGACTCCGCGAGCGCGTTCCGAAGCTGCAGACCTGCGAGGTATCCGTTGGTATTTAGCACGAGGTCGATGGTGCCGCGCGACGTTCGGGTGCTGCCGGCCGTGAACAAGCAGCCGGCCTCAGGATTGATGGCGCTCACGAGCTGGAGTGCGAGCGGCTCACGTTCGGGGCATCCCACGAGCGCGAAACTCATCAGCAACAAGGCGATCCTCTTCACACTACCCCTCGCTTCTTCCGTCGGCGCACCGCGTCGTTGCTCGTCGCGCCTTGGACCTCGGCTCTTGAACTTGGCCGTCATGCCGGGCCGCTGGATCGGGCTGCCGTCGCCAGATCCTGAATAGTATTCAATGGAACTTTCCGGATATCCACTTCTCCGATCCGCCGGGCGAACACGAAGTCCAGATCGGTGCCCGCGCGCTTCTTGTCCGCGAGCAGATGGTGGAGCACGCGGTCGTTCAACCGCCGTTGCCAATCGGTCGGAAGGCCGATGGCTGTGAGCGCGGCGTGGAGGGCCTCGTAGGTACCCGCGTCGGTCTCGCCGAGGCGCTCGCCGAGCCAGGTCGCGACCAACATCCCGAGCGCGACCGCGTCCCCGTGAGAAAGTTCGAAATGAGACGCCGTCTCGAAGGCATGGCCGAACGTGTGACCGAAGTTCAGGACTTTGCGGCGGCCCTTCTCCCGAGGATCGGATTCGACGATGTCGCGCTTCACGGCCACCGATGCCCGCACCCACCGAGCGAGCGCGAGCGGCACGCGAGCGGCGATGGCATCGGGGTTGCGGGTGAGGGCGGTGGTCAAGGCCGGATCGGCGATGACGCCGTGCTTGAGTAGCTCAGCGAAGCCCGCTCGGTACACCGGCTCCGGGAGGGTGTCGAGGGTGGCCATCGAGGCCAATACGCCAGACGGGGGGTGGAAGGCCCCGATGAGGTTCTTCTCGGCGTCGAGGTTCACGCCGGTCTTGCCGCCGACGCTGCTGTCTACTTGGGCGAGCAGCGTGGTCGGCACTTGGACCACGGGCAGGCCCCGGAGGTAGGTTGCGGCCACGAAACCCGCGACGTCGCCGACGACACCACCTCCGAGGGCCAGGATGCAGCCACCCCGGTCGACTTCGGCGGCGCGCAGGCTGCGCATCAAGGTTTCGACGGTCGAGAGCGACTTGCCGTCTTCACCGGCCGGGAAGACGTGGACGCTGTGCTTCAGCCCGAGCTCCTGGGCGACGTTCGCGACGCTGGACGTGTACAGAGGCGCCACGTTCTGGTCGGTGATGATCGCGGCATGCCGGACGTTCAGACGGCCGACGAGGTCGTGCAGCGAGTCCATTCCGCGTGTGACGATACGGACTGGGTATTCGTGCCCGTCGAAGCGGCAGGCGAGCTCTCGTGGCGTCAGGAGCCCGGCCGCGAGCGACTCGGCGACGGCGCTCGGCTCGAGTCCATCGGTCGCGATCCGGCGTGTCGCGGCGGTGTGATAGCCGTATTGTCGCTCGACCAGGAGGCCAGCGAGCGTCGCCGCGGGTGACCCTACTCGCAAGAGCGGTCGGTCGGTCCGCCCGACGAGCCGGCTAGCGGCGGTCTCCGCGCTCACCTCAAGCCAGATGACCTCGGCACCCTCTACGAGATGCCGGTTCGCCTCGGCGAGGAGCGTTCCGCCGCCGAGCCCCACCACCGCGAGAGGCCCCTGAGCGACCCGCGCAAGCGCCTGGTGTTCGCGACTCCGGAAGCCAGGTTCGCCCTCGGCCTCGAAGATGGCGGACACCGATCGTCCAGCGTCCGCTTCGATGAGCGTGTCGAGATCGAGAAAGGGAAGGCCAAGTCGACCCGCGAGCATAGGCCCGATGGTCGACTTGCCGGCACCGGAGAGGCCGGTCAGGTAGATGGGAAACACGGGCCTGCCGCCTCCCTTGGCCCTACCTCAGTCCACCCGGACGCGAGCGGCGGCGCGATTGATGATGCGCGGGGTGATGAAGAGGATGAGCTCGGTGCGCTTGTCGACGACCG
>JADMJS010000277.1 GCA_018780435.1 Myxococcales bacterium
GCCAAACGTGAACTTGACGCCCTCGGGCCCGACCAGGTGCGGGTCGCCGCGGCCGCCCGACGCCAGCGCGAACACGGCCGACGAGCCCACGAGAGACGAGTCCAGCGTCGCGCGCTTCGCATGAGCCGTGCGCTTGCGCGTCACGCACACGCCCTCGTCGGTCAAGCAGAAGCGCTGGCAGTCGGTGGCCTCGATGTGGTCGTCGCCCGAGGTGCAGAAGACACGGCCGGGGAAGCCGCTCAAATCGCAGTCGTACGCGATCGGCCCCTTGCTCACCGAGCCGTCGCTCGACGACACAGTGATCGTGCGCGTCGCGCTCGCCGGCTGCACCGTCGCGTCGTCGGCCCGCCAGCCGTTCAGGCAGACCGTGATCGGCACCACGTTGCTAGCCGTGTACACGACGAGCTTGATCGAGTTGCTCGACGTCGGGCACACGAAGCTGCTCAGCACCGACGCCGACTGGCAGCACAGCGAGCCGTCGCACGAGCTGCTCGGCACGAAAAACTCGTCTTCGCCACACTCGTCCACGCCAGAGGAACCACAATCGGCCGGGCCGCGGCAGCACTGGCCCTCGGTGGTGACGTCGTCGTCGTCGGCGTTGACCACGCTCAGCGACGGCACCGAGAAATCGTTGTACTGGTTGGCCGGGTTCGCCGTTGAGACCAGGATCACGATCGGCGCCGTCTGCGACCCGTCGTCGGCAGAGTCGTCAAACCCCGAAACCGTCACCGTTTGAGGCACGTCCCACGTGGCCGACGTAAACACGAGATCCCGCGGCGACACGCGCACCTCGGTTTCGTCGTCGCTGCGAAGCTCGAAGAAAACGTCCTCGGTCGGCTCGCTGTCGAGCACGATCGTGAACGTGTCGCTGCCGCCCGCCTCGGTGGTCGTCAGGCCGTCGCCGACGTCGACCGTGACGCCAGCAACGTCGTTGTCCGCGTTGGTCGCCGACACCGTCGAAGCGGCGGTCGCGTCGTACTGCGTGTCGCCCGTCGCCGTCAACGTGATCGTCAGCGACGCGTCGCCGTCGTCAACGTCGTCGTTGACGCCCGTCACCGTCGCCGTTTGCGGCGCGTTCCAGTTCGACGTGGTGAACGTCAGCGTCGACGTCACCGTGGCCTCGTTCACGTTGGACGACGTCAGCGACACCGTGATCGTCGCCGTCGGCTCCGAGTTCAGCACGACCGTAAACGTGTCGGTGCCGCCCGCCTCGGTGGTCGTCAGGCCGTCACCGAGGTTGATGTTCAAGCCGGCGTCGTCGTTGTCGATGACGATGAGCGAAAGCGGTCCGACCGCAACGCCGCTGTAGCTCGGGTCGCTCGACGTCACGGTGATCGTGATTTCGACAGCGGTGGCGTCGCGGTCAACGTCGTCGTCGTTTGGCGTCAAAACGAGGTTCTGCGGCGTGCTCGAGTCCCCCGTTGTGAACGTCAGCGACGTCGTCACGCCGAGCGCCGTGATCGACGACACAAACGTCAGCGTGACGTCGCTGGTCGGCGCTGTCGCCAGAGAAAACGCGATGGTCTGCGGCGAGCCACCTTCGACGATCGGCGCCGAGAGAGCGCCCACGGTGACGCCGCCGGCGATCACCGACACCGCCGCCACAGGACCGGCGCCGTTCAGCGAGACGTCGATGCTGGCCGCACGGCGGCGTTTCGTTGTCGTCGTGATCTCGATCACGCGGCCAGCTGTGCTACAGTCGACGAGCTCGCAGGCGCGGAAATTGGCCGACGCGCCCGACAGCGACAGAAACGGCACGCCGCCGCCCGACGCCACCTCGAGGAAGTCCAGCGGCAGAGCATCAGCGCCGTTGACAAACGCCTCGTCGACGCGCAGCACGTCGACCAGGTCCGCGTCGTCGGCGTTGACCGAGCCCGTCACGGCCAATTCGACGACGGTCGAGTCGGTGAGCGTGATCGAGAAGCGGAACGAGCTGACCACGTCATTGTCAAACTTGGTCGCCGGCACCGTCTCGCTCTTGCCCTGAAAGCGCGTGTCGCTCGACGAGACCGAGAACGTCACGTCGGCCGCGACGTCACCGTCAATGTCTGCGTTGTCGACCGTCGACAAGACGACGGTCTGCGGCGTGTTCCACGTGACGGGCGTAAACGTCAGCGAGCTGACCGAGAGCGACGCCGCCAAGACGGCCACGGCCGGGCTCTGGACCGCGATGACGACGGTGCTCGTCGGCTGCACCGAGAGCGCCACGTCGATCGACGCCGTCTCGCCCTCGATCAGAGCGATCGGCGACAGCGCCGTGGTGAGCGCCAGCACCGAGCAGCCGGGCAAAGGGCACGGCAGCGCGACGACCGTCGCCGACACGTCGTCCTCGCCGATGCCGTCGTCTTCGTCCGCGCCGAGGAACGCGCTCACACCGACGTTCAACGGGCTCTCCGCGTCAAACGCCACGCCGGTGAAGCCGGCCCACAGCTCGCTGAAGCGGTCCACGGCGATCTGGAAATCGGGCGACGCCGCCGACGGCGACGCGCCGACGGTGCTCACGAGCGGCAGCGTCTCGCCCGCCAGCACGGTGAACGTCTCGAACGCTGTCGCCCCCACCACTGCGCGGTAGACGCCCGCGCACGAGATGTCCAGGAGCGTGTTGTTGCACGGCGCCGGGTACGAGAGGCCGCTCGCCGCCGCGGCTCCAGGCACGCCAACGACAAAGTCGGGCACGCCGTCGAGCGCCGCGCCGCCGCCGGCGATGCCAAGGTCGAGCAGCACTTGGGTCGTCTCAGACCCGCCCAAATCCGCACCATCGATGCCACCTGCCCCGGTCAGAGCGGCGCTGGTGCCCGACGGGTCGCCGTCGTCGTCGGCGTCGCCGCAGATGCCCGAGCACGCGATGCCGATGAGGAGCTGGTCGGTCGCGAGCACGTACTTGAGCCGGATGTTCTCGATGTCCCAGCCAGAGGTCGTAATCGGACCAGGAGGCAGGGTGACGTCGTTGGCCGCGTCGACGATCTCGCGCACGGCCGCGTCCGTCAAAGGCAGGTCGGCCGTCGTGTTGCCAGTGAAGGCAAGCTCGGGCGGCGGGAACAGGACCTCGACGCTGCTGCCGGTGTTGGGGAAGAAGTCCTCGCCGATGCCGTCGTCCTGGAACGAGCCCGCAACCGCGCCGACGCGCATGCGCCAGCCGTTGGCCGCCTCGATCTGCACCCCGCCCAAGAACGCGGCGCGCAACGCGCCGAATCCGTCGACGATGTACTCGATGTCGGGCTGCGCCGCGCTCGGCACGGCAAACGCGCTCGCCGACAGCGAGAGCGTCTCGGCGGCAAGCGCGGTGAAGCGCCTCGCCAATAAATCGCCGGCGGTGGTCGCGCGGTAGATGCCGGCGCAGCTCGGCAGCGCAAACGGGGCCACGCAGCCGTTGCCGTACGCCACGCCCGACTGAGACGCTTCAGCCGGCACGCCGACCAGAAAGTCAAAGACGTCGTCGAGCGCCTGCGACTGGCTGTTCTCCACGCCCAGGTCGAGGCCGACAGCAAACGTCTCAGTGTCCGACAGCGACGGAAGATCGACGCCACCGCGCAGCAAAAGCTCGGTCGACGACGAGTCTGGGTTGCCGTCGCCGTCGGTATCACCGCAGATCCCTGAGAAAGGTCATCAGTCGCAGTCAAACAAAACAAATGCGTCGCACCGAAGCAATCGAATCCGATGTAGAGCTTGTCGCTGGACGCCTCGTACGCCAAACGCACGCTCTTAAAGTCCCAGCCCGAAAAGCGACCGGCAAACGCCGGGCCCGGCGGCAGGCCCACGTCCGCCTCAACGTCGTCGACCAAAACGCGCACTTGCAAGTCGGTGGTCGGGAAATCCACCGCCACATCGCTCGTCAGCGTACGCGCGTGGGCTACGGCCGCGAGAAGAGCGATCAGAAGCCTGCGAAACCGAGCAAAAAGTTAATTTTTTTTTTTTTGTTTTTTGTTTTGATGCCAACGCACATCTGGAGAGGCGATGCGGAGGTGAGCTGAGCGCCAAGAAAAGTCACACCACGCGAATGAAAAGAAATCAAACCTGTTTCACTGATACTTTTGTCCGTTGACGAGC
>JADMJS010000696.1 GCA_018780435.1 Myxococcales bacterium
GCCGAACGAGGCCCTGAAACTCAACTTCGGTGAGCTGCTCGGGGAAGTCGGTGCATCCGACGAGAGGCCGTCAACGAGTGCGTCCAGACCACGGCGTTCAACATCCCGACCATCAGCGCGACGACGGGCGACTACAACGCCGGCAACGCCACTTCGACCCCCGGCGCCTGCGTCCTCCCGGAGGGCCTCGACATCTTCGTGACCGCCAACCAGACGACCGACGGCCAGGACCCGAGCGCCAGCGATTACAACTTCATGATTGACGCGGTCATCGCCGGCCTCTGCGACGTCGAGTGGGCGCCTTCGCCCGCGGTGATGTTGCCCCAGGGGAAAAACATTCAGATGGCGCCGTAGAGACCACCAGTGGCGACATCGACCTTCTGAAGAGAAGTGTTCGGGCCGCTTGGGCGTCCTGCCGGTGGCCTGACCTCGCGCCTCGACTCGCTGCGGGGTTGATGGACCGTGGTTCCAACCGAAGCGTAGGAACTGTCGAGAAGCCACCGGTTCGAGTGCTGACGACCTGCGCTCGTAGCTGGAAACGCCGCGTCTGGCGCGCTCGAGGCATCTGGTACGGAAGTTGAAGTCCGGCGTCGCGCTCGGGTTCTGACCGGGCCTGTGCATCATGTTCGTGGTGCAACGGGCACGGCATGGCGCGCGGGTGCTCCTGATCATTGCCTCGGTGACTTCCATGCTCTCCAAACTCACGATCACCCGCGTTGCTATCGCGGCGCTCTGCGCCGGCTCGGCGACCGCATTCGCTGACGAGCCCACCGGAGGATTCCGTGGCGGCGTGCAAACGGCCTTCTACGATTCCTACTACTTCCGTGGCTTCTCGGTGTTCGATCAGGCCTTCAACCTTCAGCCGAGCCTCGATCTGGGCTACGCGTTCGGCGACCTCGCCGTCCTGAACTTCAACGCCTGGGCAGCGGTCCCTTTCGAGCAGCGCGACGCACTCGAGGCGGTGCGTGACGAAGTCGACCTCACTCTCGATGCCACGTTCACGCCCGTCGCCGGACTCGCACTCTCGGTGGGCGCGGTCGTCTACATCCTCCCAACTGATCCGGTCTTCCACACCGAAGAGCTCTATGTCGTCGCCGCCTACTCCTTCGACTTCGGGCTGACGCTCAAAGTCGGCGCCTACGGGGACCTGAACGAGTTCAAGGGCGTCTACACTCGCGGCGCTGCCGTCTACACCGTGGCGATGACCGACCGGCTCTCCTTCACGGGCGAGCTCTTCGCGAGCGGGACGACGTATGCGGACGTGGACTCCGCGTTCACCGAGATCGGTGCGCAGGTCGGCGTATCGGCTGATCTCGGCTCCAACCTGTCGACGACGTTCAGCGTGCTCTACAACTACAACGACTCAATCGACAAGCACCTCTACGCGATCGGCTCGTCGGCGCGCTATGCGTTCTGAACGCCAACCAGACGACCGGCGGCCTCGATCCCTGCGCCCGTGACTTCGACGTCATGAACGACGCGGTCATCACGAGAATCCGTGACGTCGAGTGGGCCCCGTCGTCGGCTGTCGTCCAGCCCCAGCGGGAACGACATGCAGGTGACGCCGTAGGGTTCCAACGCTCGCTCGCTGGCCCCGAGCTCACTCCGACAGCTCGCAGGAGATCGGCTGCTTCGTCGGCAACATCGTGAACAGCCAGACCACGGAGAGGTCGCTCGACCACGGCGTATCCAGAGCGTCGTAGCTATTGTAGGAGTCGTTCCAAAGCGCCCGGATCTGGCACTGGCCGTCTTGGAACACCATCTCGCAGTAGCCGTCCGTGCCATCCGACGCGCCTTCACCCGAGAAGGACTGGAGCTCACCCGAGCACTCGAAGATGAACGACCTTTGGAGCTCGTTACGGGTGTACGTGGCAGTCCGGACGGACGGCTCGTCCGGAAAGCCACACCGAGCTCCTTCGATGCCGTAGGGTGCTTCCGAGACGGTGGTCGACCACGGTCCCAATGACGGGGCCTCGTCGCTACTGGGGTCCCACCGCGCACGCAACGAGCACGTCGTGCCGTCGAGCTTGAACGCGCACGAACCCGTCCCGGCAGACGTGGTCTCGCCCGCGAGCAGGGCCGGCACGCTCGAGCAGACGACGTCAGAGATTGGCGTACATCTCGCAGGTGCTCGTGTCTTCACCTGTGCAGGAGTTCTTGGCCAAGCACGTCTCGTAGAAGAGGTCAGTGAGATTGCACCCGAACGCATCTGCGTAGCGTTCGTACTCCTTCTCACAACCACCCACGGGGATCGGTACCGTGGACGTCATCCCGAACGGACAGTTGATCTCGTAGTCGTAGGAGGATCCACTCGAGCCCCCGCCGGTTGAACTGCCGTCGCCCGACGACGAGCCGCCTGCTCCTCCCGCGCCCGCCCTGCCACCACCGCTTCCGTTTCGGGTACTTCGTGCGGCAATGTCGCAAGCTTCCATGTTCTCGAAGACTTCACTCACAGTGCCACCAGACACGTAGAACGAGCACATCTCTTCGTTGGTGGGGTCTCCTGAGTCGTCGTTCGGGACACACTTGTAGTCGAAACTCGAGGTTTGACCACCCTTGCAGAGTACACCCATGGACTCTGCCTGGTCTCCACACGCAGTCGCAAGTGGAAATAACAGTGACAACATCGAAATGGTTCGGATCATCATCATCATGACGCTCGAATAGTTAATATGCAATACTGTTGTAATTGCAAATACTTACTGTTTGTAATGGTCACGCGCTACGGCAGTGGGGCCTCCTGGCTTGCGGGGTATGCAGCGCCAAGAAGGGCGTCGGTGCCACCCGCGGGGAGTGACCGAATCATGAGGCTTCCGAGGGCGGCGCCACCCAAGTCGCCATTGGTTGGGCTTCCTCCGTAAAGTCCAAACGCCCAGTGGTGAAGCGCGGCAGGTGGATTCCAGGTCTCAGTCGCGGTCCAAGCCGAAGGTTCTGGCGAGGCTGCTGACCAATACTTGATCTTGAAGGTACCTCCGACTACCTGGAAGCGAATGACGATTCCGAATCCCGGGCACGAGTTGTAGTCCCCGGGACAAAGCAAGCCATCGTCGATCGCAATCGTAGGGGCGAGTTGCGCGTTCGCATCGTTTTTCCCTATTCCGCTGGCAACGTGAAGGACCGACTCAACCTGTCCGTCGCCAGATACGTTCTGAAAACCGAGTCCGACTCGGTGATATGTGGACTCGGCGGCGTCTGGGTACAAGTAGAAGTAGGCGGACCCCTTGTTCGTCCCCGAGTTCGGCTGGTGCGCACGTGAGACGTGCATGATGACTTCGAAGCGGTCGACGGGAATGGCGGTGGCGATGTCTGGGGTCAGCCTGGCTGTCGTGGAGCCAGTGGCCTCAGCCACGACCCGAAGCTCTTTCGACAGGCCTGTCAATGTGGAGTTCCCCCAGATGCCGTAATACTGGTCGAGACCGCTGGTGTTGATGAAGAGAGAGGCGCGGACGACCTCCACTCCGCCCACGACTGCCGTTAGTGGCTTCGATGCGAGGTTGCCTGCGGCTGTCGGATAGTTGGGCGTCTTCGCGTTGCTCATGTTCAGGTTGAACAGCACCACCGGAGCCACCTGCACACACGAGCCCGCCTGGCACTCGAACCCGTCCCCGCAGAGAGGCTCGCACGCCTTGTCGCAGACTCCTGACTCGCAGTCGTAGCCACCCGGGCAGGCACACATGGCTCCACAGCCGTCATCGGAGCACGTCAGTTCCGGACAGACCGGGACACACTCACACGCCCCCTCTGGGCTGCAGGTCTCCGTGGGGTCGCAGGTGCCACACACTTCGCCACACGAGCTGGTCCCGCATTCTCGTGACTCCGTCTCGCAGGAACCGAGGCAGGTGTCCGTGCCGTCGCTTCCGTCCGTCGCGTCGGTTGCGTCCGTACTGTCCGTCGCGTCCGTGGTGCCGTCGGTCGCGTCGGTGGTGCCGTCGGTCGCGTCGGTGGTGCCGTCCGTGGCGTCGGTGGTGCCATCCGTGGCGTCCGTGGTGCCGTCGGTCGCGTCGGTGGTGCCGTCGGTCGCGTCGGTGG
>JADMJS010000660.1 GCA_018780435.1 Myxococcales bacterium
GCAACGAGAGTAGTACGATTCCATAGACGGCCATGTTGCCGCTGCATAGTCCGGAACTTCGCCCGCTAGGTCAAATCCTCACCATCGAGGAGCCCTGGTCCCAAGCTCCTTCAGCCGCGTGGTCAGGTGCCGAGATCCATCGATCGTCAGGGTGAGTCGGTCGCCATCCGTCGCGATCCACCCTTCGTCTCCCGGAAGGGCGCTGACGCACTTCATGACGAAGGGTGTGAGAGTAGCCGAGATTCCGAGCCGCTCGGTTAGCTCGGTGACCGTCACCCCGAGTCGTCCGATGGCGCAAAGAATGCACAATACTTCAATCTCTCCACGGCTGATCTTATTCACCTTATTGTTTTGTTCGGCGCTCATGGAGCTCTCCTGCTTGGTTTTGTCGATCGTCGATGAGGCTAGGCGGCAGTCAGCGTCGCGTTCTGTCGGTCGTAGGCTTCCAGGATGCGGGCGAGCAGACTCATCTGAACCTGTCCGGCAATCCCCCCATCCCTCGACTGAGCCTTTGGGTGACGCCGAGCCTTCGACGCTTCGTCGAGATACGCGTCGATGTCGCCCACCACGATGAGCGCCTTCTTGGCGCGCGTGAGCGCCACGTTCCAGCGCTTAGGGGAGTCGAGGAAGGGGGTGGCCTTGTTGCGAACGAGGCTCAGGAAGACGTAGTCAGCTTCACGACCTTGGCACCGGTCGAAAGTGCAGACCTCGATCTCCAGGGCTCCGAGTCGGCCGCTCTGGCGTAGTTCCTGAACCATCCGATCGAGCACGCGTTCCTGGGCTCGGTAAGGGGTGATGATCATGACGCGTCCGTCCCCTCGACGCCCCTCGTCGCTCAAGCCGATCTCCTGCAAGAGACAGCGGATCTGGCTCGACTCTGCGCGATTCTCTTCGCCCGAGGCTCCCGTTGACGGCACCTGAAACAGATTGACACGGCTCTCGGGCGAGCTGGCCCGACCATCGGCCAGAGCTTCGCCGAAGTAGAAGAGCTCGCGAGGTACGCGCGAGAGGCTCCCGTGCATTCGGTACTGCTTCTTCAGGACACCAACGTACGGCGCGACAACGGACTGCAGCTCGGTGGACGCGAACGATCCGATCTCCTTCAGCGGAGACACGTCGAATTCCGCATGGGGCAGGCCGACGAGCCAGTCATAGACCGACACCGTGGCGATGGCGAAGCGCTCCGCGATCGCCGAGATGAGCGAGCATCGCGAGGCGGGTTCCTGAAGGCGGACCGCGCCATAGTCCGCGTCCAGCGCGGCGTCGGAAGGCAGGTACTTGTCGAGACCGTTGCGAAAGGACACGAGCTGAAGACGCTGGCCGGCGCGTCGGCTCCACGGCTGGGCGTGATAGGCGTTGAACGCCGTGTCGAAGACACGAGCTTGAGCTCGGTCTCGGGCCTCTACGAAGCGGACGCCACTGGCGAGCTCCGGTCGAGAAACGGAGAGGCCGCGTTCAACCAGGACGTACACGGTCCCGCGTTGGTCCGGCTGGTGCTGCTGCTCGCGTCCACGGCGGGGGGAGATGAATTCGCAAGCGGAGGCGAGTTCGGCTGGGGAGCAGATGATGAAGCCGGGTTCCCGCGCTGCAGCGAGGGTCGTCACCAAAGGACGCTGATCGGAGAAGACCGCCTTCAGGTGGGCGGCGATGGCCGCTGCGGCGCGATCGGGAGACGATGCCACAATGATCGCTCGCACCTCGCGTCGGAGGTGCGGACGCTCGCGCTCCACAAGACCTCCTGCGGAGCAGACGACTTCGAGCATCGGTGAGAGGACGTCGTCGAGCGTCGTGGCGTTCTCCTCGCTGTCGTTGTGTGGCGGCAGTTGCTCCGGATCGCCAACCAAGATCCATCGCTTGGCCTTGACGGCGATGGCGAGAAACTCGGGCAGCGTCAGCTTGGAGACCTCATCCACGATCAAGACGTCGAATCCCGCCGAGGGTGCCGACTTGACGGATTCGTACGAGAGTATGCCCACCGGTGTGCCGCAGATGAGCCCGTCAGCACCGGCGATGGCCGCAGTGAGGGGAGCATGACCTCGCTCGTCCGTGTCCTCGAGACGATAGAGCTCCGCGGCAGTGGGCGACATGGCGCAAAGCCGTGCTTCGATTCGTTTGGACAGCATACCGGCGCGTCGCTGACTCTTGGCGCCGACCCAGTACGTCGCAGCCGCCTCGGAGACCTTCTTCCGACGAGCGGCGTAGCGGATAGGGACACTGTGGAGCTCCATGCGGTCATCGTTCCCGCGGGCGCTCTCGGTGAGCTTCTCAACGACGTTGTCGACCGCGACGTTGGTGGGGGAGACGACGAGAACACACTCGCCGCGGGCCAACAATTGCCTTACAATGTCACAGATGACGGTCGTCTTACCTGAGCCGGGTGGTCCTTTGATGACAGCGAAGTGGGGAGTGGTCATGGCGAGCCGCGCGCATTCGGCCTGATGAGAATCGAGCGCAGCGCCAACGCAATTGCCAGCGCCCGCCGCCTCCGAGGCAGAGCGAATCCAATCGGACGTCATCGTGGCGCTGAGCCCGACGAGCGCCCGAAGCGGTGCGAGCGGTCCATCCTCGGAGGCACTCTCAACCTGATGGAGGCCCGCGAGCTGCCTTTCGAGTGGGATCAGGTTGGGCACGATAGCGATGTGTGCTAGCGGCTCCGCGTTCTGCGGCCGTTCAGCGAAGACCAGCCCAGTGACGCGTTCGCTGCCCCCGATCTCCTCCTTGCGGAGATCCAGGAGTTCGAGCTGAAGGGGGCGAGGCATCAGCGCGAGGAACTCTCTCGGCGATCGAGTTAGGATCTGGTGCTGGACGGCGGTCAGGAAGGTGACCGGCTCCTCGATGCAATTGGTGACCGCAGCAAGAACCTCCCGCTCTTTGCCCCGCCACAGATCGTCGTAATCAAAGTCGATTCGTAGCGTCCACGTCCCCTCCTTCTCGTCGTGGCTCCATGTCGACGTCGTGGAGCGAGCGGGGGCACACTCAAGCGACGCCTGCCGAAGGATTCCGAACATGCCGGGCACTGTGGGTGTCGATCCCACGGGCAGCGCCACTGCGCGTGGGATCTTGGCGATGATGGGCCGAGAGAGGAGTCGCTCCAGCTTCGAGTTGAGGCTGGCGCGTATCGCGGGCGCGAGGTTGTGTTTCGAGTGCATCGTGTCGTCTTCCTTGGCTTGTTGGTTCATGCCGCTTGGCCGGAAGGCCATCGCGTCTCGGCCACGCCACTGAGCAGGCCGCATGCCACAAGAAGGAAGCTACTGATTACAATGACTTGTTATGATTGGAGGCTCAAGACGCCCGAGTGTGAGACGTCTCGCGGCGGCCTCACGACTGTCTCATGAGACGGGACTGAGACTGGCACATCAGCCGCCCGCATCCGGCTTTGGGAGATGCCGGTAGAAGGTGGCCCGACTGACGCCAAGTCGCCGCGCAGCTTCGGTCCGATTGCCTTCGGACTGTTCCAGAGCCGCCTGCAGTGCAGCTGGTGTGAGTTCCGGGCGTTCGATGAGTTCTGTGGCGCGCTCTGGGGGCCCGCGCGACTCCGGACGTGATCTCTCCTCCATCCCCAGCTCCTTGAGCAAGGCCAGACTCACCACGCCATCTGAAGCTTCGATCTTGAGCCGGCGGGCATCCGTCTGCACTCCACGAGCGTTGGCCGGCCAAGTCCGAAGGAGAAGCGCCTGGGCCGCCTCGGTGGTCAGAGTTGGCCCGCCGAAGTGGTAGTACAGCGCGAGGATGTCGGCGCGACGTTCTCTAAGTGGTGTCGTCTCCACAGGGAGAGCATTGATCCGATGGTACAGATCGTCTCGAAAGCGACCCTCCTGCACGGCGCTCGGCAGGTTCACGTTGGTCGCGCAGACGAGACGGAAGTCGATCTTCTTTGCCGTCGTGCTGCCTACAGGGACCACCTCTCGGTCTTGGAGCACCCGGAGCAGCAAGGCCTGCTCAGGGCGCGGGAGGTCACCGAGCTCGTCGAGGAAGAGCGTCCCGCCGTCTGCCGTCGCAATGCTCCCGCTGCGATCCGCCACGGCCCCGGTGAATGCGCCGCGCTTGTGGCCGAAGAGCTCGGACTGAGCCAAACTGCTGGTAATTCCGCCACAATTGACGGCGACGAACCGTCCCATCCGACCACTCATTCGGTGGAAGGCTTTAGCCAACTGCTCCTTGCCGGTTCCGGTCGGCCCCATGATGCACACCGACAGGTCCGCACCGGCGTATCGAGCGACGATGTCACGCAATCGAGCGCTGGCGCGAGAGGACCCTGTGATCTCGGTGACCTTGGATGAGTCCTTGTCGATTTCGACGTCCACGACTGCAAGCGTGTCACCCACTCGGACAACGTCCCCGATATCGAGAGCTCCCGCGCCATCTACACGACGTGCGTTCACCCACGTGCCGTTCCGACTGCCGAGGTCCATGAGCGCCGTGCCGTCGAACGATATTCGCGCGTGCTGGCGGCTCATCTTGTCGTCACCGACCGCGTGATCGGACAACGGGTCTCGGCCCACGACGCCGTCGCCCCAGGCACGGCTGAGTGCGGCGACGTCGGGCGAATGAACGACGATGAGTCGAAGGCGAGGCTTCGGCTCTAGAACGGCGCCAACTTCACCCGTGGAATCCGAGGTGCTCTTCATCATGTGGACCGTAGCAGCAGTGCCAGCAGTGCGTCATCCAAAGCCGCGTGGCGACGATCGACAAGCGTGGCCGAGTTCGGCATCCTCTGCGCCGTGAAACCAACGTTGGACGATACTGCGGAGGCTTGTTGCGACCTGTGCCACGGGCCAATTGACGTCGACGGACGTTGTCCGCATTGCAGCGCGATTCGGTCGCCGCGACACGATCCGTTGGTGGGGCGCGAAGTAGGAGCCTATCGACTAGGCGAGCCGATCGGGCGGGGCGCCATGGGCGTCGTCTACTCGGCCATTCACGTCGAGCGAGGCACTCCTGCAGCGGTGAAGGTGCTCCCCGAGTCACACGCTGCCGACCCGCGTCGGGTGCGCCGTTTCCTCAATGAAGCAAAGGTCTTGAGTCGAATTCGCCACCCGAGCGTGGTGGCCATTCTCGAAGCCGGCACGTCACCCGACTTTCTATGGATCGCAATGGAGCGACTTCATGGTCAGGTGCTGAGTGCGGCGGCGGCCGCCGGTGACATGGCGCCATCGCGGGTGATTCGGATCGGCGTGGATATCTGCGATGCACTTGATGCCGCGCACCGGGCTGGCGTGGTCCACAGGGACCTGAAACCCGAGAACATCTTCCTCGTCGACAATCCCGAGGGCACGGTGAAGGTGCTCGACTTCGGAATCGCCAGCGTGACCGATGGACCCCGGCTGACGATCCCCGGCGCCGTCACCGGCACCCCGGCGTACATGAGCCCAGAACAGGCACTGAGCCGGGTCGCCACGCCCTCAAGTGACGTCTATTCACTCGGAGTCGTCCTCTACGAGCTGCTCACGGGACGCTTGCCCTTCGTCGGGCCGACGCCGGTCTTGCTCAACGCTCACGTGCATGAAGAACCTCGGCCCCTCGACGACGGCACAGGTCGCATCTCGACGGCCTTGGAGCGGGTCATTCTACACGCCCTCGAGAAGGATCCGGCCGATCGGCCGCCCACCGCACGTGCGTTTCGTGCCGAGCTTCAGGCAGCCGCTAGCGGGGTTGCTCCTCCGCGCAGCGTCGGCCGAAGGGCGTTACGGGGAGTGTGGACGAGGGTCCGTCGTGGGCGCCTGTTCTTGCCGGGCCTCTTGGCCCTGGGGCTGGCGTCGATCTGGAGTTTCGGCGAGGAGCTTCGTCTCGTGGAGCACCCTCAGGGTCCACCCGCAATCGAGGTGGCGCCCGTCATTCTTGCGTCGCTTCCGGCCTTCTCTGGGCGAGATGAGCTCGAGAGAAGCCTCGTACGTCTGGGTGCGACGTCGTTGCAGGACGTCTTCGCAGTGAATCTAGACCGTGCGGTGGAGCGGCTGGGCGATTGGCGGCGAGTGGATGACGAAGCCCATCCGGAGTTGACCGAGCTCACGACCGAGATACCGCAGCTTGGGGGGCCTATCGAGTTGCACTTGCAGTTCGTCGATCGCGCGCTCGCCCGCGTCTACGTTCGCCTCTTCGACGGCGATCGGGGGCTTGAGAAACTGCTCGAAACCCAGTTGGGGAAGCCTGGCGAACCATTTGTGGACTTCGATGGCTGCCCAGGACTCCTGTGGGAGGGGCAAGAACGGCGCCCCCACGTGATCGCGCGCGTCTTCACGAACAAGAGTAAGAGAACTTGGCGTGGCCTCGTCATCGCCGAGCAATCGGCTTGGGACAAGGCGAATGAGGTGCTGGGACGACGAGATTTCATCGAAGACGAGGTCAAGTCCGCCGTCGACGGCCTTGAGTCGACCCCAGCTCGAACGGAGACATCTCGTCGCTCACTTATCGAGCTGCTGGAGCGAGAGCCCGCGGCACATGCAGCGCGGGTAGAGCTCTGCCGCGCCCACTATGATCTTGGCGACTTGTCTCAGGCGCGACCCGAGTGCCAGGAAGTGCTGGACGCAACGAAAGACCAAACCACTCGGGCGCGTGCACGCTACTACCTCGGTCTCATCGACGCGGCTTCAGGCGATCGAGCGAGAGCGCGGGACGGCCTATCTGCGCTCCTTCGCGACCTCAGCGCCCCAGGTCAATCGAAGGTAAGCCAAGACCTCAAGCCTCATGTCGCGAATCGCGTCGAGGGACTACTGGGCTCACGCTCGGCCGAACTTTTGCGCCACATCGTATGCCGCAGCGTGAAGTTCGAGAAGATGTCGCTCCCCGCACGCGCCGCGAACATTGCTCGCGAGTTCGGGTTCCGTGACGATGCGGAGCTTCTCTCGACGGCGACGGCGCGTGGTCTCGACTACGACACGATCAACTGCAAGGGGCAGTAGACCCGCCCTCACTCCCGCTCAATTACCGGTGCCACCCGCCGCGCGGCGCCGAAGCGCGTGCGCCACCATGCGGCGACAAGGCCGCTGCGGTTGTCGAGGTTCAGGCGCTCGAGGACGCGCGTGATGTGTAGCTCGACCGTCGAGACCGAGATGCCGAGGATGAGCGCGATGGAGCGGTTGGCGTGGCCTTCCGCGACGAGCTCGACGACGTCGAGCTGGCGGTCCGTCAGCGACCAGCGCTCGATCGCCATCACACGGCGCGCGGCAGGCGAGTCCGGGAGCCAGGTCACGAGGAGCTGCTTCGGATCGTCGAGCTCGGCGTAGTGGATCCAGGGGGCGACGTCGTGGGGTCGAGTTCGTGCGCCGCTCTCCAGTTCGCGCCAGAGCGCCGGCCCGAGGCGCTCGAGCCAGTCCTTCAGTGGTTGATTGGCGTGGATCAGCGCGATTTGCTCTTGTCGCTGCTGAAGCACCCCCGTCGGGAGGGGGAGCTGATCTACGATGGACTCTCTCGAGACACCTCTGCCGGCACTCATGGGCGGCACAAGAGCACGGTCCACGCATTTGCAGTATCCTGGAAAACCCCAGTCTCGGACGTTTCTCATTCTGCCAAGCGGCCGTCGCACCAGAGCGCCACGTGAGTCTGGGTCTCCGTCCGGATCCATTCGAGATATGTCAGCGGCAGTCGGTCGACAGAAGGGCGACTGTAGCCCGACTGTAGTCCGACTGTTTCCCGGGGCTTTCCAGGATGGGGCAAGCCCCTGTTTATCGGGATCGTAGAAGACGACGCAGGTCGGCACGCTCCGTGCTCTGTGGCGTAATCATGCTTCAAGACACTCACTTCATCTCCAGTGATCCCGATCTCGAATCCTTCTCGACGCCGGCCCTCCCGACCGCCGATCCATTGCGGATGGTTCGGGAGATCGCCTTGGCGCTTTCGACGGCGGTCGCCGTCTATCGGCGACAGGAGGACCGCCTCGTACTCGTCGTGGCGAACGACTGCATGCGGCAGTGGCTCTCCTGGCTTGGGGCCGAGCTGGAGGGGCAGCTCGTGCTCACGGCATCCGGGCAGCTGGCCGAGGGCTGCTGGGCGTCCGACCTCGTGGTCGGCGGCGACCGTTTGCGCCTCGTCGGCTTCTGCCCCGTGACCGCCGCGGCCCGTCGTCCACTCGTGACGGCACGTTGGGAGCTCACGTCACGCCAAGCTGACGTCGCGGAGCTCCTCGCCGACGGCCACGCCAACAAGTCCATCGCGACCATCCTCACGATCGCCGAAGCGACCGTCGAGCTTCACGTCACGCGAATGCTCATCAAGGCTGGCGTGGAGAACCGGGCCGCCTTCGTAGCCGAGTACTGGCGCTGCTGCTGACGAAGGCGTTCTCGACGATTTGACAATGACGCCGCTGGACAAGCGGCATTTCACCGGGAAACTCACCGCGAGCCCGTCGAGGAGGACCGGATGAGCAGTGACGTCGAGACCGTGCGTGGCCAGAACCTGACGCTCCACTTTGAAGGACGTCGCTGCGTGCACGCGCGGCAATGCGTCGTGGGTCGCCCCGACGTCTTCGTTGCCAACACACCCGGCGAGTGGATCCACCCCGACGCCGCCCACCCGGAGCTCGTGGCGTCCATCGCGCGGGCCTGCCCGTCTGGCGCCATCCGCTACGAGCGCCACGATGGTGGCCCCGACGAGACGGCACCGCCGGTGAACGTTGTCCGGGTGCGCGAGAACGGGCCGCTCGCGTTCCACGCGGCGCTCTCGATCGCCGGCAAGGAGGAGCTTCGAGCCACTCTCTGCCGCTGCGGCCACTCGAAGAACAAGCCCTACTGCGATGGCTCGCACACGGCAGCCGGCTTCCAGGCGACGGGTGAACTCCCGAACACGAGCACCGAGCCCCTCGCCGATCGCGCCGGCCCGCTCACGGTGACGCCCGCGCCGGCCGGGCCGCTCCTCGTGAACGGCAACCTCGAGATCTGCACCGGAAACGGCGCGCTCATCACCCGCACGACCAAGGCGGCCTTCTGCCGTTGCGGCGCCTCGGCGAACAAGCCCTTCTGCGACGGTTCGCACCGGCGCATCGGGTTCACCGGCGAGTGAGACGGTCCCTCGCGCGTTTCGTCATCGGCGTCGTCACGGCGATCGTCGGCGGGGTCGCGTGCACCGACTCGGCGTCGGACACAGTGGCTGCCGAGGCAGGCTCGCCCGACGTGCTGCCGCTCGACGTACCGGACGTCGGTAGCTCGAAGGACATCGCAGACGCGCCAACACCCGATTCGGCCGCACCCGACTCGCCTGCACCACCCGACACGACGACGGTCGGGGAGTCGTCCATCCACCGGATCCTTTGGGTCGGGAACAGCTTCACGTTCTTCAATGATCTCGACCAGATCTGGCTCTCAGTCCGCAAGGCGCAAGGCCTGGAGGAGAGCATTGTGAGCCTCCGAGCGACCGCCGCGGGCTACCGCTGGGTCCAGCACCTCGCCGACGCGACGACCGACGGAGGCTCGGAGCCCATTCGTGAGTGGCTCGTGACCGCGCCGCCCCAGTGGGACTTCGTCGTCCTTCAGGAACAGAGCCAGATCCCGGGTTTCCCCGCCGGGAACCCCGAGCATGACGCCTCCGTGGAGGCGGCAGTGGCGCTCGCGGGATACGCCGCGGCCTCCGGAGCGACCCCGGTCCTCTTCGAGACGTGGGCATACCGCGCGGGCGATTCACAGAACGCCGACCTCTTCGCCGACTACCCGACCATGCAGGACCGGCTCGACGAGGGCTTCGACGCGATCGCGAGCGCCATCGCCGCCTCCGGGAAGGCGCCCGTGCGGCTTCGTGCTGGCGCCGGTTTCCGCGTGGTCTACGACGCCGCAGTGGCCGCCGCGCAGGATCCGCTCGCTCCAGGCGCGCTCTTCTCCCGGCTCTACACGGAGGACGGCCGACACCCGTCCGTCCTCGGGAGCTACCTCACCGCATGCGTGCTAGCCGCGACGCTGGCGCCAGACGGTACCGTCGGAATGGACTGGGCGCCGCCGGACGTCTCCGAAACCGACGCCTCGGCGCTCCGCGACGCCGCTGAGGGCGCGGTCGCCTTGATCACCAGTTCACGTTCACCCCAGTGAGGAACTTCGACATGACGCATTCACTCGTCTCCTGCCTTGGCGCGCTCGCCGTCGCCGCCGCGTCCATCCCGTCTGCCAGCGCCGATGAGCCCGCCCCGGCGGAGAAGTCCGGTCCGGTCACCAAAAAGTCCGCGGCTGAGGACGCGCTCGAGGGTCACATCCCTCGGAAGAAGACGGCGGACACGAAAGAGAAGCTGCCTGACGAGAAGAAGCAGATCAACGGCGAGAAGAAAGAGTAGCGACCACGGCTCGACCCCGAGCAGTGATACCCTCGGGCTCATGTCCATCACCGCGTCGACCACCGTTCTTGAGTGCGCCTGGCTGGCCCTGGGCGGGTCCCCCGAGCTGGCGTCTACCGTGCAGCTGACGGACGGCCCACCACTCCCCGCCACCTACCACGTCACCGCTCTCGCAACCGGCGTCATTGGCTCGGCCACGTTGGCGGCGGCCGAGCTCCTTGCGCAGCGCACAGGCCGCCCCGTCGACGCGGTCCACGTCGACGCCGCCCACGCCAACGTCGCGTTCGGCTGCGAACGCCACCTGCGTTCCATCGGCTGGACCCTGCCGCCGGTCTGGGACCCCATCGCAGGCGACTACCGCGCTCGCGACACTTGGATCCGGCTGCACACGAACTACGCGTGGCACCGAGCCGCCGCGCTGAAGGTCCTGGGCTGCGAGGGTGACAAGGCCGCGGTCGCCGCCGCCGTTCGGGAGTGGGACGCCTCGGCCCTCGAAGACGCCGTCGTCGCCGCCAACGGCTGTGCCGCCTCACTGCGGACGCCCGGCGAGTGGGCGGCGCACCCGGTCGGCGCCGCCGTCGCGCGGGAGCCGCTGGTTCACGTCTCGCTATCGCCGGGGGAGTCGCGCCGACTTCCGAAGGCGCCCACCGCGCCACTCAGCGAGGTGCGTGTGCTCGACCTGACCCGCGTCATCGCCGGCCCGATCGCCACCCGTCTCCTGGCCGGCTGGGGCGCCGACGTCCTGCGCATCGATCCGCCTGGCTTCGAGGAAGTCGCCGCGCTCCTCCCTGAGACCACCGCCGGCAAACGCTGCGCTGCACTGGCGCTCGAGACGCTCGAAGGTCGAACGCGCTTCCTGGCGCTCGTCCGCGACGCCGACGTACTGGTCCTTGGACTACGCCCCGCCGCCCTTGACGCGCTCGGGCTCTCCGTCGACGTCCTGAAGGCGACCAACCCTGCCCTCATCATCGTTCGGCACAACGCCTATGGGTGGTCAGACGCGGCCACCACCGGCGCCCCCTGGCGAGAACGCCGAGGCTTCGACTCGCTCCTCCAGCTCAGCACCGGCCTCGCCGCGCACGCCATGTCCCGGACCGGTGCGGAGCGCCCCGTCCCGCTGCCAGTTCAAGCGCTCGACCACGCCACTGGCTACCTCGAAGCCGCCGCTGCCATCCGTGGCCTCACCGAACGCGAACGCCATGGAAACACTACGGAATATCGCCTCTCACTCGCGCGAACCGCCCACCTCCTTGAGAGCCTTGGCGGCGACGGCGACGTGACGGCCAAGCCTCCCGAGGTGAACCCAGCGCACCTCGAGCGCGTCACGACCGCGTGGGGCCCCATCGACCGCGCCCGCCTCCCGGGCCGAATCGGGGACCGGGTGCCCGTGCTGGTGGGCGAGGCCGGCCCCCTTGGGTCTCACGACGCGAGCTGGGTGCCGAGGCCATAGAGTCTACGGCGCGATGAGGAGCCCCGCCCCACCGGCGCCACCCGCGCCGGCCGTCGGACATTGGGTGGACGCGGCCCCGCCATCGCCGCCGTTCACGATGAGGTGGTTCGACTTGGCGCTCGGCGTGGTCACGGTTGGCGCTGTGATGACGACGCTCCCGCCGGAGCCGCCGCCACCGCCGGCGAAGCAGACTGCACCGCCACCCGCCGCACCGTTGCCGCCGCGCGCGCTTACGACGCCATTGACGGTGACCGTGCCGCTCGCCTGCAGCTTGATGACCCCGCCGCCCGCGCCGCCGTCGCCTCCCCAGGCCGTACACCCGAGCGGGCAGGCCGCTGCACACGCGCCGTTCCTCGCCATGCCGCCGCCGCCGCCGCCGGAGCCGCCCTGGGGCGTGTTGCCGCCGACGACCGGTCCGGCCTTGCCGCCCACCAGGGTCTTGCATTGAGTGACGCCGTCCTGGCCCTTCTGGCCGGACGTGATGAACGAGCCACCGCCGCCGCCGGGCGCGTTGCCGGGGGCGGCGTTGTGAAGCGGGTTCGCTTCAGGTCCTCCGAAGCCGCCGCCGGGGCCATAGCCCGGCTCACCGGGCGCCGAGGACAAGTAGGCGCACGCCGAGCCGCTGTAGGTCTCCTTCGGGCTGAGGAGGGCGAGGCACGACGCTGTGGACGCGGGTGTGGTCTCGCAGAAGGTGGTCGCTGACGACGTGCAGTCTCGGAAGCCGTCGCCGCCGTCGTAGCCGCCGCACGTGCCCTTGAAACGCTCGGGCGAGGACGTCGCGGCGCCCCCGGCGCCGTCGGCTCGGAGCGCGCCGTCGATGATGACGTCGCCGCTCACGGCCAGCTCGAGCGGGGCCGAACCCACGCAGCGCACCGTGACGCCGGCCGGAATGTAGACCACGTCGTAGCTCTGGGCGCCTGACAGCGTCGTGTCCGTCTTGGGGCAGAAGCCGCCGGGCGGGCAGCAGCGGCCGTCCGGCAAACAGAGGGTCGGGCACGTGTCGTCACACCCGAGGCATTGGCCGTCGGTACAGGTGGTGCCGTCGAGGCAGCTACCGCAAGATCCGCCGCAGCCGTCGTCGCCACACTCGTTCCCATCGCAGCTCGGTACGCAGTCGCATTGACCGTCCGTGCAGGTGGCCCCGGCCGTACAGCCGCCACACGAGCCGCCACAGCCGTCGTCGCCGCACTCCTTCCCATTGCAGCTCGGCGCGCACGTGCACGCGCCGTCGTTACAAGTTCCCCCGTCGCACGGCGTGCCATTCGGTGCCACGGCGTCACAGGCGCCGGTCGCGGGGTTGCACTGCGCGAGGCGGCAAGGTGCAGGAACGCTGCAGTCGATGGCGGTCGGCGCGGTGGTGCAGGCGCCGGTGACCGGATCGCAACCGTCGACTGTGCATGCGTTGCCGTCGTCGCAAATCTTCCCGACCGTGGGCACGCACTGGTGTTCCTCGTTGCACGCGAAAGCGGACGCGCACGGGCTTTCGCCTTCGCAGACCGCGCCACTCGGGAGCCAAACCGGCACACACCCTTGTCCGGGCACACAGGACGCCGAACCTGCACACTCCGGGACCAAGCATGTTACGGGTGGACCCCCGACGCAGGTGCCAAGGGAACAATGATCGTCGGTCGTGCACTCGATGCCATCGTCGCATTGGCCTTGCGTCAGCGGCTTATGCTCGATGACGCCCTTGACGCACAGATCCTGGGTACACGGGTTTCCATCGTCGAGGGGGAGCGCCGGTCCCGGGGCGCAGGTGCCACCCTGGCATGATCCCGGCTCCGTGCAGAGCGTGCCGTCGCTCGAACAGGCCGCGCCGTCCGGAGCGCTGCCGTGTGCACATCCAGCGACCCCGGCCTCGCACACGCAGCTATCGGTCGTGCAGGGATCGGCGTCGTTACACGTGGGCGCGGCGCCACGGCAAGCCCTGCCATGGCTTTGGCAGTCCGCGTCGGCTCCGTCGCAGACGACGCAAAGGTCGTTCTCGGTGCAACAGTCGCCGTCGTCGCAGGCCGATCCGGGCACGGCCGGCTCACAGCTCGAGCCGCTGACCGGGTCGCACGTGCAGACGAGGCAGGGTTGCGCTTCGCCAAGGATGGACTCGCCGCCACTGCAGAGTCCGCTCTCGTCACAGGCCTCGCCGCTTGTGCAGACGGAGCCGTCGTCACACGGCTTTCCCACCAGCGGCGTGTCAGCGCAGAACCCATCGACGCCGCAGGCGGAGACGACGCACGGGCTGTCCGTGACGCAGTGGTCGTTCGAGGTGCATGGCCGTTCGGAGGACGCGGTGTCGGCGGTGTCTGGCGGCGCGACGTCGTTTACGTCGTCGTCATCGATGTCCGCGCCGGGCCCGATGATGACCGAGCTGTCCTCGATGACGAACTGGCCATCCGGCGCCTCGTCGATCCCGGCGGAGTCCGCCGCGACCGAAGCGCCCTCGTCTGACCCACCACATGCCGCGAGGACGAAAAGCCCGATGACCGAGAACCATCTCTTCATGCCGGGAGCCTGACCCGGCGCGGCCCTCGATGCAAGGGCCTATGAGGCTGGCGAGGCCCCGTCGCGCAGGACGTGGCGGACCGTCAGCGCGAGGCCGATGAGCGCGACCAAGAGCGACCACCAGGAGATCGGGGGCATCCCGCCCGGCCATTGCTCCGGCGCGTACCCAGTGGCGGCGGCGAGCGCGCCGGCGTGCAGCGCGAGGGTGGCGACGATCGCGACGCGGGCCCACGGCGACTTCAGAATGGGATACGCGACGGCGAAGACGCCGCTCGCGATCAGCAGCTCTCCGGCGACGTTCATGCGGCCATCAGGATCGTAGAGGGTCGGATAGTAGGCCGGACCCACCAACACGAGCGACGCCACCACATGCGCGCGACCGAGGGCGACGGCGCGCCGCACGAGTGACGATCTCGGCCAACGCCCGAAGCGGGGGGGCCAGCGAGCCCCAGCGAGTCCCACGACGAGCAGCGTCAACGCGGCCCACGCGACGGCCTTGTTCAGAACGAAGAGGGGCGCGTGGCGGAAGGAGACATCCCCGAAGACGCAATAGCGGAGGAGCGCGTAGCCGGACGCGACCGCCAGCGCCACCCACGTGGCGGCGCTCAAGAACGCGCCTTGCTGGCTCCGAGCCGGCGGGTCGTGTGAGGGCGGCGGCCGCGTCATCCGGTCGTCAGGGCAGAGTGACGATGAGCGCGGTGCGGGTCGCGTCGCCGGTGAGGCTCACTTTGAGGGTCGTGTTCTCGCGTTTGACCTGGAGGCGGACGGCGCCACGGGGCGAGGTCTCGTCCGAGACGAGCTCCCAGCCGCCGGTGGCGAGGCCGCGCCGCAGCTCGGCGAGCACGACGTCTTTGCCGCGCGGGACCTCGAAGACCTGGATCTTGCCGCCACCTCCCGGGGCCGCTTCGGACGTACCAGCGTCTTTCGGGAGGGGGAAGCTCGCGGGGAGCTCGGCCGCCGCGTTCAGGGCGAAGACGAGCGCGAGGGCGGCGACTGACTTCGGCAGCACGGATCTCATCATGGTGGTCATCCTCTCGAGTTCGGGAGCGGCGTAGTGCCAGTGAGCTGGGCGGTGAGCGCGTAGAGAGCCTCGGCGGCAGCGCGGTCGCGTGCAAGGGCAGAAGGCGCGACGGCGCTGCTCCGGACGAAGTAGGCGCCCGTGACACCCGCGACCCCGGGGGAGAGCGCGAGGTGGATGGAGGTCGCGGCGCCTTCTTCGAGCGAGTCGTTGCCGTTCATCCCGAAGCCCTTCTCGAGCAGCTTCGTGCCGACGACGCCGGGGTGGAGGCTGTTGCTGGTGACGCCGACGGGGGCGAGGCGCTCGGCCATGGCATTTGCGAAGAGCACGTTGGCCAGCTTCGACTGCGCATAGGCGCGATAGCCTTCAAAGCCGGCCAGATCCTGAAATGATTCCGGTATTATACGACCGCGTTGATGCGCAATGGAGCTAACCGTGACGACCCTGCCGCGTGCGGCGCCGAGCGGGCCGAGGAGCGCGTGGGTGAGCACGAAGGGCGCAATGTGGTTGATGGCGATGGTGCGCTCGAAGCCGTCGTCCGTGAGCGCGGCGTCGGTCTCGAAGACACCTGCGTTGTGGAGGAGCACGTCGAGGCGGTCGAAGCGACTGAGCAGATCATCGGCGAGGGCGCGGATAGACGCTAGCGAGGCGAGGTCGCCCGTCGCGCCGAAGGCCCGGCCCTCAAGCGAGGCTCCGAGCTCGTTTGCGAGCCCGTCGATGGTGCCTTCGACGCGCCCCTCGGAGCGCCCGTGAATGATGACGCGAGCGCCCCGTTCAAGGAGCCCGCGGGCGGTCTGGCGGCCGATGCCGTCGGTGGAGCCGGTAACGAGGACGAGAGGGCCGGGGTTGGTCATGGGCGCAGCATAGAGCCCACGGCAGCGGCTGACGAGAGCGGCGTCGACGCGACCTCAGCAAGCCGTGCGCTTAAGCGAACCAATCCCGGTCACTCCGTCAGTCGTGCTTCGGATGGCCCGAGATCGCGCCGGCTGGCGGGCGTTGCCGATTTGGACGAAAAAACACTATGATGTCAACGTTGTCCCGCGCAAGTGGGCCTGGTCAGAAGGTTCCGAGCCTTGATTGCGTGCAATCCCGGGCGCGCCGTCGTACTCCTTCTCCCATGAGCCCCCGCGTGGTCCGTTGTCCGAGCTGTGGCGCGTCCGTGGATCGTCCCCAAGGGGGCGATCACGTGGCCTGCCCCTATTGCCGCGCGACCATCGACCTCGGTCGCCGAGGCCACCCGCAGCCTCCGGACGCCACGCCGTCAGCACGGCCACGGAGTGGAGGTCCCATCGCCGCGGCGCTCTTCCTCCTCGTGGTGGCGGGTATTGCCGTAGCGGTGCTGCTCCCGAACTCGTCACAAGCCCCCGCGCCAGCGCCAAGCCCTGCGGTCGTCACCGCGACGGTCGTCCCAAAGCCCATCGAAGCGCCAGCTGAGCCTCTGCTGGTGCCGCCGCCTGAGCCCCCACCGGCCGCCGGCTCGGCCGACGGGGCAGTTAGCGTGATGTCGCCGACCGTGCCCGACCCCGAGGCCACTCCGGCACCGCCACCCGACGACGCGCCACCGCCGCGGTCTGCCTACCAGACGCTCCAAGGCTGTTTCGCCCGTACGTCGCAGCCAAGCGCGGTCAGCGGAGACGGACTCGCCACTGTGCAGCTCGCCCTCCGGGTCGCCGGCGCGGGGACGGAGATCACGTCGGTCGGGACGGTGCGTCGCTTCACAATGGACTACGTCCTCGACCTCCCCGGCGCCTCGACGTGGCGTCTCCCAGTCACCGTAGACACGGCCCCCGCCGCTGAAGTAGCCACGACCCGATTCGCCATCGCCCTCGCCGCCGCGGACGACGTCCTCGTCGTGGCCAGTCAGAATGTGGTCACCGGCTGGTCGCTCGCCGAACGTCGGCTCAGCTGGTCCATCCCCTTGGGCGGGCGCCTCCCGACCGACGGACCCGCGGAGTCGAGCCTCTCCGTCGACTGTCAGCGCCTGAGCGTCCAGCGCGGCCTCGTCACGATTCCACGCGAGTCCATGCGAGCCCTACGGGTCCGCGCTTCGGACGGGACCGTGCGCTGACGAGAACGTTGCGCGGCAATGAGTGCACGACTTGCCAAACGCGCCCTCGCCCGCCATATCGCCACCATGTCGACCTTCCGGCTCTCGCGCGTCTCTCTCCTCAGTGTCGCCACGCTGGCGCTCCTGGCCTGCTCGGCGGCTACCTCGAGCACCGCCCCCGGAGCCGACACGCCCAGCGCCGATACATCCAGCGCACCGAAAAGCGACCGCGGTGGTCCCGACGTCGATCCCGCCGACACGAGCCTGGAGGACACCGCCTCGCCGAGAGCCGATGTCGGCGAACCCGTCCTCGAGGCGCCGCCCCTGCCCGCCTGCCTGGGCGTCTCGGTGCCGCTCGTGGTCTCGGGCCAAGGCCTCCCCTACGCCACGGCGACGGTGGGCGGCGCGCCCGGCTGGTTCTTGCTCGACTTCGCCACGACCAGCAGCACCATCGACGAAGGCGCCTTCCAAGGTGCAGTGGCCGCGATCCCTGGAACTGGCAATCAGTACGGGGCCTTCGACTTCTTCGGCCCGTGGGGCGCGGTTCGCCTCGACCGCCAAGATCACTCCGGCGTGTCGGCGACCGTGCGGCAAGCGGGCATCCTCGGCACGGACTTCCTGTCGCTCCACGTCTACACCCTCGACTTTCGAAGCGCCGGTACGCGGAACCCCGGGATCGTGGCGCAGTCTCCGGGCTGGGCGGTCTATCGCGCGCCCGGCGGTGGTTGTGACGACGCGACGCTCACGGGCCTCGGCCTGCGGGCGGTCTCGACGGAGGGCCACTACTCTAACGACCTCAGCGAGGTACAGGGCCCGAACGTCCCGACGGTCCCGGTCCGGGTCGGCGGCGCCTCGGCAGTCGCCCAGCTCGACACCGGCTTCGACGACGTCCTCGTCCCCGGCTCGGTCAACGTGAACGAGGCCTTCTTCGACGCCATCCCGGACGCGGCGCGCGGCACTCGCCGCCCCGATCTCGACCTCGCGCTGACCACCTGTGTCGGTATCGCCGAGACGGTCGAAGCTTGGGCACCGGACGCCCCCTTCGAGTTCGTTGGACCAGGCGGCGAGACCGTTCGCGAGGTGGACGGCGTCGTCCTCTTCGTGAAACGCACCCCCGCCGCGGCGGCGCCCTGCGGCGGCATCGGCACCTGGGACACGCCCGCCGCGCAGGTCGGCGCCACAATCCTGAGCGGATCCGGAGTCTTGGTCTTCGATCCGCTCACGAGCCGCGTCTGGATGGCGGGTAGTGCCAATGAGTGAGAAGTCGACCCTCCTGACCCTGCTAATCGTGGGCGCCTCGGGACCGTCGCTCGCCGCCCCTCCGATGCCGTCCGCCGTGCCTGGCTTCGTGGTCTACGGCGTCGCCACCACCCTGGTGGTGCCCCGCGTCGGTGAGCCGCGGGTGTTGCCGGGCCTCTGGGTACTCGACGACGACGGCAAGGATCCGCCAGCCGTGCGCGGCCTAGTGAACCCCGAGCACTGCGAGTGCCCGAGCGTCTGTACCGGCACACGGGCCGACGCCTCCAAGACCTTGCTCGAGGCGATGCCTGATTCGGGCCGGGGAGGCGAGAGCGACTGCGGTTGGTCCATCCGCGAGCCGCGTTCGCTCTTCGGCGGTCGGCTCGAGCTCGCGGGCGAGGACTACAACGGCTGCGGCCTGAACCTCTACGGCTTCGGGTCGCGCAGCGTCGACCTCGTTCGCCACCCGCGGCCGCTCGAGAGAGCGTGGACGACGGGCGAGCGGTGGTGCGAAGTCGAGTCGAGCCTAGCCGACGCGATCTGGCCGCCCGGGGCCGACGAGTGTCGAGCGTATCGCGGCTCGTGGATTCCGGGGGACTGGGATGCCGAAGCGCTCGCCGAGTCCGAGAACGCCGAACCCGCAGACGACGCCGATCCGGATCCATGTCAGGAGTGTGCTCGCGAGACCTGGGGCTCAGAGCTGCACTTCGTGCGGCGCGGCCTACTCGTCACCATCCGAGACGACGTGCAGGGGACCGGGATGCAGGTTCGGCAGGTCGCGTTCGCCCGTGCCACACCCGCAGCGTGCCCCTCCGAGGCTGACCCGTGCGGCGACGCGGCCGCGTTCTCGGCAGTGCCAGGCGTGCGCATCCCCGCGATTCCGAAAGCGCCCGGTGAGCCGCCGCCCGAGGTCGAGAAGGGGCCCGACTTCTGGATCGCCAGTGACGGGAGCCATGCGCTTACGTGGTCGGCGCTCGCGTGGGCGCTGTGGGTGCCCGGCCAGAACACGCCCGCCCGAAGCGGCAGCGCCACGGCACTCTTCGACCACGTCATTGGCGTCCGCTACCACCGTGACGTCACGCCGCTCGTCGGCGGGAGCTGCTCGGCGCTGTGCTCGGAACCGAGTCAGTGCCCCGACGTGAAAGGCGCCGACGACAGAGAGGAGGACGAAGAAGAAGAAGAAGAGGAAGAGGAAGACTCACGCTCCGCGAGTGACCTCGGCAACGCCTGTTTCAAGGCGCTGAAGGCGGACGACCTCGATGAGGCCGAGACGCTCTGCACACGTGCGCTCGGCCGGTCGCCGGTCCCCCGTACTCTCGGTGCCGTTCTCTACAACCTCGGGCTCATCGCCGAGAAGCGGGGAGACACGTCAACCGCGCGAAAACACTACGAGTCCTCACTGAAGGCGCGTCCGAACAAGACGGTCGAGGCGAGGCTCCAGAAGCTAGAGGAGCGCTGACGTGACCGCCCTCGAGCTCCCGAATCGCTTGCGAGGTGCGACCATCGCGCTGTGGCTCGGTCTCCTGTCCGCCGGGGCCCCCGCGAGCGCCGCCGAGCCGACGGGAATCCCAGCGCCCGGAGGCGCCGAGACCCGCCGTGACCGGGCGGACGTCGATGACGCGCTCGGATCAGACACGCCCGGAGGGTGGTTCGAGCTCACCTTCGGCACAGCGCACGGCTATCCCGCTCGGCTCATCGGGGACTATGACGATGACATCTACCTCACGTCGACAGGGTCCGTCCTGGTCATGGTCGAGTACGCGCCGCTGTGGTGGGTCCGAGTCGTGTTTCTCTACGATCTCATCACCGGCCCCGAAGAGACGATCCGCAGCGGCGTCGTGCACAACGAAGAGCTGCCGTCCCGTATCGCGGCGGGGGTCGGGCTCGCGGTCTACCACCTCGACTTCGCCAAACGATCCCGACTCGAGCTCGAGGGCTTCTTCCTCATGGGCCTCACCGTCGACTCGGACCCCGAGCCCGTCCCAATCCTGATGGGCCGCATGACGCTCATGCAAAGCCGGGACGAGGGCGTCGGGGTCTACGTCGGCGTCGCCTACTACGCCGTCATCGACAAGCTGAGCCTGCTCTACGGCGTCGGCTATCGCTTCTGAGGGGATATGACAGGCCCGCAACCCTAGGAGGCCGCTGATTTTCTCCCGTCGCAGGCCTTCGCGCTTCCCTGTGATAGCGGCGTCAGATGTCTG
>JADMJS010000073.1:0-7785 GCA_018780435.1 Myxococcales bacterium
ACGGCGGCGACGGTCGGCGAGGCCTGCGTCCGCAAGGGCGGCCTGAATTGCAACGACTACTGCTTCTGAGCCGGACGAGGGGCGCGGTCGCTTCCGCGCTGTTCACGGTCGCCTGCGAGGCGGGCTCGGCACCGGCCGCCGGCGCGCTCGACGCGTCCCTGGGCGAGACCGTCTCGACGACCGACACCACGAGCGGCCCCGACGACACGGGCCCGTCGCCGTCGGAGGACGTCGCGGTCGACGTAGAACCTTCGAGCTGGACGGTCCCGACCTTCGAACTCGGCACGAACGAACAAGGTAAGGCCACGCCGAAGGACTTCGTCCCGCTGCTCGCGGGCGACACGCTCCCTGTCGTGGTCGGGCCCCAAGGCCTGTCGATGGTGGTGCTCGCGTTCCGCACCTGCGGACTCTACGAGCCGCCGCTGCTGCTACGCGCACGCATCGCGACCGACGACGACGCAGCCAGCGGCGCGCTCGACATCGCGCGCCAGAAGCTGAACCCCGCTGCTGACGGCCTCTCGTACTACTACAACTTCTGGCTCGTCGTAGAGAACCCGGAGAAGGCGGGCGGGAAGTTCGCGGACATCGTCCTCGACGTCGAAGACGCCAAGGGGGTCACCGGAAGCCACACCTTGCGGGTCGCGCTCCAGAACCAGTAGCCCCCCTCGGCTGTCAGAAGGTGCAGCGATCCTTCGTACACGACACGAAGGTGTTCCCCGTGTCGGTCACCACCGAGGTCGCTCCGGTGTCGAGGCCGCAGGCGAGCGACTCGAACTGACTGCCCGTGATGGAGGCGGTCGTCGAGACGCGCACGCCCTTCGCCTTGATGCTCGGCGCTCCATTGAAGCGGCACGTCGACACAGTGACCGGGAGCCCCGTGGTGGTCACTGTCACGAGAGCGGAGGTGCTGGTGCCGGTCGCTTTGAAGTCACAGCTCGAGAAGGCCGCGGTGGCCGTCCCCTGAATCGTGAAGAACGCGTCCGTGAACTCGGAGTCGGTGGCGGTGAGCGTCGCCGTGTCTCGAATCGTGAAGGTCGTGCCGGGGGCGACGATCGCGGCGTCCGTAATGGTCAGTTGGGCGGACGTCGATATGGTCGAGGCGCCTTCGAATGACCACGCTGGCGCGCCGGCGAAGGGAGTGCCGATGTTCGCGACGCCGCTGGCGAGGCTTCCGTAGACGCGCATGCCCTTACCACCGGCCGCGCCGGTGAATGAACCTGCGTAGGTCACCGTGTTGGTGGTGCGGAAGGTGTCGAGATCGAAGCGGAAGCTCGCGTCGGCCGCACCGAGATCGAAGGTGAGATCCTCCATGGCCAGCTTGGCACCGCCGCCCGAGACCGACGTGGTCTCGATGGCCTCGAAGGCCCGCGTGACGTCGGTGTCGATGAAGTTCACGCGGGTGAGCGTCGCTTGGCCCTTGCCCGAGACGCGCACGCCGGCCAAGGACTCGCTGATGGTGGCGTCGGTAAGCGTGAACGACTCGGCCTCGTCGAGCACGGCCCCCGTCCGGAGTCCGGTCAGCAGCGCGCCGTTGAGCGTCACGGAGCCGCCCACGGCCAGCTCGACACCTTCTTGCGCGAACCCGAAGCCTTCGATGCTGACGTCCGTCCCCGTGAGGGTCCCCTTGGTCCAGATGCAATCCCGGCCCGCGTTCGTCGTGTACCGGATGGACGTCGCGGTGAGCGTGCCCGTGCTGCCCGAATCGACGGCGATACGCGCGTCGTCCATGGTGACGCCGTCTTCGAGGATGAGCTGGCCGCTCACGTTCGCGTAGAGGTAGGAGTCGACGGATGGGATCCCGATGAGGTGAGTCCCGGCCGCGATCTCCAGCGGGCCACCGCGGACCTGAACTTGTCCGAGCGTGTAGGTCCCGGCTGACAGACGGCGGTCGCCGCTCTCCGAGTAGCCCTCGAGACGCGGGATCATCGGCGCGCCGCCCGAGTGTTGCAGGTTCGCGAGAACCAGGGGCTTCGCCTTCGAGAGCACGTCCGGGTCGAGGGTGACGGTGCGGTCCTCTGTGCCGATGGTCGCCGTCACGTTCGAGACGGAGAGGCTCCCACCGGGGGTGCTGTCGGTGTAGACGACGTAATTCACGACACCGGGATCACTCGCCGTACACGTCAGGCCATCGACGATGAGGGAGGACGCCTCGCGGCCCCACGCGCCGACGCGGCACTCGGCTACGCTCGACCCCGTGAGCGTCAGAGTCGATGTGTCATGGCAGGCGCCGCCAATGTCGAGATAGCTCATAGTGAAGCCCGACGCGTTCACCACGGCCTTGCTGTAGGTCAAGATGCCATTGCCGACGGGCGCCACGCCGGCCGCCGGTGGCGAGCGAGTGACGCTCGTTCCCGACGCGTCGACACGGGAGGTGTCCGTGGCGTAGATGGCCGCGTAGAGCTGCTCGAAGAGCCCGCCCGTAACGGTCACCTGCGACGCGCCACGCGCGACGACGCCGTAGACGTTATTCCCGGCGCCCACCATCTCGACGTTCATGAGCGTCGCAATACCCCAGACCGCGAAGAGCTCGCGGCCCGCCGTTGTCTCAAGCCGCACGCGATCGAAGTTCGTGGTCGCGGTGCCGCCGGAGTCGATTCGGATGTCCCGGAAGAGGGTACCGGGTCCAAGTGTGAGCGTGCCGCGAGTTCCGTCGCTAAGACCGTCGATCGTGAACCGCATGTCCGCGGCCGGACGGCCGACGTAGGTCAGCGGCTCCGAGGTCACCGGCATGGCGCGAAGCTCGGTGTGACGGTCGGACGCCTCGAAGGTGCTCAGCCCGTTCATCGCCGTAAGGTGGAGCTCGCCGCGTTCGGCGTACCCGCCGATGCGGACCGGAATGAGCTCGCCCGCAAGGTCTCGGAGGTCCGTGACGGAGGACAACGTCGCCGCGCGGAACGCGTCCGGGTCGAGCACGACCGCGTAGTCCTCGGGTCCGATGTCGGCGACGAGCCCATCGATGGTCGCCAGCCCGCCATTGCCGATGTCGGCCCAGAAGGCTCGCGAGACGAGGGAGGTGAGGCCCTCCTCGAAGCGACCATTCAAGAGAGACAGTGTCCCCGTGAGGTTTATATATACTCCGTATCGACAATCGATAAAGACACCTTCGGACGCCGTCACGACCGAGTCGTCGACCGCCGCGATGCCGGTCTCGACGCTCTCGATGTCGAAGTCCATCACGGTCACGACCGCCGAACCGCGCGCGACGACACCCGCGCCGCGCCGCTGCCCTGCGGTGGTGGGTGGGGTCCCGCTCATCGTCAGCCCCGTCGCCGTGACATTGCCGCGCACGTCGATGAGCTCGCGGTTCCAGGCCCCAGACTCCGTGTGCACGGTCTGTTCGAGGAGCAGGGTCGACCCGGCGGCGGAGGTGAGCGCGACGTCCGCGAAGACGACATCATGGGCGTCGACCGTGCTCCCCGCGGCCGCGTGGATGGTCCAGAACTGCGCGGCACGCGCGAGGACCGGCGTGCCGGGCTCGAACACGGCGGACACGGCATAGAGGTTGACGGTGTCCGCCACCGCGAGATCCGGCGCGGGCGCGACCACGCCGAACGTGGCGGCCGCACTGGTGCCCGACCCACCGATCGCGATCTGACGCGACGGATCGCCCTGGGCGAACGTGAGGCCATCGAAGGTCGAGGCGGTCGCGTCTGCGAACACGTCTGGGTCGAGGTGGAAGGCGAGGTCTTCGGGCCCGACGCGGACGGTCGCCTGCACGAGGTCGAAGCCGCCGCCCGGATTGATAGGCTCGGCACGGACGCCGATCATGGCCGACCCGGGCGAGGCGGCGTCGATCTCGAGGTCTTCCAGGATTGGGCGTGAACCGTAAACGATGTGGAGTCCGGTCTCACAATCCGACAGTCGAAGCCCCCGTAACGCAACCGCTTTTGTCGTCTCGACGCGCACTCCGACGACGGCGTTCTCGACGTCGCCTTCGTCGAGGACGGTCTGGCCGTAGACCACCCAGCCGTCCTGCTTTCGGGGCGTGATGTTGGTCGGCGCGAGGTGCAGATGTTTGGCGAGCACGGAGCCGTAGCTGACGAGCAGGTTGCGAAGGACCTCGTCGGAGGCCGCGAGCTGAAGGTGCTCGAGCGTGGCGGTGGTATTGGTCCCGATGGTGACTTCCGTGTCGAGGAAGCTTGAGAGGTTCAACCACATCGCCAGCGCTTCGCCGCCGCTGGTCGCGAACTTGCCCTTCTGGCCGGGTAGCCCGACGACGCTGGTGCCCGAGATGCGGAGCGAACCGCCGCGTCCGAGCGTCATGTTGACGCCGCGTAGAGCCGCACCGCTGATGCGAAGGTCGAACTTGGCCGCCGCCGTCCATTCGGCGGCGATCGCCGTTGCCGGGTCCGAAGCGAGCTCCGCGCCACCTTCGATGACGACCATGCCCGCGAGCGTCGCGGTCGTCGCACGATAGTCGCCGGCGGGCAGCAGGACGTCCTTGAGGGGCCCCGCGAGCACCACAGGTGCCCCACCGGGCGTCGCTGGCGTGGCCCGGCACAGCTCTACGCCGTCAAAGCAGACCTTCTGACCCGACGCCGCCGTCCCGACCAAACACGTGACGCCGGCGCCCGGGAAGGTGTCGTCGACCTTGCCGCTGCAATCGTCGTCGATGCCGTTGCAGACCTCCCCCACGGGCGCGTCGATGGGGCAGCCCGGCAGTGGGTTCTCGCAGACATGCTGAATCGCGTCGCAGATTTGACCGACCGGGCAATCGCCGTCGCGGCAACCGGTGAGACACAACCCCTCGGGGCCGCAGTACTCGCCCACAGGGCAAGCGCCGTCGCCGTCACACTCCGGCTCGGAAGGGAGACACTCCCGGCTCACGGCGTCGCACTCGTAGTTCGGGGGGCAATCGTTCGCCGCAACGCCAGTTCGGCATCCGACCTCGCAGAATCCGAACTCATCACAATATTTCTCTGCTGCGCAGCTATCATCAGTCGCGCATTCGCGCGCCCGTTTGGCGCAAAGGCGGGCGTCGGGGTCGCAGCGCGTCCCCACGCCGCAGTTGTCCGGCGACGCACGACAGCCGAAACGACAGAAGCCGAAGGTGTCGCAATATTCGTCGCCCTGGCAGGCCGCATCCGACGCGCACTGGGTCGCGAGCGAGACGCAACCGCCATAGACGGGCTCGCAGTACTGGTCGTCGGGGCACGGCGTGCCCCCGGCGCCGAGACAGGACGCCGTCTCGTAGAAGACCCGGATGTCGCGGACCACGGGTTTGACGGCGAAGTCGTCGGTCTCGAGCGTGAAGCGGAGCTCGAGATAACGCGCGCCGTCAGCGACGAGCGGCGTGAGGTCGAGGTCGGTGCCATCGAGTGGCGCTGACAGCGAGACCTCGGGCAGCCCATCGGCGGTGGGCGCGCCGCGCAGCGAGACGGTCACGCGCGTTCCTGGCGGCGTCAGTGCGTTATAGACCAGCCGGACGAAACGGACGGGCGCCTCCGCATCGAACACCATCCGCCACGTGCCTTCGGTCGCGGCGTAGGTGAAGAGCTGAAAGCCCGTGTTGTCGCTGTAGCTGTACGGGCCCGTGCCGACGGTCGGGCGATCGTGTTCGATGGTGCGGTAGGAGCCCTTCGGCGTCCCCTCGTGCGTCATCTCCATGAGGCCCGAGCCGGCGAGACACACGGCCCACAGGTCGCCGTCCTGATCGATGGTGACGCCACGCGGGCCGCTGAGGCGCGCGATGCCTGCGGGGAGGCCCGTGTAGGTGCTGAAGGTCGACCAGGTGCTCGTGACGGGGTCGAGCCGGCCGATCGTGTCCGACGCATAACCAGCGACGAACACGATGCCTTCGGGATCGACCACGATACCTGTCGTCGTGGTGACCCCCGTCGGGGCGACGTAACCTGTCCACGTCTTCGCGACGGGATCGTAGACCTTCACGCCCTTCGAGTAGTCAGCGAACCAGGGACGCGACTTGCCGTCGATGGCGATGCCGTAGAGTGTCCCGGTGGTGCAGGCGCGTTCGACGGGGACGCCGAGCGCCGTGTCGATCGCGAGCGTGCAGCTATCGGAGAAGCTCGAGGTCCACATGAGACCGTCGCTCCCGATAGCGAGCCCGTAGATGGGGAGCGAGCCGCCCTTGTAGTTGGTCGGGACGCGGCGGACGATCTCACAGGTGAGCGGGTCGACCTGCGCGATGTCACGGCCATTCCAGGTCCCGAACCACGCCTGATTGTTGCGGTCGATGGCGACGCCACGAATGAGATCGTTGGTAGCCCCGACCTGCACCTGACAGTGCACACACTCGTCGAGGAGCGGATCGCCTCCGGGCGGCACGATCATCTCGCCGTAGGTGATGGTCCCGTCGCCGTTGAGGTCTCTGGAGGTCTGGATGACGCCGTCGCCGTTGCGGTCGATGCAGTCGGCTTCGTTCGTATAGACGTGGGTCGCTTTGCCGTCGCCTCGATGGCCAATCCAGGCGTTGCCGAAGAGGTCGATGGCGGTGCGCGACGGATCCGTCCCGATCCAGTAACGCGAGATCTCGCGGCCGGTTCGGGTGTTCCAGCGTGAGACCGAGCCTTCCGCGCTGTTCGGGACCCAGATGAAGGGATAGTCGACCTGACCGATGCCGAGGGTCACGCCGCCGTCGGGCGCAGGTGCGATAGCCGGATCGCTGCTGCCGACCTCTCCAGGGAAGAAGAGCGCTTCACCGCAGGGCTTGCACGAACCACAGGGGCTCACCACACCGTCGTCGGGGACTCCGTCGCAATCGTCGTCGAGGCCGTTGCAGCTCTCCAGCGGCGCCGGACCGCACCCACCGCACGTGTTGAGCGTCCCTTCGTCGACCTCGCCGTCGCAGTCGTCGTCCTGACCGTTGCAGAGCTCGCTCGCGGGGGTCGCGGCGCCGGTGCAGGGGCCGAACTTGCCTCCTACGCAAGTGCGCACACCTTCGAGGCAGAGGCCGACGTTGGCCGTCTCGGGAGCCCCCGGATAACACGGCTCGGTGGCGCCGTTCTGACACAGCGGCTTCGGCCCACACTCAAGAGCCTCGTCGACGTTGCCGTCGCAATCGTCGTCCCAGCCGTTGCAGACCTCCACCGCCACGGGTCCGCAGGCGCCGCACGCGTTCAGGAGCCCCTCGTCGGTGACGCCGTCGCAGTCATCGTCGAAGCCGTTGCAGGCTTCGCTCGGGCCGTCGCCGCACGTGCCGCACGCGTTCAGGAGGCCCTCGTCGGTGAGCCCATCGCAGTCGTCATCGACGCCGTTGCAGCCCTCGGTCGCGCCGGGGAACACAGCCGGGTCGTCGTCGCGGCAGTCGGAGTACACGCAGCCCTTACCGACGCCAAAGGTGTCTCCGTCCTGGTCGAGGCAGACATTCGATGGGATGCAGACGGAGAGGCCACCCGGCCAGGGCGTACACGTCCATCCCGAAGGACAAGCGTAGGGCCCGCAGATGGACGAACACGCGTTGTAGTCGACGCCCTTGAGGCAGAGACCAGAGTCACATTCGTCGTCAGCGATGCAGGCGGCGCCAAAGGGCAACTTCGGGGGCTCAGACGTGTCGGGTTCGGTCGTGTCGACCGTGGGGTCTACGTCGGCCGGTTCTTCGACGTCCACTGGGATCTCGACGTCCACTGGGATCTCGACGTCCACTGGGATCTCGACGTCCACTGGGACCTCGACGTCGATAGGTTCCTCAATGTCGACTGGGATCTCGATGTCGACCGGGACCTCGATATCGACTGGCTCCTCGATATCGACCGGAATCTCGATATCGACCGGGATCTCGATGTCGACCGGGACCTCGATATCGACTGGCTCCTCGATATCGACCGG
>JADMJS010000073.1:7885-20674 GCA_018780435.1 Myxococcales bacterium
TCGACCGGGACTTCGACGTCGACCGGGACTTCGACGTCGACCGGGACTTCGACGTCGACCGGGACTTCGACGTCGACCGGGATCTCGATGTCCACCGGCTCCACGATGTCGACGGGCACCTCGACATCCACTGGGATCTCGATGTCGACGGGCACCTCGACGTCCACCGGGATCTCGACGTCCACCGGAATCTCGACGTCCGTCGAGACATCACCGTCGTCCGTGTCGAGGACGTCGGTGGATTCCACCTCTTCCTGAACAGCGTCGGGCGCCGCAACCTCACCCGTCGCGTCGCCTAGGGCCGTATCTTCGGTCGCGACGTCGGGCGCCTCGGCGTCGATGACGTCGTCCGGGCTGGTGTCCACGGAGGGGCCGGGCGTCCCCGTGTCGCCGGTCGAGGTGTCCTGTGAGGCGTCCGCGGTGGCGGCATCCGCGACGTCGGCGACGTCCGGAACGACGGCCCCCGGGACCTCATCGGAGCCACTACAGGAGGCAAGGAGCCCCACGGCGGTGACGGCAAAGGCGAAACGGCGAAGAAGTGGCGTCATCGGGCACCTCCGAGCTGGCGACGGACCCAGAAACCGAGAGCCAAGAGCATGATGACGACGGCGCCCCCTGCAAGACGGCTCTCTCGTGCGGTCCGGCACCCACAACCATCCTCCGCGACGGCGACCATCGGGGCCGAGACGTCGTCACCCGCAGTCGTGTCGTCCGAGCCCAGGTCGCCACCGCCCGTCACGTCCGTCTCTGGGCTCTCGACGACGTCTGGGACCGGCTGTGTGATGTCGGCAGCGGGGCCGACCACGTCACCCGGGTTGTCGGTGACGTCGGGGACCTCGATATCCGCCGTCGTCGTGACGTCGCCGGGCTGATCCTCTGCGTCTAGGAGCGCAGTGTCGACCGGGACATCGACCGGCTCTACGATGTCGACCGGCTCTTCGATGTCGACGGGCGCTTCCACGTCGACCGGGACCACGATGTCGACCGGGACTTCGATGTCGACCGGAACCTCGATGTCGACCGGAACCTCGATGTCGACCGGAACCTCGATATCGACGGGCTCCTCGATGTCCACCGGCTCCTCGATGTCGACCGGGACCTCGACGTCGACGGGCTCCTCGATGTCGACCGGGACCTCGATGTCGATGGGCTCTTCGATGTCGACGGGCTCCTCGATGTCGACCGGGACCTCGATGTCGACCGGGACCTCGATGTCGAGCGGCTCCTCGATGTCCACGGGTTCTTCGATGTCCACGGGTTCGAGGACGTCGGGCAGGACCACGACGTCTTCTCCCACCGGCTCTTCCGGCACCAGGACGAGCGCTCCGAAGCGGTCGGCCGTACCGGCGACCTCGACGTCGCCATACCAGATGACCGCGTCGGTGGGCGCCGAGAGCGGCCCATCTCGCAGCTCGACCCGAAGCGCGTAGTGGGGGCCGTCGAGGCCGCCATAGGCCGCGGTCGGGATGGTGAGGCGCAGGCGATCACCCTCGATGACCGCGAAGGCGGCGCCTTCGATGATGACGCCACTTTCGGTCAGGACGCGCACGACTTCGACCCCATTGGCGGCGAGACGAACGAGGCGACCCGATCCCTCAATAGTATTGCCGGCTTGCAGCTCGATGACGAGGTCGCCCGTGCCCGGGCGACCGACGCCGCGCAGGACACGCTGCGCCGCTGGACCCGGACCGAGCGGTCGGAATCGGAGCGCTGACGGAGGCGCCTGGGCAAGAACCGCGTCGTCCGCGACCGGCACGGTGAGCGTCGAGATCAACTCGATCGTGAAGTCGGCGGCCGCGACGGGAATACCGTCCGCCTCGAGCACCGCCACGGTTCGGCCGGGCGCCACGCCGAGCGCCTCCGCTGTCCCGGAGATGGTCTCGCCGGACCCGATGACCACATCCGATTGAGTCCACCAAGGCAGGAGGCCATAGGGCCGTATACGAAGGTCCGTGGTGAGGCTGCTCTCACCGAGGCTCGTGACGCTCCACCCGAAGTCCACCTCGGAACCGCCGGCCGTGTTGCCGTCACCCACGACCGTGGCCGTAAGTGTCCCGGAGAGCGGCAAGGTCGCCACGAGGCTCGCGCTCGCGTTCCCAAGAGCGCTAGTGCCCGACCGCAACGTCGCCTTGGCCGTACACGGACCCGGCGCAGGTGCCCCGGCCGCCCACTCGACCGTCACCGTCGCGAGGCCCTTCGCCGCCACGAAGGGGACGGCCCCGGAGAGCGTCGCTTGACCGCCGACGCAGGTCACAGCGACCTCGACCGTGAGCCCCGAGGCGCTGAGGACGCTCCCGAGGTTCTGGACGATGGCGTGCAGGACGATGGGGCTACGAGCCGTGACGACCGTCGACGCCGGGACCAGCGTCAAGGTGAGCCCGGCCGAAGGGAGAGAGTCCGGCGTGTTCGGGTTGCAGTCATCGTCCTTCCCATTCCCGAGGAGCTCGGTCGCGCCGGGGCTCACGGTCGGGTCATGGTCGTCGCAGTCGTGTGGGGCGCAGAAAGCGTCCTGGTCCTCGTCGGGGCCACACTGGATGGGCGATGCCTGGAGCGTGACCACGAAGGACTGGAAGGCGGCCTGACCGGCCGGGTCGCGCGCTGCGAGGACGAAGGCGCCGGGCCCGCCGCCCCCGAGCCACGTGACGAGACCGGTGAGGGGATCGACCTGGGCGCCGACCGGCCCGGCTTCGAGCGTAACGGTCACCTCGTCACCCTCGGGGTCAGCGGCCATCGGCGCGTAGGACCACTCCTCACCGGCGTTCGCGGTCGTGAGCGGCGTCGTGAGGAAGGTGGGCGCGCCGTTCAGGCAGAGCGTCGGCTCTGAGACGACCACACGCGACCCGGCCGTGCTCTCGAGGCGCACCGCGAAGGTACGCGTCGTGGTCTCGGATGCCGCCAGCACCGCGTCGAGTGAGAACGCGACGCGGGCGCCCGGGACGAGGGTAGCCACGGCCTCGGTCGCCAACGTCACCGGCTGCTCCCCGGAGACGTCGAGGAGCACCAGCGAGGCACCTTCAAGAGGGGCGCCGCCGCCATTGCCGAGGAAGCCGGATACGCCGACCTCGGCCGCGCACGTCGTCGTGTCGAAGTCGACCGCGTGAAGCACAGGGCGGGCGGGGACAGTGCGCGTCGGGACGAGGCGGAGGATGTCCCCGAGGTCGAACCACCGATCACCACCCCCTTGGAGCTGCGCGACGACCGGCTCCTCGGCGAGGATGTCGACGGCCGTGTCATCGGTGAGGACCAACGCGCCATAGGGCGGGAGCGCTTGAGTGGGCCCGTCACCGAGCGCGACCGCGGTCCCGGTCGGGCCCGCGAGTACCATGGAGTCGCCGACCGTCTGACGGAGCGAGTGCACTCGAATGTCCGTCCCGCCGCGCCCCACGAGCTGAACCAGGTCCTCGCCGAGGAGGCCGATAGCGCTCGCGCCGGAGCTCGAGAAGTCACCGGCGAGGACGATGACGTCGCCCGTACACGTGACGGAGAGGCCGCGAGTCTCACCGACCGCGACTTGGACGGCGCGCTCCCCAACGGCGAGGGGGCGCGAGAAACGTTGCACGCCGGCCTGGTCGCGACCGGTGCAGACCGCGTCCTCATAAGCGAAGAAAGCGACGGCGCCGCCACTCGGATCGCGAGCGCGGGTCGACAGGAGGAAACGCCGACCGACGTCGCCCTCGGGGCGATCGAGCGGCGGGATGGCCGAGAGGCCCGTCACCGACGCGGACTGAATGACGAGATCCCCAGTGCCATCGACGAGATAGACCGTCCCGGCGCTGAGCCCCTGGGGTTCGAAGGCGCCGCCGGCCGGCAACGTGGCGCTATCCTTGATGACGCCGCCCAGGGTCTTCACTTCGACGGTCGACGCCTCTGCCGCCATGACCACGAGACGGTTGTTCGTGGTGAGGGTCGGGAGGTAGAGCGCGAAGGAACGGCCGACACGGCCACCCGAGACCGTGGGGTGGATGAGATCGGCGCCGAAGTCCGGCGCGAGCTGCTCGTGCACCATGGTGATCTGAAGTGGGCCGTCGGCCTCGATGACGAAGCGCCCAACGGGGAGCCCCCCCGACAGCGGATCGATCGTCAGAGGCTCGAGAGGCAGCACGGTGCCCTCGGCCAGCGTAGCGAAGTCGAGCGGATCGAGGACGCGGTAGTTCACGACGTCGCCGGCCGAGAGCAGGACGATCGGCATCGGCGACGCGGGACGATAGCCGACCCAGCTCCACACGGCCGGCGCGTCGGCGACGATCGAGCGGTCCAGGTTGTTCGCCTCGTCCGCTTCCGCCACGAGGTCGACGGGGTCGACCCGCGCAGCGACCAGATTGCCCGGGAACAAGGTGGTGTCGAAGGGCGACGCCGCGCCGTCCCAGACCTGACCGGGCGAGAGCGCCGGCACGTCGAGCAGGACCGAAGGTTCACCCGCCTCGGCGAGCCCATCGAGATCGAGGTCCTCGAAGACGACGACCGTCGTCGCAGTCGTGGCGACGTCGCCAGCGTTCCGCACTCGCACGCTCGGGTCCGGGGCTGGGCCCACGGTGGCGACAAGGTCGGCGCCGAGCGGCGTGTCGCGGACGACGACGCGGAGCGGCGAGGCGGCGGTCCCCCCGGCGGGCGTCGTCGCGATGACCGTGAGGAGCCACGTCCCCGCGTCGCCGACGGCGAGCGGCCAGACGATCGTGATCTCACCGGACGGCGACGTTACGACCCCGAGGCCCGGAGGGGCCCCAGGGACGGTCACGATGGTCCCGGCCGGAAGCGGCGGCAGGGGCACCGTCAACGTCGTCGGAGCGAGAGCGGCAAAAGCCGGGAGGGTCCCGAGCGGCGGCGGCGGCGCGTCGAGCGCGAGGGCCGTCACGGCGAGCGTGAAGGTCTGTTCGGTCATTGCGCCATAGACGTCGCGGGCCCCGAGCGTCACGACGACGTCCCCCGGTGCCGGGAGCTTGCCTTGGAGCGACGCTCCCACGAGCGCGAGCCCCGGGATCGGCGTGAGGAGCGAATAGAAGACGGCGTCGCCGTCGGGATCCACCGCCGAGACGGGGAAACTGAACGCGACTCTGGGCGCGACGGCGACGGGCGGCGTGCTGGTGAACGCAGGCGGCGAGTTGCCGAGCGGTGCGCCGTCCTTCGGGAGGATCTCGACGACGAGGAGGCTTCGGTTGTCGGTCTCGTCGCCTTCGTCGACGATCCCGTCGGGGTCGACCGTCAATTCGAAGACGACTGGCCCGAGGTAGGACGTCGTGTCGACGTCGAATGTAACCTGCACGGAGTCACCGGGATCGATGGCAGGTAGCTCCACGGTCGCGATAGGCACGGACGCGCCGTAAGCCACCCGCGACGCGAGCGAGACCGTCGTGGGGAGAGACGGCGCAAGTCCGCCATTCACAGCCGTCGCGGTGAGCGTGAGTGTATCTCCGTTGCGCACGGGGCCGGCACTCTCGAGGCCACCCGCGAGGTTCGGGGCCTGCGCGATGGTCTCGATGCCCGGCAACGCGGCGAGGAGGGTCGGGATGGCCGCGCACCCGTCGGCGTCGAGGGCGGCGATGGCGTCCATGAGTCCAGCGACGGTGGCCCCAGTCCCCGGGCGGCCGGAGAGCACGTTCACGAGGCTGACAAGGTGGGTTCGCAGGAACGGCAACTGCTCGGGATCACAGGTCTCCATGACCCGCGTCGTGCCGACCCAGAGGTTCAGCGCCAGGTCCACCAGCGTGTCGTCGGACTCGGCGGCGCCGGTAGCGGCGAGCGCGATGATCGGCTCGGTCCCCGGCATCGTGATGGCGATCGGCAGGACGACGGCGGCAGTCGGGAGATCTTGGGCGAGCTCGAAGGGCGTGGGTGGGGCCGAGAGCCGCAGCCGGAGCTCGGTCGGGAGCGCCTCGGTCGCGGGGGCGACAGTGCTGACGACGATGTCGCCGCTCTCACCCGGGGCGAGGAGGGGCGCGGCGGTCATGGACAGCGGGTAGCTGGGCGCTCGGCCCGTGACACCGTCGACGGCCAGGAGCGCCGGGATAAACTCGACATTGCCGCGATGAGTGACACGGATGATGGCCTCGCCGGCTTCTCCTGGAGTCAGGATGAGCCGGCCCGGCTGCACTTCGAGCGCGAGCGCGCGGATCTCGGGGACGACGAAGGTCGTCGTGGCAGACGCCGAAGCCGAGCCCGTCGCTGTGACGGTCACGGTGAGCTCGGTGCCCGGCGGCGGGAAATGGGACCGTGACGACGTGAGCCGGAGCCCAGTTCGGCGGGTCTCGCCCTGTGCGACCTGAACCGACTCGGCAGCCAGAACGGCTTCAAATCCGTCGTCGCCAGTGACCACCGCGCTGAGTGCGTAGGTCCCGTCGCTCGGGCCTTGATGAGAGAGGTTCACGAGCCACCCCGGCATCCGATAGCCGAGGACGTCCATCGCGAAGGTCGGGTCGGTCGTGATCGACAGCGCCGCGCTCGAGACGGCCGGGGGCTCGAAAGTGAGCGCCACCTGCGTCGCGGCCCTCGCACCGGACGTGTGGGTGGCCTCCGCAGTCACCGTCACCGCGCCCGCCGTTGCGCCAGGCGGCGCATCCACGCGCGCCGAGCCGCCGTCAAGTGTGACGGTCCAGCCGGTCGGCGCCACGACGCGGAGCTCCCAGTCGCCGGTGAGTGAGGTCGACACGTCGAAGTTCACGGCGAAGGGTCCCGCACCCGCGTCGTTCTCGGGGGTAGCGATGAGGCGCGCCACGTCGGCCGTGCCAGCGAGTGTGAGCGTGTCTTCGGTGGGCCCGTGGGTGAGAGCTGCAGTCCCGTCCATGAGCGCGAGCGTGAGCCCCTTGGGGTCGGTGGGCACCCCGTCGAGGGACAGAGAGCCTGTGGCGTCGGCGAGGGCCACGGTGGTCTGCGACAGAGTCCACGCGGCCGCAGCGTAGCCCAAGATGCCAGCGGTATCGGCGGCGGCGATCAACGAGGGTGTGGTGAAGCTCCCATCGGTGAGCGCGACCGACGAGCCGCCGACCACCAGGTGACCGGTGGGATCGTCCGTGTCGAGCACGGCCGTCAGCGGAGCGCCGGTCGCCGTGACGGCGCCTCCCCCCGGTAGCGACAGAGTCCCAAAGTCGCCGAGTGTCGTGACGCCGAGCGTGAGCGCCTGACCGTAGAGGTCCATGACGCCATCGCCAGCAATTGTGAGCTGAGTGGCCGCACTGAGCGTCAGCGTGTCGTCGAGTCCAGACCACGCCAGTGAAGCCCCCGTGACCCCATAACCATCCACGGACTCGGCGGCGACATGTCGAATTGGGAACGCGAGCGTGCCGCCGTCGCCGTTGGACGATGCGGTCACATTGCCCGAGAGGCGCGCGTGATGGAGCGACACCGCGCCGCCGACCGTGACCCGAGACAGCGACGGTGTCACCGCAAGTGTCGCGGTCGCGACGGCGCGTTCCGAGTCTGGGATGACCACTGGATCGACGACGCCCGCTGGGCCGTCCGGGAGCAGCGGGTCGCGGACGGCCGCCGCCACCAGCTTCTGCGACTTGTCGTAGGCCTTGATGTAGGAGCAGAACCCCTTGAGCCATATGTTCCCGACATTGCAGCTCGAACAGTCGACCCCAGCGAAGAAGGCGTACTGATCAAACGTGATCATGGGGATGTCACATTGGCCAGGATCCTGGTTTTGATAGATCTGGCTAAACGCATTCTCGAGCGAACCGCGGATGGCGTTCGGAAGGTGCGTCTGCAGCTTCTGACACGTTCTGCCATCGCCACTCGAACACAACATCGCGGCGTCGAAGGCTGGCACGATGAGTCCGTAGAGTGCCCCTGCGAAGCCGCCTATCTGACTTAGGAAGCTACCAGGCATACAAAACTGGGACGGAATCACGACACCGATATCACAAGCGCTCTGGTAGGCGTGGAACGCATATTCAATCGCCGCCCCACCGGACCCATCCGCGAGCCGACCGATCAAGGTCCCGTCCTCTTCGAGTTCAAGCCAGGCGTGTCGCGCCTTGCCTCCGATGAGGACCGGCGCGCTCGGCCCAAAGACCACCTTGCCGTCCAAGAGCGCGGCTTGAATCCGCGACCGCGCTTCCTTGCTCACGGAGAGCGCTCCGGTCGTGCTGAGGTTGATGCCGTTCTGCCCTTCGAGGAATATGAAGCCGACCCCCGAGTCGAGCGCCGCTTTGAAGACGTCGTTGGTAGCGACCACGTCAGCCTGTCCGAGCGCGGCCAGGACGGCGCCTTCGAGGTCGGTCGCCAGTCCGCCATGTGCCATGACGAGCGTCGTACGATCCGCCAACGGTTGCCCGGGCGGAATCATCACGTCGACATCCTCTGTGAGTAGGTCGAGTCCGACGCGATGCAGGGGCGGATCCCCGAGGGAGATGAGCCCCCGTGACACCGCGACTCGCGGCTTCGGCGAGAAGAAGCGCCCGTGTTTCTGAGACGCGACTCGGTCCGCGCGTACCCCGAGGTTCGAGTCATGGACGAGCGTGAGGACCGACGTCAGACCCGCGACCAGGTTACGCATTCGATCGACTCGATCGAGCGGAACGTCATTGGTGGGCGTCTCGGCGAGCGCGAGGAGACGATCGACCTCGGAGGCATCGGCCGCAACCTGGAGGACCGCCTGCTCGGCCGCTGCGACGCGCGGGGGCGTCGGCGCCGCCTGCACGAGGAGCGACATCACGTCGACACTCTGTGTGATGAACCCCGCGAACGACCCAGTGATGGTGCCACCGGCTCCCGAGCGAATGTCCGCGCCGAGTCGATCCGCCAGGATTCGCTCGTGAACCTCGCCCGCACCGACGGCTTGACCTGGAGCGAGCAGCTCGACTTCGACGAAGACGCCGGTCGTGTGGTCGTTCACGAAGCCGCCGATGAAGTTCGTCGTGAACTCGCTGTAGCTGGTGCCAGCGAGGGTGGTCTCCGACTTCCTTTCGAGATCGCGGACGTCGATCCGGGGTTCGTAGACGGTCTCCTGCGACGCGAAGACCATCCCCCCCGTCACGGACTTCGTGATCGCGTGTTGAACGATGAGGCTGCGACCGACGAGCTCGACGGACCACAGCGTCACGTCGAGCGCAGCCGGGTTCTTGGTCGGCTTGGGAGTCATGACGGCGTTGTAGGCCTCGTCGAGGACTCTCACCGCGACCCGGTGGCGTAGCGACTCGTCGATTCCAGCCGTGGGCTCTCCCGACGGGACCCCGAACACTTGGCCGACCTGAGCAAGAGGCACGCTCGGGTCGAGCGCGGTCCAAGCGCCATCGACCCAAGCCTCGACCCACACATGGTTCTGGAGGATCTCAAGGGTCTCTTCGTCCGGGAGCACAGGCTCGAGCGCGAGGGCTTCGAGCGCCATCGGATCCATCGCACCGATGGCAGCGAGCTGGGCGGTTCGCGACGACCCGAGCGACGCCGCGACGTCCGCTGGGAGGAGCGCGAGTGTGGACTCCGGGTCAGCCGCGAGCGCCACGCCGTCGAGCGCGGCCCCGAGCTGGTCGCGCGCCGCTGCAGGCGGAAACGCCGACGCCCAGATCGCGCTCGCGTGGCTCTCAGCGAGCGCCCCGAAGCGATAGCGTGCCGGCGTGCCCATCGCCCGAAGGAGCGCGACGAGCAAGCTCGACCGATCGAGCGCGTTGGCGCTACGGCCGTAAATGACGCCGCGGGCGCCGTGGAGCGAACCCCAATAGGGTGTGAGCGCGACGGTGGTCTGGACGTGCGCTAGCGCGGAAGCCACGTCGCTGAGCGCGGCGGCTTCGGCGATGACGACCGGATCGGTGCCGTCGGCCTCGGGGGTGGCGTCCAGGTAGCTGGCCGGAAAGCCGGGTCCCTCGAGTCGAACGGTGCGGCCCGTCGCGTCGATGCGGCGGCCATTCCAGGCCCCAACGAGCAGAGCCGGTGGGAGCACGACTCCCTCCGCGGGGGACTCGATCTCGATGCGAAGCTCGGCGCGGTCGCCGGGCTGGAGAGTGCCAACCGTGAACACGTGTCGGTCACCGTCCTGGCCCGACGCCGGGACGCTACCGGTCCACGTGCCGCTCAGCGGTGGCGGCTGGATCACGATGACGTTCTCGAGGGGGCTCGTCGTCCCGTTCGTCACGACCAGGACGACGTCGAGACGCCCATCCGCCCCCAGGTCCTGCGCCATCCACGCGTCCTGCTGCGCCGCGATCCCGATTGGGACACCGGAAGACACGGGAGCCGCCAGGAGAAACGAGATCAGGAAACCAGCGAACACGGTCACCTCCAGACCGGGGCACGATGCCCCTGACGGGATTCGGGTCGACGAGCTGGCACCGCTGTAGCGGCGTCGGCGCGCTCGGGGTGGAACGGCGTAACGCGAAGACGTCGGCGTCACGTCGAACCATCATTGTCCCCGATAGGCGGAGGCTGGCCCACGATCGCCGGTTTCGCAAGCGTTCTTCGCCCAGTCGCGCGACTGCGCTCCTATCGAGGTCGGTCGTTCTGACTCTCGGGCCGTCAGCCGGTGAGCCAGTGGGCCTCGAGCCATGCCACGGCGTCGGGCGCGGCTCGAAGCGCCGCGTCGAGTTGGTCTACCCGCGTTTCCTCGTCGTCATTGGCTGTGCCGTAAGCCCGACAAAAGAGGACCCAGTTCGAGAGCTGGTAGTGATGCAGCAGCGGCGCAAACCGGTGATCCGCCGCCTCTTCGAATACAGCCTGGCCGCCCACAACCTCGTCGCAGTCGAGCAGGCGCGTGGCGGTGTCGAAGAGTAGCCGGCGCAGGTCCTCAAAGGCGCGCTCCGGCGCGTCCACGATCTCACCCAAGAGTTCGGCGAAGTCGTCCGGGTGAAGGCCGGCATCTTCGGCAGCATCCCGGATGATCGGGACTTGCGACTCGATGAACGCCGAGTCAGGCCGGTTTCTCAGCAGTCGCCCAATCAAGTAGAGATCGAACGCGCTGGCGATGGACTCGGCGAAGAGGAAAGCCCGGGGCGACTTCGGTCGACCTCCCCCCACGACCGCCACCTTGGCGAGGCCGTGTAGAGCGATGTGGGTGACCTCGTCGGCCGTGATGCTCGCTTCGGCCAGAACGTCGGCGCTGGCGTCGGAAGCCCAGTAGGTTTGGTTGAGGAAGAGCGCCCGATCGCCGCCCACCCAGGAGGCGTCGTCGGGCACGAGGAAGACATGGCCAGAGGACGCCAGCGCTGCTTTGAGTCGGCCGTAGAGGCCGACGTGGGCAAAGGCAGGCTCATCGTCGATCCGAAGATCCTGGAACGCGTGTGGGATGAGTGGCAAGACGGTCCTCTCGCTCCGAAATTACTCGATGATGACGCGCTCGCTGGCCGAACGGCCAAAGGTCTCGGGCGCATACATCTCCTCTGCTTTGGCGGGCGGCACTACGAAGTTACCCGGCGTCGTCGCGCGAGCGAGGTAGCTATATGTGTACACACCGCCCCAAAGGAGTGACGTGAACGCCTCGACTCGTTCGTCACGAAGGTTCTCGTGCTCGTACCACGGGCCCCACCAGCGCCAATATCCGCCGCGGGGACCGCCGTGGTGGTCGCCCCAATCCTCGTCACCCCCGCCACCATCGTTGGCTTCCGGCGGCGGCGCCTGCGTCCCGAGGAGCTCGGGGTTGAGCGGCTCGAAGCCCGCCGGGATCGGGTCGACGAGCGCCACATGGTAACGGCGCGCTTCGGCGACCATCGTCAGCTTCACGCGAACGCGAGCGCCCGCCTTGACGCGCCAGACCCCGTCGTCGCCCTTCTTCACATCCTCCGGCGCGTCGACAGCTTCGTAGGTGCGCTCGACGTAGAAGCCACGGTCCATCGACTCGAGCTTCAGGTCCTTGGGCGCATAACGCATGCCCACCCGGTAGTAGAGGCGACCCGCGCCGTCCTTCTGGATGACGAGCGGCTTCTCACCATCACCGAGCAGCGCCATCGGGATCCCGACGAAGTGCCGCTCCGTCGTGCGCCCCTTGAACGAGTGGTCGCCAGCGTACTGGTCACCGAGCCAGACCCGCGCGACGAAGTTCGGCGTCACCTTCTCGAAGGTGTTGAAGTAACGATCGAGAGCCAGAAGCACGAAGACGTTCTCCTGCGTATTGCCCCAGCGACCCTTGGTGCGATGCGCAAGTAGGCCATCGACGAGCTTCGGGATGAGGTCGCTCTTCTCGTCGGCCTGGATCACGGCCTCGAGGAGGATGCCGTCCACGCGGCGATCCGAGTGGAGGATGAGGTGCGAGCCGTCGGTGTACGACGTCGTGAAGTGGGCGGACCCCGCCGTCTCGGTCACGTTGTTGCCAAGGTGGCGCAGGAGCTCTTTGACGAGCTCGGCCGAACCCGGATCGGTCACGAGCGCCGAGAGCAAGAACCCGATCGCTTCGAAGGGCGTCGACTTGGCGCCACCGAACTCCGCGACGAGCGCACGGGCCCGCGCCGCATCGACGTCGCCGAGCTGGACCCGCGCGTAGACGCCGTACGCTTCGATGACGCGCTGGATCTCTTCAGGGTAGTCGCTCGGGAAGTGGCTGCGGATCTCCTTCAAGTACCGGAGTGTCTTCTGGATCATGCGGTCCGGGACCGCGAAGCCCTTCTGCTTCGCACGGCCCATCGCGTGGCCGACGTGCGCGGTCAGGTAGGGCCAATCGCGTTCGGAGCGCTTCCAGAAGCTAAAGCCGCCATTGTCGTGCTGCAGGAGCTGGAGGCGGGTGAGATCGCGCTCCACGGCCGCCATCATCTCGGCCGGGGACGGGAGCCCTTCGGTCTTGAACGCCGTCAGGACGTCCTTGAGGGCAGCGATGCCGAGGATGCGTGAGCTGATCTGCTCGGAGCACTCGAAGGGGTAGCTGACGAGGTAGAG
>JADMJS010000770.1 GCA_018780435.1 Myxococcales bacterium
TCATGGGCTACTCCTCGTCGGGGCTCGTGACGAGCTCGCGCCCGAGATCGAGGTCTAGCACGCGCGAGGTGACGGCTCGCGGCGCTTTTTGGGGGGCTCTGGGCGACTCGGCCGGTTCGTGCTCGCTCTCGGCGGGCTCCCTGCCCCAGTCGGGCTCATCGAGCTCGAAGGCCTCGGCGAGCTCGGGTCGATCGACGTCGAGATCGACATGGAGATGGTTTCGATGACCCGCGTCGAACTCGGGAGTCAGGACGTTCGCGAAGACGCGCTCCGAGAGGAGCACCTCGACGAGCCGGTGCAGGAACGCGGAGGCCTTCCGATGCCGAGTGGTCTTGCCTTGGCCCCAGTGCTCCCGGACATCGACCCAGCCGAAACGCGACACACGAAAGCCGCTGAAGTCGACGGCGTTACCGTAGGCGTGTTGGCTCATGCGAGTGCGCCCGTTTCGAAGGGGGCGGCAATTGTAGGCGCCGAGCACCCGGATCTTCTCGACCGTCGCGCCCGGCCCGAAGACCTCTTCGGTCACGCGAACGAGCGCGTTCTCGAAGCGCGCCATCGCGAGCGCCATCTTGCAGTTGAGGAGCAAATACGACGAGTAGCGTACCTGAGCGGGCCCGAGCTGGTAGCTGAGGGCCTGGGGGACGTAACACCGGTAGCGCGTGCGCCCGGACCCTCGCTCTTCCTGGGTGAAGTCCTCAGCGAGAGCGCTATAGGCCTGCACGCGTGCCGCCGCGAGGGTGGCAGGGCAGTTCTCGACTACCAGGTGTTGCCACGGAGCGGTGGTCGACTGCCCGGGGCGTACCGGTTCGGCGTTCGCGGTGATTCGGGGGGCCCCTTCGTCCGCTGGGCCATGGCCGACCAGCAGGGTCGAGAGGAGTGCGAGCAACTTCACGGGCCCGACCGTAGAGCGTCAGCGCAGGCACCTCAATAGCGGCATTGACCTGACGGCCCGCAAGCACGCGACTACCAACAGAAAAGAAACAGGCACCGCCCCAGCGTCCTAAAGTGCGGCCAGAACTCGCTAGAAGCAAATTTCTTTCACGAGTCGACCATAGAGCTGGTAGCTCGCGTCGAGGTGTCTCAGAACAGCGTATTCGTTCGGCCGGCCACGCACGGCGAGGCTCCCGGGGCCGAAGACCGCGGTGTCGATGTTGACGCTCTGATAGACCCAGGCCTCGGTGAAGCCCGCGTGCGTCCCCACCGTCGTCGGATGGTGACTCACCTTCCGAACGGCCTCGACGAGCGCCGAGTCGGAGCGACCGTCGAAGGGCAGGAGGTGACGATCCACGCGCAAGGCGCCGTGGCCGTGCCACTCGGTGGCGGCGCGTCGCACGGCCCCCTCCAGGTCTCTCAGCAAGGTCTCGACGGCCTCGTCGGGACGCGGCCGAATCTCCAGCCCGAGCGTCAGGCGGTTCATCGTCGGCTCTTCGGCCGCGAGGGTTTGCGCCGACGTGAAGACGCCCGAGGCGCCCAGCGGCAAGAAGTCATCGTCGCGGGCCGGGCTCGACCATCGGAGGAGCGACCGAATCCGGGGCGCTGCGGCCGCAAACGCGAGGAGCGCGGGCGTCACGTCGCGGGTGGGCTGTCCGCCCCACTCCACGAGGGCGCCGGGGAGCGGAGGGTAGACTCCCTGGGGCAGCACCGCCACGAAGCGGCACCGGTCGGGCACGCGCTCGACGGCCCCTGGGGCGCCAAAGTCGAAGACTCGACCGCCGAGCTCGATGAGCCGGCTGGCGTGGCCCAGGGCCAGCGTCAGGGCGTTCCGGCCGAGCCCCGGGCTGGCGGTGTGCGCCGGGACGCCGAGCACGGTCACCGTCCACGTCACGCTCCCGGCGCTAGGCTCGAGCGCAGGCGGGACCGGTACGTCGAGGTCGAACGCGAGCTGTACGAAGCCACGGTGGGCATGAGCGATCTCGAGCGACGTCGCGTCCGACACGAGCGCCATGCTAGGTGCGACGAGGCCCGAGTCGAGCAGGTGCATGGCGCCCCCCACCCGGGCATCGTCGCCACAGAGTCCGACGATGGCGAGCGGACGCTTCAGTCGATGCAGCGGCAACTGGCTCATCGCGACGATGCGGCAGATGAGATCGAGCCGATTGCCCGCGGCGCCGAGCCCGAAGAGGAGACCGTCCGTCTCCGTCGCGTTCAGGGGATCGTCCTCCGTCTCCGTCCAGAGCTCGGGGGGCGTGTCCGGCGCCTTGAGAACGGCGCTCGAGAGCAGGAGCCCCCCGCCGTCGTGGGGGCCCGCCAGGCCGATGAGGTTCGTATGGTCGGAGCCCCACAGCGACGCGGCCTGTTCCACGATGCGGAACTCGGCGACGTCGAGTAGATCCATCACGTAGGCGAGGAGCCCTCGGTTGCCTTCGGGCGTTCGCAGGTCATAGGAGAGCGCCTCGCGGACGGCTCGGGCGAGGTCTGGAGTGAGGGACATGCCGCCAGTCTTTCAAACCGAGTGGATGCTTGGCAAGCCGCACGTCGGGCGTGCAATCTTGAGCTCCCCTCACTGCGAACGAACCACTGCGAGTAGCCCATGCGAGCCGTAATCCAACGCGTCAGTCACGCCAGCGTCACCGTGGACGGCGAGGTCGTCGGCCGCATCGGCAAGGGCTTCCTCGCGCTCATCGGCGCCGCTCAGGGCGACGAAGACGCCGACGTCGAGTACATCGCCAGTAAGATCGCCGGTCTCCGCATCTTCGAAGACGACGGCGGCAAGATGAACCTAGCGCTCGCCGACGTGGGCGGGGCGGTCCTCGCCGTCAGTCAGTTCACGCTCTTTGGCGATTGCCGCAAAGGGCGTCGTCCCAGCTTCACGGGCGCGATGGAGCCTGGGCAGGCCGCCGAGCGCTTCGAGTCTGTGGTGGCGCGCCTTCGGGCGCTGGGGCTGCCCGTGGAGACCGGGCGCTTTCGTGCCCACATGGACGTCTCGCTCCTGAACGACGGCCCCGTCACGCTCCTGATCGATAGTCGAAAGGACTTCTGAACCGCTGCGACGGCGCCGAGCCCCTCCGCCGACGTGACGGGTGGAGGTCCGATGAAGTGGATGACAACGACGTGCGCACCGGGTAAGGTTCGCGCCGTGAACGCGCTCCCTTTCTTGTTCATCCCCCCCGATGTCTCACCGACGCCCCTCATTGTGGTCGTCCCGCACGCGGGCGTCCGCATGAGCCGCGCTGAGCAAGCGCGTTGCCCCGTGCCTGATCCGGTTCGGCTGTCCGACACGGATCTGCAGGCCGAACGCCTCGTCGACCGCGCGCCACTCCTCGGTGCCAGCTTGCTGGTCGTCACGTCGAGCCGCTACGTCTGCGACGTCGACCAGGCCACTGACACGCTCGACCCACGCGTTTGCCCCGAGCTCGGCACCCGCACCTTGGGGGGCGCCCCGCAAGCCGCCCGCCCCGGGTCCTTGCCACGCGGCCTCATCTGGCGCGAGACCACCCGCGGCGTGCCCTGCCTCGACGGCACCTTGTCGCTGACCGACGTACGGGAGCGCGTCTCCCGCATTCACGGCGCCTTCCATGACAAGCTCACCGCGGTCATCGCCAGCACCATCGCGAAGTCGGGCCGAGCGCTCGTCTTCGACCTGCGGACGGTCCCGGGCGTCGGACGTCCCACCGATGTCGACGCCGGACGCGGTCGCGCTGCGGCGGCGATCGGCGGCACACAGGCGAGCGCCAGCGCCGTCGCAACCACCAAGCAGGTCTTGGGTGGACACGGCATCGACCTCGGTCGGGGCGTGACCCCCGATGGCGCGATAGCGACGACCGTCGCGGCGGCGGGCGCGGATTACCTGCGGCTCGAGCTGAGCCGCCGCCTCTATCTGCACGAAGAAGTCCCGTTCTGGAACGGCGCGCCCGCGCTTGAGCTTCAGCGAGTCTGTCGCGAGCTCATCAGCGCGCTCTCGCGCTAATGGCTCGGTCGTAAATAAGTGATTCTCTTTTCCTCGCGCCGCATCCCCGCCCGGCT
>JADMJS010000667.1 GCA_018780435.1 Myxococcales bacterium
TCGAGGTAGAGCGTCCCCGCCTGAAACATCGCCTTGCCGCGCCGCGTGTAGAAGTCGCGGAAGGTCACGAAGTTCTCAAGCAGCTGATGGAAGTCGCGATAGAGGCGGGCCGCCTTCTCCACGTTCGCGATGGCCTCCGCCTGGGGCCGAAGGGCCTCGTCTTGTGCGATCAGCGCTTCGATGCTCGCGCGACCGCCGCTGGCCAGGATCGCCTGGACGCGCTCCCGGCCGAGCCCCATCGCCTTGCTCGCGGGGCGGGAAGAGCGGTAGGCGACAGCGGCGCCGAGGCGGCCCCGGAGGTCCTTCCATTCGGCCCACGTCAAGGCGGTCCGGGCACCGAGGAGGGGGACGACCACGGAGGTGCGTAGACGCTCGATCGCGTCGGCCCACGAGGGGTTGATGCCGTCACCGAGGGGCAAGGGGCGGCCGGGCTCGATGCGTCCGAGCGGAAAGGCCTTCACGGCGTCGTCGGTGGTGGTGAGCGATCGGCTCGCGAGGGCCGTCCAGTCCTCCACCGGCCTCGACAGCGGCTCCGTGGCACGACCGTCGAAAGCCGCCAGCCGGCAGCGGGTGAAGTAGTCTTCGACCTTGGCCTCCACCGCCTCGAACGCGGCGACACCCTCGTCCGTCGCGGCGCCCAGCGGCTGGAGCGAGGGATCCCCCGCGGCCTTACCCCACCACGCTTCGATGGCCCCCGCGTCCTCGAAGAACGCCTTCACGGCGCCCATGGAGACGCCGGGCTTCCCAGAGCGATCGAGCTCACCAGCGCCAACGGTGGCGATGATCTCCTCGATGAGCTTCTGCTCCTCCGGGCGATCGGCGGCCGTCGCCGGCACCAGCCCGTCGCCGTTGAAGCGCGTCGCGCCGAAGATCTTGGCCGTGTCGGCGGTGTCCTCAACGGTGACGGCGTCCGCCGAGCGGCCGAGGTTCTTGAGAATCTCGCCTGCCGACGCTCGAACCGCGCGGCCTTCGGGCGTGCTCTCCGAGATTGCCGAGAGCGGCAGCGACGTCGAGCGCTTCGGGAGGTCGTCGAGGGTGACGAGGACCTTCTCCAGCCACGCCACGGCGGCGAGCAGATCAGGCACCCGGAGGCGACCGTCGCCATCGACGTCGAGCATCTGAAGCGTCTTCGGATCGAACTCCGCGCCCGTGGTCGGACACGCCAGTGCCACCCAAAGTTTCTGATCGAGTTGAGCCAGATTCAGGATGTCGGCGCCCGTATCGAGGCGAACCTGGTCGAAACCACCGGCTCGGAAGAAACGAAAGTCGTGGGCCTTGGTGCTCATGGTGAGGGCGTGTCCTGTAGTCGGTGTACCGCCGCCGCTCGCGAGCGGGGGCTGGGGTTCGGGTGACGGCGAGACGCGGATGCGCTCAATGCCGACGTAGAGGGAACGTAACTCCGTTCGAGCGGCGCGAAAAGGACTCTCCGATTCCAGGGGACGGCGCCCCCGCCGCTCGCCTCGCTCGGAGCGGGGGCGAGCGGCGTTGCAGTTGCCTGAAGGGCCACACGCAAGTACAGTCCCACCCGCAGGGTGCGGGCGCGTCTCGCAGACCCAGGAGGGTTCGTCATGAAGGGGCACCGGTTGGAAAGCAGCATTCAAGCGACGCAGCTCGGCATCGAGCGGCAGAAAACGGGCTGCGCTTCGCGTGACGGCCTGTCATCGACCTGGCTCTCCCTCGGCCTCATTGGGCTCGGCTCCTCGCTACTGTTGGCGTGTAACAACGTCCCGTCCAAGGGCACCGATTTTGCGCTCAAGGTCACGAAATCCGAAGCGAATAGCGCGCCGGTAAAGGTCGACTTCCTCTGGGTGGTCGACGACTCGTCGTCGATGTGCCAGGAGCAGGCGTCGCTGGCCGACTCGTTCGACGACTTCCTGACGCGGCTCGAGACCTTCGTCTCCCTCGACTATCGGCTTGCCGTCGTGACGACCGACATGTTGTCCGAGGGGTTCATCTCCCAGTTTCGGGCCGACAAGACCGACGAGTTCCCCTTCGCGTGCGTCCAGAAGGCGTCGGCCGTCTGCCTCCGTCCCGAGGTGCTTCCGGTCGCCGAAGCCAGCTTCCCACAGGTCGTCGACCAGTGCCTGAACAAGCCGGAGTGCCAGTGTGACCCGGGCTATGAGTGTGACTCGCCGTCGACCGCAAAGAACGTGCTCAACTGCAACGGGACCGTGAACTCGGGCTGTCGCAAAACCTGCGCCGTCGACGCCGATTGCGACCGCGCCTTCGCAGGCGATGCCGCGGGCGACGCGTGCGCCTCCGACCCGGCTCAATGCGCCTACAAGTGCCTCAATCCGTCGGGCGACGCCAAAGGCACCGGCTGCGTTCGGCGACCGTCGACGGGCTCCTGCCCCGACACCGCGACCCTACGCGACGCGGTCATTCAGGGCGCCGGGAAAGTCTGCGACAACGGGGACTCGTGTGACGCTGACGTCGATTGTGACACCAACGGCGACGGCTTTCACGACGACGGGGACGGCGGCTGCAACCCGCCTCCTTACCCCTGGCTCACCAACAAGACCGCCAAGGACTACTTCAAGTGCGTCGGTGTCGTCGGCGCCGACCAGAACATCAACAAGAACCTCGAGCAGGGCATCAACGCCGCGCTCTGGGCTCTCAGCGAGGCCAAAGGCGCCCCGAATGCAGACCAGTCGCGGAAGTTCCTCCGCGACGACGCTTACTTGGTCGTCGTGATGGTCTCCGACGAAGAGGACTGCAGCACCGCCGACTGTGGCATCGACCCGAAGGACGGCAAGTGGAAGTGCGGCTGGTCGGTCCGAAAGGAAGACTTCGGCAAGTGCGGCTGTCTGGCGGATTCGCGCAATGGCGGCCCGCTGCTCCCGGTCTCGGTCGCGATCAACCAGGTCAAGGCGCTGAAGGCCGACCCGGGTCGCGTCCTCGTCGCCGCCATCGTCGGCGATTCGCAAGCCACCGATCCGGTTCAGAAGGACCTCGAACGCACGCTCTACGCCCAGTCCGAATGTGGCCAATGCCCGAACCCGGCGGACAACCACGCCGACCGCGCCAAGACCTACATCTGCCAGTCCGGGTCCGGGCAAGCCGACTTCGGTCGGCGCTACGCCGAGTTCGTCTCCGCCTTCGGCAGCAACGGTATCTTGACCAACATCTGCAACGACGCCGGTATCGGCCCGGCGCTCGACACGATCGCCGACCGCATCATCCGCGTGTTCACCAAGGTGTGCCTGCCGCGCCCCGTGGCGGACGCGTCCGAGCTCGCCGTCCGCACCATCGGTCCCGCCGGCAAGTGCAGCGACCTCTCGGACTGCTGCACGCAGCAATCCGATTCGTGCAAGGCGTCGCCCAGCTGCGGCGACGGTTCGAAGTGCAAGGGCATCGCCATCAACCTGCCCCAAGGCACCGAGCCCGACACGGCATCCTTCCAGCTCTCGATCTCCGGTGACTGCGAGTCGGTCTCCCTCTCGGAGGGCGTCCCGAGCCCGAACGCGGTGATCTTCAACTCGCTGCTCCCGCCCGGCACGGGCATCGAGATCGATTACGAGGCCGACTACGAAGGCCGCGCGGACGAGGATGCCGTCCAGGGGCAATAGAGTGCTCTCCTTCGCGACGGTCGCTCGGCTCGTTTGCCGAGGAGTGCTTCGCGCGCCTCTCCTCATCATCGTGATGGTCTCGGTTCTCTCTACAGGTCCGGCCAGGGCGCAATGCGTCGAAGGCGGCGCACCGACGGGCGAGTCATGCCTGACCACCTCCACGACGTACCAAGGCTGTTGTGATGGGACGGCGACGGTGCGCTGGTGCGAAGGCGGGAAGGTCTGCTCGAAGGACTGTTCGACGTCCGTCATGAACACCTGCTGTCAGTATTCGGCCAACCCCGGGTGCTGCGATCAGAACGTGATGGAGCACGTCTGCTACGTGCTCGGCGCCGTCAAGTGCTGCACGCAGTCGTGGAGCCCATCGTGCGTGGCGATCGCGATGCTCGAAGCC
>JADMJS010000783.1 GCA_018780435.1 Myxococcales bacterium
TGCTGCTTGCCACCGCTCTTGATCACTGCGTACATCGCTTCCTCCGGCTGCATCGCTCCGGGTACTGCCACTCAGGCCCGGGACGATGGCGCATCGTTCATGCTTGTTCAGGCTCGTGACATCGGGAGACGGTGTCAGTCGTCCCCGGGGACAGGCGGGCCGAAACCCGACGAGCCCGCGCGAGCGGACCGCGAGTTCTACAGGCGGATCGCTCAAAGTCAACTCGATTCGTCGACTTGGATCGCTGCTACCGGGTGCAGTTTCGCTCGGCGCGCCGAGAAGCTACTCTGACGGGCCCGCGCGCTGCCGTACCGCCCGAGGCTTGGTCGTGAAGTCCGTGAAGTTCGTCTCCGCTCTCGTGCCCCTCCTCGTCGCTCTCGGAGTCGGGACCAGCGTCGACCAATGGTCCAAAGCGTGGGCGACGCGCTCGCTCGCGACCGAATCGCATCCAATCCCGCTCCGGGTCGACGTCGACGGCCAGACGCCGGCCGCGCTCATCGAGGAGCGCTTCCCAGGGGCCCTCGTCACGCTGCGTCGACTCGAAGCCGATGGGCGACGCGCCGTCATGCGGCTGGGCGACGATCAGCGGCTCTCGCCGGAGACCCCGGTCTTCAGTGAGGGCGGCGCCGGGCGTACGCTCTCGATGTGGGTCTTCGAGGGCGAATCCCTGGAGACTCCCCCGAGGCGACTCCCCGCCATCGGACAGCTCGAAGCCGACCTCGAGGCGTTCTCCGGCCGCCGGCTCCGCGACTACCTCGGGGCACGCTTCCCAGCGGACTCGGATGAGCGCGTCGACCGCCTCTCGCGCGACTGGACCTTCGCGGTGGACTACACCGAGGTCGGTCTCGACGCGCCCCTCGCGCGCGCCGACGTCGTCCTGATGATGGCGCGCGCCGTGCCGGTCATCGATGGGTTCGCACAGCTCGTCTATGCCGAGAATCCCGGGGCCGGTTGGGGAATACTGGGGGGCATGTCGGCGGGGTTCCGGCGCCTCTTCTTTCAGATCTTCACCGTGATCGCGCTCACTCTCCTCCTCTATGTATACGCGCGCGGAGCGTGGTTGCGGCCCGAGGGGGGCGCCCGCCATACGCCGAGGCGGCTCGGGACCCTGCGCTGGGCCATCGCGCTCCTCATGGCCGGCGCCGTCGGGAACTTGATCGACCGCATCCGCTTCAACCACGTCATCGACTTCGTCGACGTGTACACGGGCGAGCTCCACTGGCCGACCTTCAACATCGCCGACGTCCTCATCTCCGTGGGCTCCGTCCTCCTGATCGGGCTCACTCTCTTCCGGGACCGACGTGGGAGCATCGACATCGCCCTGCCCTCGCCGTCCGATTCCGAGCGATCGAGTGCGCCCGGCGGACGTGACGAGAGCGCCCCCGAGGGATAGTGTCCCCCGCGGGCGTCCGCCGCACGGGTCCGAAGGCGACGCGGCCGAACGCCGACACGGTGGATTCACCCGCCCCGGGAGCAGCATGCACGGCACCTTCGTCATCTTCGGGATCGAGTTCCCGGCCTACTTCACGCTCCTCATGGTGGGCTTTCTGGCCGGGACCTGGATCGCCTTTCGGCACGCGACGGCAGCCCGTATCGACCCGAACACCATCCTCGACTTCGGGATGCTGCTCGTCATCGGAGGCGTGCTCGGCGGCCGAGCGGCTCACGTGCTCTTCGACGGTCAGATGACCGACTACTACTATCTGTGCGTCGATCCGCTCAAAACCACGGGCGAGCTCCTCCCCACGGCGACCCCTTCTAAGTGCGAGAGCGCCGATCAGTGTGTCGCCGCGAATCTCGGCGACCTCTGTCACCCCGAGAACGGGACCTGCCACTCGGACCGCGACTGCCTGCGGGTCTTCAAGTTCTGGTACGGCGGGCTCACCTACTACGGCGGCTTCCTGGTGGCCATTCCGCTCGGGCTCTGGTTCCTCCGGCGCCGCAAGGTCAACCCGTGGAAAGTCGGGGACATGGCGGCGTTCGCGGTCCCCTTGGGGATCGGCTTCGGCCGCCTCGGTTGCTTCTACGCGGGGTGCTGCTTTGGCGACGTCTGTGACGCCCCGTGGGGGACGAGCTTCCCGACCGGTTCGCCCGCGTGGCGTACCCACCTCGACGAAAGTCGAATCCTCAGCAGTGACGCCTCCTTGCCCGTGCACCCGACCCAGCTCTACGAGGCGATCGGCTGCTTCCTCCTCGCAGGTGCGATGCTCTGGTTCTACCACCGTCGCAAGCGCTTCCACGGGCAAGCCTTCTGGCTCATGGCGATCGGCTACGCCGTTCTGCGCTTCATCGTCGAGCTCTTCCGCGCCGACCAGCGTGGCACCCTGCTCGGTCTCTCGACGAGCCAGACCATCGGCGTCTTCCTCATCCTCGTGTCGCTCGTCATGCTGCCGTACCTCCGCCGACGTCCCCAGAGTGACGAGCCGGTACCGAAGGGCTGGAAGCCTTCGCCCGAAAACTGATCGACGCCGGCTCGACGCCCACCAGTGCACGCGTTTCGGCCTGAACGGTTGACACGGAATCGTCTCGCTTCATAATCCGCGCCCGCTGACTCGGAACGTCGCTGACACGCACCGTTCGGCCGTCGGCATCGACTGGCGAGGTAAGCTCGCCGAACACCCAGGGAGACCCCACATGAACACCCTTAAGACCTCACTCGCTGCATTCGGCCTCCTATTCATGCTCGGCGCCTGCTCGAACCCCCAGCCGAGCGGCCCCACGGCCGAGTGCGCTTCCGACCGAGACTGCAACTCGTCGGACAAGTGCCGCGTCTGCGAAGGCGGCCGTTGCACGACGGTGGCTGGCTGCTGCACGTCGGACTCGGACTGCGGTTCGGGTCAGCGCTGCTGGAAGGAGTCAGGCAAGTCCTACTCGAAGTGCGGCGCCAAGTGATGGTGCAGGCTGGACCTCGACGGTCCGGCCACCTGGTCACGTCTCCTACACGAGCGTGACCAGTCCTGTGCGGCCGGGTCCCACGTGGGCCCGTGCCTCACGTCATGCGGGTCGGTCGCTGAGTTATGGTCGCCTCCCCGCATGACACCCCCTGAACGAGCGTCGGGCATGTCGCCCACTGTCGCTCTGAACGGAGTGGCTCCAAACGGCAGACGGAAGATCCCAAATCAGGTTGACAGCCGATCCGTCGTCCGTTAGGGTCCGCGCACTTTACACCCCCGGGGCACGCCCCCCTTACGGCCCCGCCCCCGAGGCCCAGTTGTCCGAGATAGGAGAAAAAGGTCACACCATGAACGCCAGCACCAAGGTAGCTCTCGTGTTCGCCGGTGCGCTCGTCATGTGGGTCGGTTGCGGCCCCACGTACCCGGACTGCTGGGATGACACGCACTGCAAGTCGCGCAACCAATACTGCGTCGATGGCAAGTGCCGTCAGTGCCGTGATGACAGCCAATGCAACCTCGCCGACGCTTGTAACGTCTGCAATGGTGGCTCGTGCGGTCGTCGCCCCAACTGCTGCACCACCGACGCTGACTGCCCCTCTGGCCGCTGCTGGAAGGTGGAAGGCAAGAGCTACGGCGAGTGTGGCGTGCAGTGCAAGACGGACGCGGATTGCCCGCCGAACCAGATCTGCAACGCCCAAGGCCAGTGCGAGCCGAAGTACGTCGAGCAGCCCAAGTCTTGCGAGCTCAAGACGGTCTACTTCGACTACAACGAGTCCACTGTACGTCTCGACCAGCGCGACGTGATGAACTCCAACGCCGACTGCATCAAGACCCTCGGCACCAGCGTTCGTCTCGAAGGCCACTGCGACGAGCGTGGCACGGAAGAGTACAACATGGCGCTCGGTGAGAGCCGCGTTGACGGTATCAAGTCGTACCTCACCAACGCCGGTGTCTCTGGCGGCTCGATCTCGGGCATCAGCTACGGCGAGGAGAAGCCCACGTGCTCCACCTCGAACGAGAGCTGCTGGTCGCAGAACCGCCGCGTCGAGTTCGGCAAGTAAA
>JADMJS010000121.1 GCA_018780435.1 Myxococcales bacterium
AGGAGTACGACATGGATCCGTGGAAGATGTGGAAGCAAGGTTTCGACGCGTGGGAGAACGCCACGGCCACCTACCTCGAGCAGGTGCTCCGCAGCCCACTGCTCCTCGGCCCCTCAGGCGCGATGCTCTCGGCGGCCATGAAGGCGCGTAGCAAGGTGAACGACCAGCTCGCGGGGATGTGGGGCGGTCTTGGGCTCCCCACGAAGCGCGATCAAGAGCGCGGTCTCCACGCGCTGAACCAGATCCAGAGCCGCCTGCTCGACCTCGAGGAACGACTCGAGCAGCTGGACAAGCGACCGTCCTAAGGGCTCGGTCGACCTTGAGTGGTTCGATTTGCCTAGCGGCGCGGTCAACTCTCCCACTTAATTTCGACCGAGCCCGAAGGGTTCGGTCGAAAAGAAGTGGTTCGATTTGCCTCGCGCCGCATCCCCGCCCGGCCCCTTCCAAGTCCTCGAAATACGGGGAGTATGTCTTCGGACTTGGAAGGGGCCGGGCGGGGCGCGGCGCGGTCAACTCTCCCACTTAATTTCGACCGAGCCCTACCCGCGCTAGCTGGTATCGTGCGCGCGCGGGTCGAGAACTCGCCCGCCACGGGACCAGACGCTGGGCTCACCTGCAAGATCAGCCGCCGGGAGTGACGATGGACATCTCCGCCTTTCGTGAACTTCGAATCGCGCCGCGGGCCGTCTTTGATGGCCTCGACGCCCGTCGCCATCGTCCGCGCTTCATCGTGCCGAAGCCGGGCGCGGTGCTCGAACCCGGTGAGACGTTGTCCGGCGACGTCGTCACATGGGGGCAGTTCGCCGACCAGATCCGCGACATCGCGCTCGGTCTCTCGACGCTCGGAGTCATGGACGGGGACCGGGTCGCCATCCTGGCGCCCAACTCCGTCGAATGGGGCGCCGCGTCCCTCGCCATACAGGCTCGCGGCGCCGCGCTCGTCCCGATCTACCCATCGAGCACGGCGGACGACATCGAGTACGTGCTCGGGCACTGCGACGCGACTGCCGTCTTCGTGGCGACGAGCGGGCTCGTGAACAAGGTCCTCGAACGCCGTGCCGCGCTCCCGGCGCCGATCCACGTGATCTGGCTGGGGCACGACGCCGCCCCCGCGGGCACCATCTCGCTCCGGGACGTGCGCGCCCGAGGCGCCGCCGTCGAGGCGGCCGACCCCGGGGTCTTCGACGAGGTCATGGACGGGGTCTCGCTCGACCAGGTGGGGCTCATGCTCTACACCAGCGGTACCTCAGGCCGGCCCAAGGGCGTGCCGCTGACACACCGAAACGTGGCGATGAACGGCCTCGACTGGCTCGAGTGCAACGCCCCCCTCCTCCACGAGGGCGCCGTCGACCTCCTGTGGCTCCCGATGAGCCACATCTTCGGCTTCGGCGAGATGTGCCTCGGCAACACGCTCGGGTTCACGACGTGGATGTGCACGCCGCTCGACATCTTCCGCTTCTTGCCGGTGGTGCGGCCGACGGTCTTCATGTCGGTGCCGTCAGTCTGGGAGAAGCTCGCGACCCTGGCCGCCGCCAAGCCGACCCCGGAAGCGCGCAAGGCCGAGCTTGACGCCCTCACAGGAGGGCGCTTCACGTTCTGCCTGTCGGGCGGGGCCGGCCTCAAGGTGGAGGTGAAGCAGTTCTTCAAGGAGTGCGGCATCCTCATCATCGAGGGCTACGGGCTCACCGAGTCGTCGCCGACGCTCACCTTGAACCGCCCGGACGCTTTCCGATTCGACAGCGTGGGCCGCCCCTTGCCGAGCGTCGAGCTGCGGTTGGCCGAGGACGGCGAGATCCTCGCGCGGGGACCCAACGTCTTCTCGGGCTACCACAAAGATCCCGCAGCCACGGCCGAGGCGTTCACCGACGACGGCTGGCTGAAGACCGGCGACATCGGGCGCTTCACCGAGGACGGTTTCCTTCAGATCGTCGACCGGAAGAAGGACATCCTGGTCACGGCGGGGGGCAAGAACGTGCCGCCCGCCAACATCGAGATCCGATTCAAGGACGACCCGGTCTTCCTTCACGTCGTCGTCTACGGCGACGGCCGCAAGTACCTCGTGGCGGGGATCTGGCTCGATGCCGCGCAGGCCGAGTCGGCTCGTGAGGAGGGTGCGCACCCGAACATCGAGTCTCTCGTGAAGGCGCGCCTCGACGGAGTGAACGCGCAGCTCGCCAGCTACGAGACCATCAAACGTTTCGCGATCATGGACCGTCCGCTCACCATCGACAACGCGCTGCTCACGCCGACGCTGAAGGTGAAGCGAAAGGCCGTCTACGCCGCCTTCAAGGCGGAGTTCGAAGCCCTCTACGAGCCGGAGTCCTCCCGTTGAAGCGCCTCCTGAACCTCCTCACCCTGCCCACGCGGAAGCGCGTACCGGTCGGCGCCACCCCGGCCGATGTGATGCACCGCGAGAACAAGTGGAAGCTCCTCCGATATCGACCGATCCCGGAGCTCCCTCGCGCGTCTCGCACGCCTCTCCTGCTCATCCCGTCACTCATCAACCGGCACTACGTGCTCGACCTGATGCCCGGAAAGAGCTTCGTCGAGTGGCTCGTCGATCAGGGCCACGACGTGTGGATCATCGACTGGGGCACGCCGGGTGACGAAGACCGCTACGTCACCTTCGACGAGATCTGCGACGGCGCCATCGGGCGCGCGGTCCGCAAGGTCGCGGCCACGTCACCGAGCGGCAAGACCCACGTCCTCGGCTATTGCCTCGGCGGCACTCTGGCGGCCATTCACGCCGCCGCCAGACCCGAGCACATCGCCGGCCTCATTGGGCTCGCCGCGCCGGTGAGCTTCGGGGAAGACGGCCTCCTCGCGTCGTGGACGCGGTCACCACAGTTCGACGTAAACGCGGTAGCGGACGCCACCGGGCTCATCCCGTGGCAGCTCATGCAGGCGTCTTTCCAGATGCTGCGGCCGACTCTGAACCTGTCGAAGGCCGTGCACGTCATCGACAAAGCGTGGGACGACCCGTTCCTCGACGGCTTCCTCGCGCTCGAGACCTGGGCCAACGACAACGTGTCGTTCCCCGGCCAGGCCTATGCCCGCTACATCGACGCGCTGTATCGCAATGACGAGTTCGCGCGAGGCCAATTCCGGCTCTCGGGCCGCCCGGCCCGGTTGGACGCGCTCGCGTGCCCGATCCTGTCGGTCACCTTCACGCACGACAACATCGTGCCGCTCGCGTCGGCGCAAGCGCTCGTTCAGCAGGCGAGCAGCACGGACAAGACGGAGCTCGAGCTGCCCGGTGGGCACGTCGGGGCCGTCGTCTCCAAAGCTGCGGCAGGGCGGCTCTGGCCGGTGATCCACAAGTGGCTCGTGGCGCATGACGTGGCGCCGAAGGCGGTACCTGCCGAAGCGGGGGTGCGGCCCGAGCCCGTCGAGCCGGCGCGTGAGGCGCCCGTCAGCGAACCATCGACCCTTCGTCGCCCGAACACGCCCGCGTCGGCCCCTGCGGGCGCGGCGACTCGCAAGAAGCCGCCGCGCCGCAAAGGTGTCTGATCGCTCAGCGCGTCACGACGGCGTAGCCGTCCGAGAAGCCGAGCAGGAAGCCGTGCGTGCCCGGAATCTCGCGCGCTGACGTGTAGATAGCGCCTTCGGAGAGCACGTCGGTCGTCGCGACCGACGGCGCCGCTCCGCTCGTGAGCGTGTGGACCGCGATGGTGGTGTCGCCAGTCTCCCAGTTGGTCTCGACGGTCAGGAGCTCGCCCTTTCGCGTGAGCTGGACATCCGAAGGGCCCGAGAAGAGCTCGCCGGTCTCGAAGACGTCGACAGGCTCACCCGACGCTGCTGCCGCATAGAGCGCGGCGAGCGAGAGCGCGAAGACCTTATTGCCTTCGCTGCCGTCGGGCCACGTATCGCCAAAACCAGCGAAGCCGCCCGCGAGGACGAGATCGCCGTGGACCGTGACCCAGCCGCTGTAGACGCCGAGGTTGTCGGC
>JADMJS010000312.1 GCA_018780435.1 Myxococcales bacterium
GCCGCGTCCAATCACGTCATGGCGCGAACATCGGGCGCGCTACGCGTTCCCGCTCTCCGACGAGTGGACTGCGTGGGTCAACGCCGCGGGCAAGGGGATGGACCAAGCGACCTTCGCAGCCTGGCTGGAGGATCGCATTCTCGACGTCGTCGACCCGATCGGCGTGTCGGCCGTGACTCGCGAGCTGGCCGAGCAGCTCCGGGTGACCATGGCCGGGGAGTCGAAGCTGCTCGACCTGAGTCGGGGGCTCGCCGTCAAGGTGGAGGAGAACATCGCCTCCGTGGTCACGCTCGACACCGGCGAGATCACGATGCAGTGGAAGACCGAACATCGGGATGAGCTCGGCGAGAAGATGCGCGTCCCGAACGGGTTTGCGATCGCCATCCCGGTGTTCATCGGCGGGCCGCTCGTCGAGGTCCTCGTCCGACTGCGCTTCAAGGCGCGCGACGGCAAGGTCACATGGCGTGTCGAGCCGGTGCGGCTGCGCAAGGCGCTCGAGGAGTCGGTCAAGCTCGCGGTCGCGAGCTGCCTCGCCCACAACCCAACGCTCACGGTGATCGAAGGCGTCGCGCCGCCGGTCGCCGAGCCCAACCCGAAGGTAGCGGCGTGACCATGCCGAGCCGACGACGACGCGTCCCAGAGGCCGACGTGCCCATGGACCATCATCCGATCGCGTACGTGCCCGATGCCAAGCTCGAGGAGCTGACCGGCATCGACCGTCATTGGATTGGGGCGCGCCGTCGTCGACTCGGCATCCCGGCCCAGCGCAAGGGCAACCACCCGTGGCTGACGGAGCTCGTCCGCGCGTGGCCGCGGGCGCAGTTCGAAGCGTGGATGGCCTCACTCGACGAGCGACGCTTGGCGGTGCGGGCGCTACGGCAGCAGGCGACGGCGCTGCTCAGGCTGGTGCCGGTGGCAGAGCCGGTGCCGGTCGTCGAGGTGCCTGCGGCAGAGCCCGTGGTGCCGGCGCCCAAGCGCCAGATCAAGAACATGAAGCCCCGGATCCGAACTTTCGAGCACGACTTCACGGTCACGCCGGCCGAGCTCGCGGACGCCCAGGCGGCACGGCCGAGGACGCGGGGCGACTGCGCATCGGGCCCGAGGCCATGCCCGTGGGTCGGATGCCGGCAACACCTGTTTCTCGATGTCTCGCCGAAGGGCGCCATCCTGGTCAACCACGAGACGAGCGACCCGATGGAGATGACGGACACCTGTGCGCTCGACCTGGCTGACCGGGGCGGGCGCACGCTCGAGGAAGTCGGGGCGGTGATGCACGTGACCCGCGAGCGAGTGCGGCAGATCGAGACGGACGCGCTCTGGGCGTGGCGCCAGGAAGCCAGGCGCCGGGGCCTCGAGGTGTATGCCGACGCCTTCGACGGCTCAGACGAGGACGTCTACCCCGACAACGGGGGCGACGAGTGATGGCTCAGCTCGAGCGGACTTCGTTCGCGCGGTCGTCGAGGTCGGTCCGCAGGGCCTTGACCTCGGCGCGCAGGGCTTCGAGCTCTTTGACGACCTTGCCGGCGGCGAAGTCGCTGGTGGGTCGGTCGTTCAGCGACTTCGTGAGCTTCGCGACGGCCTCGACGACGGCGGCGCCGGCGAGCGCTGCAGCGCCGGCCGCGAGCAGGGTGCCGGCGGCGACTTCGTTGATGGACGTCTTCGCGGCGACGAAGCCAAGAATCCCGATGACGATACCGACGAACCCAAGGAAACCGAGAAATACCTTCATGACGCCTCCAATGTGGAGCGTCACCGTAAACCCAGACGCCTTACAGGCGCAAGGTGAGGCACAGCGATGAAGATGACGGCGACCTTGAACAAGGCAGAGATCGAAGCGGCCGTGAAGCGCGACCTCATTCGGAAGGGACACCAGGCCGTGAACGTCCACCTGACCGCGGACGTCAGTCAGCCTGACCGTCCATGGGAGAGCGCAACAACGACGATCACCGCCGAAGTCGAGATGACGATTCCCGAACAGCGCGACTCTGACACGCTGCCCGAGCCGATGGACGAGAAGACCCGCGCGTGGGCGCTCGCGAGGGCGAAGGCGTGCCCGGACCGGAGCGGCGAATGAGTGACAAGGCGACGACGGTTCGGATAGCAAGCGCGCTCGAGCGCATCGCGACAGCGTTGGAGGGTAGCAATTGGGCAAGGTCTGGGAACGACGAGACGGGCATTTCGCCGTCACCATCGACGAGCGAAAGGGACGCTCCGGTTACCGCATCCGAACTGGCTTCGGCCGCGGTTGCCGCAATTCGTTCTCGGCTTCAGACATCAAGGTTGCAACCGAAGCGGCGGAGGCCATCTGGACGCAGTATGCCGAAGGCCGACTCACCGCGCCGGAGCGGGCGCCTGAAACGTGGTCCGAGCTCGTCCGGCGCTTCGGGGACCGAGACGAACTGAGGCCTGCGACGCGGCGCAGCTACGAGCGGGCCCTGGGTCTGACTGAGTCTCACTTCGGCACGCGACCACTCCAGCGACTCACCCAGAACGACGTCAAGGCATGGCTGGCCACGCTGAAGTGTGGCACCGAATCGAAGCGGAGCTATCTCCGGACGGTGCGGGCCTGCGTTCGCTGGGCGCAGAAGCAGAACTGGCTGCTCGCCGACGTCACCCACCAGCTCAGCATTGACGGGCCGAGATCGGCCGTACGTCCCTGGCTCGGGCGGGAGCTCTGGCCCGAGTTCCTGGCGGGCTGCGGCACCGACGCCAGTCGTGTGCGCTTCGGGTTCGTCCTCGAGACCGGGCTTCGCCTGGCCGAGCTACTCGCCGCGCGATGGGAGTGGTTGCACACGACGATCGGCGTGCCGGCGATCCGGATCGCGCCGTGCTCGACGTCGGGCTTCGTCCCGAAGTGGGGCCAGGCGAGAGCCGTACCGTTGACTGACGCGGCGCAGCGCTACCTCGAGGAGGCCAAGCGCCTGTGGCCGGGGCGGACCTTGATCTTCCAGGATGATGGGCGGCCACTGCGCGACCCGAAGTGGGCTCGCGACGTCGCGCGCGCCTGCGACCGCGCGAAGCTACCGAAGACGGACCTTCACGGCCTACGTCGCTCGGCTGGCGCGCGCTGGCTACAGGCAGGCATACCGCTCCACGAGGTGTCGCGGCTGCTCGGGCACCAGGACGTGACAACGACCATGCGATGGTATGGCGGGATCGCCGATGCCACGCTGGCGACCCGCATCGGGATGCTCAACTCGGAGGCCAACGCGACGCCTCACGTGCCAAGCAAGCGCCGTGCAAACACGGCAGACGATGTATAGGCTTGGTGGTTCCACCGTGGTTCCAAGGTCGGACTAGCTGACCCTCGGTGGCGTAAGTGCTTGAAATCTGGAGCCAACACCCGGACTTGAACCGGGGACCTGCTGATTACGAATCAGCTGCTCTACCGACTGAGCTATGTTGGCGTCGCCTTTCGGAGGGACCGAGAAGACCCGGACCCCGCGAAACGGAGGCGCACGTTACGCCACGGCTTGACCCCAGTCAAGCGAAAATCGGTGCTTCTGGTGTCGTCGTTGGCCCCTTCACAGGGCGTAGCCCAGGCTGGCTTGCACGGTGAAGGGGAAGTTCACTTCGATGGCTTCGTCGAGCGGCACGATGTAGGCGGACATGCCCGTGCGGAGGCCGAGGTAGACGTTTGGGTTCACGAAGAACTGGACGCCGAAGGCGCCGTGGAAGCCGCCCGTGACGTCGCTCGCGAGGTCGGTGGTCTCGGCTTCGGCGCAACGGGAGTCGCTGAAGCCGCCGAGCTTGCACCAGGGGTCGGTGGTGGTTCGGTAGCTGCCGAGGAACTGCACGTCGAAGCCGAAGTGGACGTTGAAGCGCCACCAAGCCCCGCGGAACGCGTAGCTGAGGCCAGTGAGGGTGCGAATGCTGGTGAAGGAGGAGACGAGGTCGCGCTGGGGGTCGAGGGTCGATGTGAACATGTCGACTTCGACGAAGGCGCCGAGGCCCGAGAGGAACTGGAACTCGGCGGAGATCGCGAGGCCGAGGTTGTGGAAGGGCTCGCGCGTGGTCTCTTGGGCGAAGATGGAGTAGGCGAAGCCGGCGTCGATGAAGAGCCACGGCTCGGGGTCGGGGGGTGGCGTGACGCCGACCTTCTCGATCGTGACCGGTGCGAGGCAGGTCAAGTAGCGGGAGAGGAAGCGGTCTACGGCTTCGATGGTGCCGCCGCCGTCGGGGCCAACGGGCGTCGTGAAGGCGACCGAAGGCAGAAGGCGATCGTAGATGATGATTCGGACGCGGCGGCTCCCGACGCTATCGCCGTCTTCGATCCACGCGTGGACGAACGTGTCGGCGTCGACCTCGCTCATGAAACGTTCGAGGCGCTCTGGCGACCCAAGCGGTTGTTCCTTGGGCTGGGAAACGCGGACGTTGGTCCACGCGGTGGCGAGGCGGGACTCGAACTCGGCGTCGTAGAAGCCGGGCTCGAAGCGGCGCAAGGGGTCGCGCAGGAAGAGGGACTTCAGAGCCTCGTGGACGGCCGCGTCTTCGCGGCGATCGGCGTGCGCGAGCGCGAGGACAAGCGAGAGGTCCGCGAGCTGCGGGGTCCGGGTGATGCGGTCATGGACGTCTTTCCACGCGGCGAGCAGCTCGCGCTCGGTGTCGATGAGCTCGGGTAGCGCGGCGTCGGTTTGGAGGTCTCGTACGAGCGCTTCGGCGCGTTGTTTTCGTTCGAGCCCCGCCCTGATACGGGTCATGAACTTCTCGAGGCGCTCCGAGAGCTCCGGGCCGCGGAGCGCAGTCACGCCGGGATCAAGCTGGAGGCGACGTTCGATGAGCGAGGTGAGCTGCTCGTCGAGAGTTCGTGCATCGGTCGCTGCTCCGGGCTCACGCGCGCGGGCTTCAAAGACGGTCGACCGCACGGCGGAATAGTCGAAGGCGGGTAGCACGGCGACTCGGCGAGGCCGCGTCTCTGCGGGTGGATCCGCGGCGTTGGCCGAGTGGCTTGTGAACGAGGACGTGACGCACACGACGATGAGGAGGCGGGCCGGAAGAGCACGCCAGGGCCCTGCGCTTCGACGTGCCCCGCCAGTCCCACATGGCAACATGGTCAGAGCTGACACGCCGTGCAGGCGATGTCACGCGGGGTGAGCTGGTCCTCGTTCAACGTCTTCTCGAGATCGAAACGGAGGGTCGTGCAGTCGGGCTTACCCGGGCAGTCGGCGGAGGGGGCGTCGAAGATGACGAGCTCGACTTGGTCGGACGTCTTTCGAACCATCTGGGCGTTGCGTTCGAGTCCATGGCAGTCCGTGATCTGAAAGTCGAACTTCGGCTCGTTGTATTTGCCGCGTATCGACATGCAACTACAAAAGACGTCGTCGTCGGGCGCGCAGACGACCTCACGCTGACGGCTCTCGTTCTCGTAGTAGCGCACGACGCCGACAACGTCGTCGCCGTAGTGTCCAAGACTGAAATCGACGAAGAGCTCGCACGCCTCACTGGTGTCGCCCGTCGGGCAACGGCCGAGGAAGGCGCCGAAGGCACGGGCGCCACCGCCATCGCCGGCCGTGAGCTGCGTCGGGACCCACTTCCCACCGAGGAAGCTGTCGTCGTCACAACCGGCCGCGAGCAGGACCGCGATCATGAACGAAACGAGCGTTTCGAACCGGGTCAGTCGACGCGACGTAAGCTGGTCTCCGAGAACACGTCGGCGGTGAACACCTCGATGCGGGCGCCGCTTTGGCGCCACGCGTCGGGAGGCAATCCCGCGCGAATGCAAACTTGATCGAGGAATTCGGTACGGCTCCAACCGGCTTGGGCCGCCACTTGGGGGAGGAGCACGCCGGCCGCACCGTCGCGCTGAATGAAGAGCCCGTGACGGCCGACTTCAACGTCCTCTGGGCGGGTCGTACGCATGGGGCCGAGGACGCTCAACTCGATGTCGACGCGGCCGACCTCATCGAGGCGGAGCGGCGCTTCGCGTGGGTCGTCGGTGGCGGCCAAGGAGACCACCTCGATGACCGACTTGAGCAGCGAATCCCGGGGATCAGGGACGCCAATGCAGCCCCGAACGCGATCGCCGAGGAGGAGGGTCGCGAAGATCCCTTGGCGCTCCTTCAGGCGGGTGTCGCCGTCGGTGACCTGGAGCCGAACGCCGCGGCGCACGTGCGCATTGAGCGCCTCGCGCGCGACCTCGAGGAGCCGGACTTTCTGGCCGATGCTCAGCGGGGAGAGACTGTCGCGGGGTTCGGGCATGCTGTCCTGACGAGCGCCCTCGGCGTCGTCGGCTGGGGTCGAGTTGATGCGCCTGGCCGCCACCTCGGGCGCGCGAGGGCCGGCGTCGGGTACGGCGGCAAGAGCGTGGCAGTCGGTCGCGCGGGTGTCAAACGGCCGACGTGACGCGCTTCTCTTCGTCGCCTTCGATAGATCTCGCCGCGACCTTGCGCAACCCACCGTCTCAACGGTACTTTCCAGGGCAGCCCATGACCGATTCGCCTGCCAGTCGAAATGCGCCACGCGAGCCGACGGCCGACCCCCTCGTCGGCACGCTGATCGGCGGCAAATATCGCATCTCGGCCCTCATCGGCCGCGGTGGTGGTGGACGCGTCTACAAGGGCGTCCAAGAGCCGCTCGGCCGCTTCGTCGCGGTCAAGGTGCTCGGCCCCATCGAAGCCGACTCGTGGGATCCGGAGATGCAGGTCAAGCGCTTCCTTCGGGAGGCGACCATCACGAGCCAGCTCCACCATCAGAACACAGTCATCGTCCATGATTACGGAGCCTTGCCGCGAGCGGTCGGCATGGAGGGCACGGCGGGTGGGCTCTATCTCGTCATGGAGTTCCTCGACGGCGCGACCCTCCGGCAGATCCTGAACAAGGAGGCGCCCTTCTCGGTCGGGCGTGCGCTCCGGATCGCGACTCAGATCGCCGGCTCCCTCGCTGAAGCGCACGACCACGGCGTCGTCCATCGCGATCTGAAGCCGCCGAACGTGATGCTCGTCCCGCGCGGGCGCAGCCGCGACTTCGTCAAGGTCCTCGACTTCGGGCTCGTGAAGTCGCTCATGGCCAGCGACGACGACGTCACCCGCGAACGGTCGCTCCTCGGCTCACCCCACTACATGTCGCCCGAGCAGGCCGTCGGTGAACCCGTCGACCAGCGAAGCGACATCTACTCGTTCGGCAGCACGCTCTACGAGATGCTCATCGGGCACGCGCCGTTCCGCCCCGGTAACGAACGCGCTGAGCTCTCGTCGGTCCTTCGCGCGGTGCTCACCGACCCGCCGATGCCCTTCGCGGTCGCGCGGCCCGACCTCGAGATCCCGGACGAGCTCGAAGCGCTGGTCATGCAGTGCCTCGCCAAACGCGCCGCGGACCGTCCGCAGTCGATGCACGACGTCCTTGAGTTCCTCGAAGCGATGCAAGCCGCCGTCCCCTATGATGAATCGCGCAGTCGACAGGCGCCGATCCCCGGAGGCCCACGCTCCGAACTCATCAGCCTCCACGACCCGCGCCCGCAGAGCGCCAGCTCCATTCAACGCGCTGCAGTCAGCCGCAATGGACCGACGGCAAACGTCCCGGCGCCGGCTGCACCGGATGACGCCGTCACGCCATCTCGCCTCGGTCGTGCGCCTGCGTCGGCGCGAGCCCTCACCGCCCGGCCGCCGTTGGACGAGCCGGAGTCGACTCGGAAATGGTGGTTCGTCGGGATCGGCGCAGGACTCGCCGCCGGTGGCTTGGCTGCGCTCATCATCCTGAACCGCACCCCGGACGCGGTGGCGCCCGCCGTTCCGTCCGCAGGACCCGCCACGACAGTCGCGAACGTCGATGGCGCCGCCGCGCCCGATGCCCCCGCTGCCCCGCCGGAGCCATCGGACTCCCCTTCCGTGGTGGCGGCGCCTCCGCCGAATGCGCTCCCGGTCGTCACCGGCGCCGCCTCACCATCCAACGCCGTTCTGGGCCGCGAACACGAAGGCGAAGAACGACGCCCCGCCGTCGCGCTGTCGCTTGAGCACGCCCCGTCGACCTCGGTCGCGCTCCACATCGAATCGAACCCGACGGGCGCGGACGTGCTCATCGCTGGCGCCGTCGTAGGCAGGACGCCGTTCGACCACGTGCTCCCGCGCGCGCAGCTCGCGAGCTTCAGCGCGACCCTCCAGCTACGAGGGCACGAGCCCGCCACCGTGACGCCGGGCGCCGGTCCCGAGAGCCGCCAGAACCTCAGCTCGACGCTCGTCGCGAAGAAGGCGGCTCGCCCGCCCGGAACGAAGCCTCCCGGCAAGACGCCTCCCTCCGACATCAAGATGGAACGATGACGCAACGTCACTCCGCGTCACGCGGAACGCTCACCTTTTTCGTCATCGTGGCCCTCGTGGCCGTCGGCGCCACATTGACGCCGACGTCGGCGACCGCCGAAGAGTACAAGAACGCAGCGGACGAAGCCGAAGTGCAGTTCACCCTCGGCAACGAGGCCTATATCCGGCGCGACTTCCGCACCGCGCTCGCTCACTACTTCGCCTCGAACCGCCTCGCGCCGAACCGAAACGTCACCTTCAACATCGCCCGCGCGTACGAGCAGCTCGGGCAGTTTCCGGAGGCCTTTCGCTACTATCAGGACTTCGCGTCGGAGACGCTGACGGACAAGGAACGCAGCGCCGTCGACGACGCGATGAAGCGCGTCCTCGGCTCCGTAGCGCTGCTGTCGGTGCAGTCCGATCCGCCGGGCGCCACGCTGTACATCGATCGCAAGGACCTCGGCGGCTATGGGACGACGCCACGCCTCCTCGCCGTGAAGCCGGGCAGCCACGACCTCATCTTCGAGCTCGCTGGCCACGAGAGCGCCACCGTCCAAGGCGTCTCGCTACGGGTCGGCCGTACCGAGACGGTGAGGGTGAGTCTCCCAAAGATCCTGGGCCGACTTGAGGTGACGGGGACGCCCGCCGGGGCCGAGATCGTGCTCGAAGGGCCCGCTCGGGTCACCGGCACGATGCCGGGCGCCATCGACGCGCCGCCAGGGCGCTACCGAGTCACGGCCCGCCAGTCCGGCTACCTCGCTTGGCAAGGCGACGTCGAGATCGTGGCGCGCAAGACCGCAGCCATGGCGGTAGAGCTCCAACGTCAAACCGGGACCCTCGTCGTGCAAGCCGACGAACGAGACGCCCTCATTCTCGTCGATGGGCGCGCGGCCGGCTTCACGCCGGCGGTCATCGACGGCGTCCCCGCCGGCCCGCACGACGTATCGGTGGTGCTCGACGGCTTTCGCACCTGGAGCCGACGCATCGATGTGGCGCCCGATGAGCGTACCGTCGCCGTCGCCGAGCTCGATGCGTCGGACGAGGTCGCCGCCGCGTCCAAGACGTCCGAATCCGCGAGCGACGCGCCGGCGTCGGTCTCGCTCGTCCCGTCACGCGAGATCGCCGCATTCGGCGCGATGACGGTCGCAGAGGCCCTCGGCGCGGAGCGGGGCGTCTTCTTCTCCGACGACGGCTCGTACCCCATCCTCGGCATCCGCGGCTTCGCCCCCTTCGTGCAGTACGGCAACCGGCTCCTCGTCCAGATCGACGGGCACACCGTCAACGACGACTGGATCGGGTCCTCGTTCGTCACGTTCGACCTCATGAACGACCTCGACCGGGTCGAGCGCCTCGAGCTCGTACGCGGCCCGGGCTCGGTCCTGTACGGCACCGGCGCCTTCTTCGGTGTCGTGAACGTCGTGACCCACGACGACGCGCCGCGCCATCCCGTGACCGCCGGCCTCACCGCGGTCACGGACGGCACCATCCGCGCCAAGGCGTCCGGTGGCATGGGCTTCGAAGGTGGCGGCTTTTGGGTCTCGGGGGGCGGAATCTACGGGCAGCCGGGCACTTACGTCTCTCCGGCGCTCGGCGCGGATGGCACGGCCAACGGGGTGGGTGAGTTCTCGAGCGGGACCGCCCAGGGCCGCGTCTTCTGGCGCGACCTGACGGTGCAGTTCTACTTCAACGAGCGAAACAAAGGCGTCGAGACCGGCGCCTTCGACACGCTCTTTGGCGACTCGCGCTTCACCCTCGACGACCGACGCGCCTTCGTTGAGGCACGTTACGAGCCGACCTTTGGACCGGGGGCGCAGCTCTTCTCGCGGGTCTACTACGACCACTCGGGCTACGAAGGGCGTTTGCCTTACGCGCCCGGCGACGATGGCGGCCTGAAGGTCGAGACCTTCACGGGGAATTGGCTCGGACTCGAAGCACGCGGCGTGTTTCGCCCGCTCGCGTCGGCGGATGACGACGGAGGGCTCCGAATCACAGCCGGTCTCGAATACCAGTATCACTTCGAGAACACGGCGAAAGGCACCGACGACACCGGGATCTACATGAACGAGGAGCACCCGTTCAGCGCGTTCTCGGCCTACGCGCTCGTGGACTGGACTCCGTGGCGCTTCATGGGGCTCTCGGTGGGCGGTCGTTTCGACGGTTGGCTCATCGACGACCTCAAGCGGACGGACGAAGCACTGGACGACCGTTTCCTTTACAGCATCAACCCACGCTTCGCCCTGCTCTTCCACCCGACCGATGGCAGCACCCTGAAGCTCCTCGGCGGTAAGGCGTTTCGCGCACCGTCGATCTACGAGCTCACGTACTCCGACGGCGGTGTGGAACAGGACGCGAGCCCGGATCTCGTCCCGGAGACCATCTGGACAGGGGAGATCGAATACAGCCACGAGCTCCCCTGGGAGCTTAGGCTCACAGCCTCGGCATTCATGAACCATATCGAGGACTTGATTCAGCTCGAACTGACCGACGAAACCGAGGGGGTCTACAGCTACCAGAACACCCGCGAGACAGTCTGGACGGTCGGCGCGGAGTTCGAGCTACAGCGCGAGCTGGCCCGGGGCTGGATGGTCAGTGCACAATATTCGTTTCAGCGCACGCGGCTCGGTGACATCTCGGACGGCGAGTCGATCCCGAACTCACCCGAACACCTCATCGGGTTCAAGGTGATCGCGCCCATCGCGCGGCCTTCCCTGCTCCTGGCCTCACGCCTTCAACTCGAAGTGGATCGCCGCACCCGCGATGGCGAAGAGGGCCCGGTTCCCGTCCTCTGGGACGTGGTGCTCTCGGGCGCCGTCACGGCCGCACATCTCGAATACGCGGTCGGCGTACGCAACCTGCTCGACTGGACTTACGGTCACCCCGTGGGTGACGAAGTCGTGGACCTGACGGTGCGGCAGCCCGGGCGGACCTTGTTCGCCGACGTCACCTTCTTCTGGTAGGGCACCGCCACGTGTTCGGGCGCCGTTCGAAGAACCACCGCCAGTTCGCGTCGGTCACGCTGCCGATCGGCCTCGGGGTCACGGCGGGTGGCCTCACGATCGCGCTCCTGGTCGGCTGGACGCTCATCCTCGCCCGTAACGAGCCCCTGCAGAGCACGTCGCTACTCGTCCTCGGGATCGTCAGCTACATCGTGGTCATCGGCGCGCTCGCGGCGCTCTCGTGGCTCGTCGTCCGGCAGATGCGTGAGGTGAGTCGTCAGGACAGCTTCATCGATTCGGTGACGCACGAGCTCAAGAGCCCGCTCGCCTCGATTCGGCTCGCGCTCGAGACCCTCGAGAGACCGCAACTGAAGCCGGAGCAGCGCGAGCAGCTCCGAGTCATGATGCTCGGCGACGTGGACCGCCTCTCGTCTTTCATCGACGACGTCCTGGAGGCCAGCCGCATCCTGCATGGTCGAAAGAGCCACCTCATTCAGGACGTCCCGATCGCCGTAGTGGCACGCGAGTGTATGGCGGCGGTCGCGAAGCGGCGCACCATCCCGGAAGGGAGCGTCGTCATGACCATGCCCGAGTCGCTTCAGGCGCACACCGATCCGACGGCGCTGTCGACCATGCTTCGAAACTTGATCGACAACGCGGTCAAGTACTCGAAACCCGAGGCGGTTCACGTCGCCGTGAACGCGGAGGCGTACGGAGCACAGGTCGCCATCACGGTGCGGGACCAGGGCATTGGGATCCCACGCTCTCAGCTCGGTCGTGTATCGGAGCGCTTCTTCCGCGTGCCGAGTGAAGCGGTGCGCTCTCGACCGGGCACCGGGATCGGCCTCTTCGTCGTCAAGGCGCTCGCCCAGTCGCTCGGTGGGCGGCTGGTCGTCGATTCGGAAGGCGAGGGCTTTGGCACCACGGTCCGCGTGTGGTTGCCGCGCGGGGACGACGAGCGTCAGTAGCGGAGCGACCTCAGCAGTCGGACGCGCCGTTGGCGCACGTCTTGGTGGACGCGGTCCCGCCGCTGGTGCCAGCCGAGCCCGCGTTGCCATCCGCTTGACCGGAGGGTCTGGGGCCGCCGGTTCCGCCCGCGCCACCCGCACCACCCGTGATGGTGTTACCGGTCCCGTTGAGGGTGCCGCCGAAGTGGAAGATCGCAGCGGAGTAGCCGCCCGCACCACCGCCGCCACCGCCCGAGTGGCCGCCGTGGCCGCCAGCGCCGCCAGCGCCGCCGACTTTGCTGTCGCCATTAGCCGCGCCGCCAGCGCCACCATTGCCGCCGGGTTGCCCCCGACCGGCAATTCCGCCTGCACCACCAGCGCCCGCCGTCCCGCGGGTGAAGGCGCAGTTCGTGACAGTCGCTGTCGCGTTCGTGACGACGAAGACGCCGAAACTGCTGCCGCCGCCCTGGCCCCCTGCCCCGCCACCGGTCGCCCGGCAGCCGCCGGCGCCGCCGCCGCCGCCGCCCGCGCCGTATGAGTCCAGGCCGGTGTCGCAGCCGCCGCTCCCGCCACCACCGCCGCCCGGATTTCCGTGCGAGCCGAGCACGCCCGCGCCGCCCGTCGCGGAGACCCACAGCTCTGACGCCACCGAACCACGGGCACCGGCGCCGGCCCCGCCGTTACCATTGGTCACGGCGCCGGAGCCGCCCCCGTTGCCCGCCGCGCAGCCTCCACCGCCGCCGCCTCCGGACGCACCGCCGGTCCCGTTGCCGCCGGAGAGCCCCGACGTATGGTCGAGGTCCGCTGGGAAGCTGCAGTCGGTGTCCATCGTTCCACCAGCGCCGCCCGAGCCGCCCGTCCCGCTGCTCGAGCACGATCCGTTCGTGGCGCCCAGGCCCCCTGCCCCACGGCTCGAGTCGTTGCAAGACGTCGCAAACTCACTGGCCGCCCCGCCGCTGGCTCCCCCCGCCGCGTTGTTCAAATTCGAGAAGTTCGTGCCTGCGAGCCCCACGGTCCCAGCAGCGCCGTTCCCTTGAACGAAGGCGCAGCGAGCGATGTCCACGACGCCTGCGTTTGAGACGTGGACGACGTAGCTCGAACGCCCCGAGCCCGCCGTCGCGTTCGCCCCCTGAATCGTGAGATCGTGCAGCTTCACGCCCGTCGCCCCTCGCACGACGACGGTCATGGCATCGCCGGGAAACACGGAGGTGAGGATCCCCCCGGTGATGATGCTGGCGTTGGCGGGGCTGCCAGAGCGCACCCAATTGGTGCCGAAGCCGCCATAGAAGCGCCGCCCCGGGGTCGGAATCAGTGGGCCGACATAGGTCCCAGATGCGAGATAGATGTCATTCTTACCGGAAGTCCCGGAGACGGTCAGCGCGCCCGGGAGCGTCTTGCACGGCGACTTCTGGGTGCCGCAGCTCGCGCCGTCGACACCTGTCGGCGAGACAAAGACGCCGGCGGACACCGTGCCGTCGATACCGTCGCAGTTCTCGTCGGCGAAGGCGGCGCTCGGCTCCTCGTATTGCCCAAAGAGCGCGACGGAGCCGTAGTCATCTGCGAAGCCCGCGATTGTACACGTCTTCTGAGTCCCGGCGCAGGCGCCGAGCTGCACGCTATTGAGGGGGCGAGTCACGAAGTCGTCGGTCAGCCCATTGCAGTCGTTGTCCTTTTGGTCACACAAGGTCTCGGTCCCTTCGTAGGGCGACGGGTAGTCGGACGCCTGACAGTTGCCCCAGACTCCCGCGACGCAACGCGCTGCGGGCCGCGTCGTCCCTCCGCAGACCCCCGCCGTCTTGTCGCACGCGATGAGCGTCAGGCTGGCGTCGAGGGCGTCGGTTGCACCGTCGCAGTCGTTGTCCTTCGCGTCACAGACCTCCGCCACCACGTTCCCGGCCGTGGAACACACGATTCCATTTTGGGCCCCATTACAGGCCGTGGTGCCGCCAGCGCAGACCCCAACGCCACAGCTCTTTCCGGCGCCGGAGACCGTCGCGCCATTCGGGCCGACGTAGTTGAAGTCCTCGTCGGTCTGCCCGTCGCAGTCGTTGTCCTTGGCATCGCAGCTCAACTCGGAGCCCGCCTGGTAGCCGACGGGATACGCGGCGGCCGGGCATGCCTTCCACGTCCCGCCGGTGCACAACGCGGCCGTCTTCATCGTGCCGGCACACAGGCTCAGCGTCTTCTCGCAGGCCACGAGGACCAGCGAGGGATCGGCCGCGTCGGTCAGCCCGTCGCAGTCATTGTCGAACCCGTCGCAGACCTCGGCCGTCGCGTTCGCCTCCGAGCTGCACTTCAGGCCCGAAGCGCCATTGCACACGGTGACGCCGCCCGAGCAGATCCCGACGCCACACGTCTTACCCGCGCCTGTAACGCTCGTGCCGTTCAACAGCGCCGCCGTGAAGTCGTCGTCAGTGCTGCCGTCGCAATCGTTGTCCTTGGCGTCGCACGACGTCTCGGCGCCGCTCTGAAAGCTGCCTCCGTATTGAGCGCCCGTGCAGACCTGCCAGCTCCCCGCTTGGCACAGTGCCGCCGTACGCATCGCGCCGGTGCAGACGCCTTGGGTCAGCGGGCACGGAATGAGCGCCAGGGACGCGTCAGCCGCGTCGACTTGTCCGTCGCAGTCGTTGTCCTGGTTGTCGCAGATCTCGGAGCCGGCACCGGCGTCCGTGGTGCAGACGAGGCCGGTCTTGGCCAAATTGCAGATCGTGACACCACCGGCGCACTGCCCGGCGCCGCAGGTGGCGCCGACGCCGTACACGGTGCCGGAGGGCTGCGTGTAATCGAAGTCCTCGTCGGCGGCCCCACTACAGTCTTCGTCAGCGCCATCGCAGGCGGTCTCGGCGGTCGCCGAGTAGGCCGGGGCCCACGACTTGTAGTCGGCGGTCGCGCACGCCGCCCAGGCGCCGGCCTGGCAAAGCGCGAGCGGCTTCTTGGATCCCGAGCAGAGGCCGCTCTGCTTCTCGCACAGTGGGACCACCAGGCTGGCATCGGTCGTGTCGGTCTTGCCGTCGCAGTCATTGTCTTTGGCGTCGCAAGTCTCGGTCACCGCGTTTCCAGACGTTGAGCAGATGACCCCGTTGCCTCCGGGATTACACTGGGTCGTCCCGCCCGAGCAGACGCCTGCGCCGCACGGCTTGGCGGTACCGGTGACGCTCGCGCCGTCCGCGGTGGTGACGCTGAAGTCCTCGTCGGTCTGGCCGTCGCAGTCGTTATCCTTGGAATCACAGGCGATCTCGCCGCCGGCCTGCCACCCCACGCCGTACTCGCTGGCATCGCAAGCCTGCCACGACCCGCTGACGCAGAGGTTCTTCGGCTTTTGGAGCGCGCCGCAGACGCCGGTTTGGAGCTCGCACGCGACCGTCGCCATCGACGTGTCCGCCGCGTCGGTCTTGCCGTCGCAGTCGTCGTCCAGGTCGTTGCAAAGCTCGGCCGCCGCGGCCACGTTGGTCGAACAGGTGAGCCCGAGCTGGTCCGGTGCGCAGGTCGTCTTGCCTCCGGCGCACTGGCCGGCACCACAGTCGGCGTTCACGCCCGTCGCGAGGTTCCCGTCGAGGCCCACGAAGGTGAAGTCCTCGTCGGCAGGACCGTCACAGTCGTTGTCCTTGCCATCGCAGCCGGTCTCCATCGGTGCTTGATAGGCGGGGTTCGCAAGCTTGTACGTCGTCGTCGAGCAGGGGCTCCAGAGCCCTCCCGAGCACAGCGACGACGGCTTCTCGATGCCAGCGCAGACCCCCGCCTGTTTCTCGCACGGCACGAGCTGAAGGGTCGGGTCGGTCGCATCGGTCTCACCGTCGCAGTCGTCGTCTTTGCCGTTACAGGTCTCCGTCGACGCACTCCCGCTCGTGGAACAGACGATCGCGCTGCCAGCACAGACTGTGATGCCGCCGCTGCACACGCCGGTGCCACAGACCTTGCCGGCGCCGGTCACCGTCGCGCCGTCCGGGAGCGTGAGCGAGAAGTCTTCGTCGGCGCTGCCGTCGCAGTCGTTGTCCTTCGCGTCACACCCGGTCTCGACACCGTTTTGATACGTAGCGGCGTGCGCGAGGTAATCGCCGGCGGTGCAGGCGAGCTCGACGCCGCCCACGCAGCGCGCAGCCGGGCGTTCGGCACCGGCGCAGACGCCGATCTGCTTCTCACAGGGCGTCGTGACCAGGGACGGATCGGCGGCGTCGGTGAGTCCGTCGCAGTCGTCGTCCTTGCCGTTGCAGATCTCGGTGGCGGCCTGGCCGCCGGTCGAACAGACGAGCCCGCCCCCACCGCACTGCGTCACGCCGCCGGCGCAGACGCCGACGCCGCATGCCGAGCCGATGCCAGTGACGGTCGCGCCATCCGGGAGGGTGAGGGTGAAGTCTTCGTCGGTCTCGCTGTCGCAGTCGTTGTCTTTGCCGTCGCAGGTGGTCTCGCCGCCGAGCTGAAAGAGCGGCGAGTGGGCGGCGTAGATCGCGCTGCTGCAGGCGGCGAAATCGCCGGTGACGCAGTCGGCACCGAGGTGACGAGCGCCCGCACAGACGCCGTCCTGATCCTCGCAGAGCGTGAGCTGGAGCTGCGGGTCGGCAGCGTCGGTGCTCCCGTCGCAGTCATCGTCTTGGCCGTTGCAGACCTCAGGGATGGCGGACGTCTCGCTGCTGCAGGTGAGCCCGAAGCCCGTCGCATCGCAGACGGTCACGCCGTCCGTACACGCGCCGGCACCGCACGGCTGACCTGCGCCCTGCACGACTTGGCCGCTCAGCAGGATGACCTGGAAGTCCTCATCGATGCTGCCGTCGCAGTCGTTGTCGGCGCCGTCGCAGGAGAGCTCCTGGGACGACTCCCAGGTGTCGGAATGGTCCGCGTAGATACCGACCGTGCAGGCGCCCCACGCGCCCTCTTTGCAAAAGGCGGCAGGCTTCATCGAACCGGAGCAGGAGCCCGCCTGGAGCTCGCACGCCACGAGCACGAGCGAGGGGTCGAGCGCGTCCACGAGCCCGTCGCAGTCGTCATCCTGACCATTACACACCTCCTCGGCGGCGTTGGCTTCGGTCGGACAGACGGTCGCGTTCCCTTCCGGCGTACACACGGTCACGCCGCCGCCGCACGCGCCGGCCCCGCAGGCTTGACCGACGCCGAGGATGGACCCACCCCCGAGCGTGGTGAGCACGAAGTCCTCGTCGGTCTGACCGTCGCAATCGTCATCGGTGCCGTCACAGCGCTGCTCCTCTGCGGCTGAGTAGGCGGGCGCCTGAGCGAGGTAGGTGTCGTCGGTGCAGGCGGCGAACTTGCCGGAGATGCAGAGGTCGCGCGGCTTCAGCGTGCCGGCGCAGAGCCCTGCCTGGCGCTCGCAGAGGGGCGACGCGAGCGACTCGTCGCCGGCATCGATGGCGCCGTCGCAGTCGTCGTCGAGGCCGTTGCAGCTCTCGGCTTGGAGGTTGCCGAGGGTGGTGCACGAGATGGACTCGGCGGTGGCGCAGGTGGTCACGCCGCCGCTGCACAGGCCGACGCCGCAGGCAGCGCCCACCCCGGTGACCGAGGTCCCATCCGGGAGCATCAAGACGAAGTCGTCGTCGGTCTCGCCGTCGCAGTCGTTGTCCTGGCCATCGCAGGAGTGCTCCGTCCCGGGCTCGTAGGCGCTGTCGAGCGCGTCGAAGACATCGTCCGCGCAGTCAGTCCACTCGCCGCCCTGGCAAGCCGACGCGGGCCGAAGGGCGCCCGCGCACGCGCCGATGACGTTCTGGCAGGGCACGAGGGCGAGATCGGGGTCCTCTGCGTCCGTCAAGCCGTCGCAGTCGTTGTCCTGGCCGTCGCACTTCTCGGCGCCGGACTCGGGGCCGTCGTCGCAGACGAGGCCGTTCTTCGTGCAGACCCACGTCCCGTCGGTGCAGTCGTCGGCGTCGGGACCGTCGCAGGCCTCGCCAGTGAGGGGGACGTCTTCGTCGAAGACGCCGTCGCAGTCGTTGTCCTTGCCGTCGCAGGTCTGCTCATGTCCGGGCTCGAAGCCAAGGCCCAGGGCCGCATAGACGGCGTCCGGGCACGGCTGCCACCCGCCACCGGAGCAGGTCTCCAGCGGGGCCATGGCGCCCGTGCAGGCGCCGACGGTGAGCTCGCATTCGACCGGCGCGAGCTCGTCGTCCGCGGCGTCGGTCTTGCCGTCGCAGTCGTCGTCTTGGCCATTGCACGTCTCGGTAGCCGAAGCGGCGTCGTCATCACAGAACAAGCCCGCCGCGGTGCACTGCCAGGTGCCGCTCGGGCAGAGGTCCGGGTCATCGCCGTCGCACGGCTCGCCGGTCGTCGGAACACCTTCGTCGGTCTGGCCGTCGCAGTCGTCGTCTTGACCGTTGCAGGACTCCGCGACCGGGGTCCGGGCGTCGCAGGCGGAGAGGCCGTCCTCGCCGCAGACCCGCTGGCCACTGCAGACGCCCAGCTCGTTCGTCGCGGTGCAACCCGTGCTGGCGCCGACGCTCTTCGCATAGGACGAGCAGCCGCACTCGCCGCTCGTCGGCTGGCAGGATCCGCCTTCGCTCGAGGCGCCGGCCTCGGCGGTGAGCACGCACGAGGCGCCGACCGGGCAGTCGTCGTCGCTGCCGCACGCGGTCGCACAGAAACCGCCGAGGGCCGCGCCGCGTGATACGCAGGCCGTGGTGGAGCCGGGCAACAGCGGGTGAGCACAATCCGAATCGGTGTCGCAGGGGAGGCAGTATTCCAGGTGGTCGTAGACGCACAGAAAGACCGGATCGCCAGACCCGCCGCCAATACCCCGACACTTATAGCCTTTGGGACAGTCGAGCACGCAGGGTTGCCCGCATTCGAGCCCAGTGGGGCCTTCGATGCAGTAGGCGTCGTTACAGTCCACGTTCGACTCGCAGGCCGAGAACGCACACCCAGGGCACGGTTCACCGATGTCGACGGACGCCACGTCGGTGGTGTCGAGCGTCGCGGTATCCGGCGCGCCCACAACCTCACTGCCACCCCCACTCGTGTCGACTGGTGCCACGGTGTCGACCACGACGCCACCGACCGTCGCCGGGTCGGACCCGGAGGAACAGCCCGACGAAAGGGCCAGCGCGACTACGGTGAGAAGGCGCGGCGCCGAGGCCAGTGCGTAGAGTCGAGGGTGAGACGTGGACATGAACTTCCTCCAAACGTCGTCGCAAGGATGCGCCGCACTAAAGAGGCTACGGCGCCCGCATCGGCCGGGTCAAACGGCAAATGGAGCCGCGCAGAGTGCACGCGTCTCGGGTGACGTACACATTCTGTGAGCGTCATCCGTGGTCACCGTCGCTTGGGGAAGGGAGCCCTGCCGTGTTATGGACCGCGCGCGCAGGTGACGGCGAGGGTCGTCGACCGGCGCTCATCTGCGCGAACAGACGCGCATCGGGGGTACCGAGATGTCCGACGGCAGACTCCTGGTCGTAGAAGACGAAGCGAACATCGCCGCCGGCCTCAAGCTGAACTTGGAGCTCGAAGGCTTCGAAGTCGAGGTCGTGCGCACCGCCCGAGAGGCCGCGGGCAAGCTCCTCGACGTCGACGGCTACGACGCCATCGTCCTCGACGTGATGCTCCCGGACTTCGACGGCTTCGAGCTCTGCCGCCGCCTCCGCGCCGCCGGCAATCACATCCCCGTCATCATGCTCACGGCCCGAAGCAGCGCCGAGGACCGAGTCACGGGCCTCGAAGCCGGCGCCGACGACTACCTCGTCAAGCCCTTCGCGCTGAAAGAGCTGCTCGCCCGCGTCCGATCGGCCCTCCGCCGCCGCGCTTGGGAGCGCCAGCGAGAAGCCCCGCCCCCGAACACCCGCACCCTGGCCTTCGGCGACGCCCTCATCGACTTCGACACCCACATCGTCACGGTCCGGGGCGAACGCCTCACCCTGACCCAACTCGAGCTCGACCTCATCGCCTACTTCGCCCAGAACCCGGGCCGCGTCATCACCCGCTCCGAGCTCCTCGAGCGCGTCTGGAAGCTCCGCAACTACCCAAACACCCGCACGGTCGACAACTTCCTGGTCCGCCTGCGCCGCTACTTCGAAAAGAACCCCGCCGAGCCCACCCACTTCCTGGCCCACCGCGGCGCTGGCTACCAGTTCATCCCGAACCCCTAACCCCAAAAAAGCACAACCGCAGGCTTGACAGCCCCGCCCACCCGAAGGCATAAACCGCCCCCACGTGCGACGGCAACGCCGCACCATTCCGGCTTAGCTCAGTTGGTAGAGCAGCGGACTGTTAATCCGCGGGTCGTTGGTTCGAGTCCAACAG
>JADMJS010000730.1 GCA_018780435.1 Myxococcales bacterium
GCGATGTAGGTCTTGCCCCACGTGTCGATGGGCGCGAGCTGGTGACCCATGTGGTCGCAGAAGGGCGTGTTGATGTCGGGGACGAAGCCGCAGTTGTGCGCGAAGAAGACCGCGATGGGGCGGTCTGATTCGACGGTCGTTCCGGTGAAGTCCCCAGTGCCGACCCGCGGCTCGAGGGCGTAGTTGAGCACTTCACCTTCGCGCATTACGTGGGTGCGGACTTTGCCGGCTGGGAGTCGGCTCATGGCGGATCCGTCGAGCTCTTTACCGGCGCGGACGTCGCTCGCGGGCGTGACCTGCACGGTCGTCTCGCCCGACGCGGTCGCGACGATGGTGACGTAGCTCGGGAAGCCGTAGATGGGGAAACCTTCGGCGTCGAAGCCTTGCGCGCTGCTCCAGATGCTCTCCCACCCCATCACGATGTACTTGCTGCCGAGCGCGTCGGTCGGGAAGAGCAGGGTGGCGTCGTTCGACCGCACGTCGAGCCCGTTCTCCGGGTTGATGAGCGAGACGGTGATGGGTTGATCACTCGTCAGGAGCCACGAGTCGAGGCTGTGTGCCGTCGTCAGGAGCGCTTGCTTCGTCGGGAGCAGCAGAGTGCGCAGATCTTGTTTCGGCACGATGAGGTCGGCCGCCGGGTACTCGATCGGCAGGCCGGTCTTGCGCGACAGGATGGAGATCTTTGCGTCGGCCGACCCCGAGACGTTGCTCACCACGACCAGGACGGGTTTGTCCGTCGCTTCGTTCTGGGGACCGGACTCGAAGTTCCCGAGATCGACGAGCGCGTAGTTGCAGCCGACGTTCGTCGTGGCTTTTTGCCCGGACGTGCAGGTCGAGATGCAGTTGCCATCTTCGCAGGTGAGACCGGGGCCACAGGACTCGATCGACTCGTAACGTGAGCCATCGGCGACGCACTCGCCGACGCGATGGATGCCGACGCAGATGCGGTCATTCGGGATGCAGATCGCGGGGATACACTGATCGTCGCCGAGGCAGAGCTCGCCGCTCCCGCAGGGGAGCTCGACGTAGGCCGTCCCCTCGTCATTGCAGACCTTCCGGCCGTAGACGTTCACGCAGCCGAGCGACTGGCCGGGCGGACACGATCCGGGCTCAATGATCTTCACGTCTGAGGTGGCGATCGGCGCGGCGTCGGCGGCGATCTTGATGATCGCGGTCTCTTTGCAGCCGGCCACCGACATTAGGGTCGTGAGGAGTAGCGCCGAGGCCCTCGCCAGCCGGAGAGGACGCCGACCTACCATGGCTCTTCTCCGGCACGGGCGGCGGCTAGGGGATCGACGAGGAGCTGGCCGCGTGGCGACCTCAGAATGTCGGCCGCGTCGCGCACATATTCAGGCCGCCGCATCCCGACGAGGACTGTCGAGACACCGGGCACGCCGAGGACGCTTCGCACGGCGAACTGCGAGGTGGAGAGCGCCGCTCCCGGTTGGCCTTTGTTGCTGTCGCCCCGGAACCACGCTTCGACCGAATGGCGGAGTCGTGTCGTGCGAGCGCTGGCGAGCGTCACGTTCTGGGCGTGGAGGGCGCCGGAGAGCATCGTGAGGCCGTCAACGTACCGTTCGAGCCAGAAACGAAACGCGGCTCGCATTGGCGGCGACAGGCGCGTCTCGAAGTTTTGAACGATGTTGCCGAGGTCCGTGGTGAGGCGCCCCTGCACCCATTCGCCGAAACGAACGGGCTCGGAGATGTCCTCGGCCCGCTTCACGAGATCGTGTGAGAAACGGAAGTCGGGGGCGGGGATTCCCGCGCTGGCGAGGGCGCGACCGATGCCTTCCGCATATTCGGTCTCGAGGCTCTCGAGCTCGCGTCGGGCCAGATCGAGCCGCGGCGGCGTCGCCGTGAGCTCGAGGTCGGCGAGGCGCATCAGCCCGCGGTTTCCCATCGCGTTCAGGGGCCGCAGCGTCACGACGCCGAGACCCGCGACTGCCGCCGAGTCAATGACCGAGTGGCTCGACGGGAGCGCCATCTCGAGCTCGAGGAGGTTGAATGGGACCTCGATGATCGCGAAGTGGTGGTCGTCGCCGCCGGCAGCGCGAGCGATCTCCAGCAACACGTCGAGCCCAATCCCGTCGGCGTCGGAGTCGGACGACGCCACGAGCGAGTTCGAGCACACGCCGTACCAGGAGAATCGCCCCTCGGAGACCATGGTCTCGGCCCACGCGAACGCGTCGTGCAGGCGCTCGCGGAAGGCGGTCCAGCGCTCGGATGGGCTGCCGGAAGCGAACTGCAGCCACGTCTCCGGGTTGTGGAGCAGGAAGCCGTCGACGCAGGTGAGCCCGAGGCGGGCCGAGGAGGCCGACAGCTCGTCCGCGAGGAAGCGCGGATCGAGGCAATACTGCGCGTCGTCGCTGATCGAGAAGACCCCGCGATAGGGGCGGCCACGCGAGACGTTCTCGGACACGCGCCGCAGCGATTCCCCTTGGACGTAGCCGGCTTTGGTCAGCACGACCACTTCGTCGCGCGTCCACTCCGCCATCGCGCGGCCCAAGGCGCGCTCGCTGGCGCCACCGCCGTAGGTGGGCGCGGTGTCGTAGAGGTTCACGCCGAAGGACCACGCGTCGTGGAGCGCGTGGGTGTGGTCGGGGATTCGGTCGGAGATGCGAAATCCACCGAAGCCGACATCGCCGACGATGAGCCCGGTGCGACCGAGCTGCCGGTAGGCGTCGGGATGGGCTCCTCGTGAGAGGAAGCGATCACGGAGACGAGCGGTACCTTCGGGGGTCGCAAAATGCACGGCTCCAGCCTAAACGAATTACGGAGAGCGCGAAAGCACGGGTTCGACTTCGCGCAAGCGTCGGGTACAACTCATCGCCTCGAACCCTGGTCCCTGTCGGAGAGCCTGCATGCGCGCCCCAAACGTCGGTCTTCTTACCCTCACCCGCTTGAGCGCCGCGACGCTCACGATCGTGGCGCTCTCACTGCCCGCCCGCGCCGACGGGCCCGTCACGCGGGTCGAAGTCGGCGTGCGCGTCAGTGAGGCCATCCCCGACGTTCCGGAGTCGCTCGTCGCGCGCTTGGCGCGATATCAGAACACCCGGGGCGCCATCCTCGGCGGCTTCGCGGGCAACGACGCCGTCATCGTCCTCACGCGCTTCGGCGAGACCAATCAGGCGCACCGCGTCACCGCGCCCCTGGGCATGCGGGAGCAGCTCACCTTCTTCAAGGAGCCCGTGTCCGCCGTCGCCGTTCAGCCGGGCAAAGCGAGCCGCGGCTTCGTCTTCGGGCGGGACGTCGGCGGCTCGGAGTTTTGGCAGCTCTACTGGTTCGACTTCGCGTCGCGCGAGACCGTGCTGCTGACGACGCCGGAAGTACGCGACGCGGATGGGAAACCCGCCCGCCGCACCCGCAACGAATACCCGCTCTGGTCGGGCGACGGAAAGCAGCTCGCCTGGGCGTCGACGGCCCGCAACGGCACCGACTCAGACATCTGGGTCGCCGACATGCAGGCCGTGACGGCGGGTGGTCAGGCGGCGCCGCCGGCACGGGCGGTGCTCACGGAGGGGGGCACGTGGCTCGCCGCCGACTTCTCCCCGGACGGAAAGCGCTTGCTCGTCATCAAGTTCGTCAGCATCAATGAGGCCTACCCGGGCGAGGTCGACCTCGAGACCGGCACGCTACGCCTCTTCCCCGTCGACGGCGGTAAGGCGTCGTTCACGGCGTTCAAGTACGCGCCCGATGGACGCGGCGTCTATTACGTGTCCGATGAGGGACGTGATTTCCTGACGCTCTGGTACCACGACCCGAAGGGTGGCGCGCCCGTCGCTATCTCGAAGGACATCCCCTGGGACGTCGATGAGCTCGCGCTGTCGCCGACCGGTCGCCACCTGGCCTTCACGGTGAACGACGACGGCGTCTCGAAGCTCCACGTCCGCACCTTGCCCGGCCTG
>JADMJS010000028.1 GCA_018780435.1 Myxococcales bacterium
CCGAAGTGGCAGCTCACGATGGCGATGGAGAGGCCGAAGACGGAGCCCTTCACGAGTCCGAGCAGGTACTCGTCCACGAGGTTCGCGTCGACCACCTGCTGAATGAACACGCGCATTGGCACGCCGAGGAGCAGCTCGCTGGTGATGGCGCCCCCGATGAGCGCGAAGAGGTCGCCGAGCGCGGTCAGGAGGAAGAGCATGACCACCATCGCGAGGACGCGAGGCGCCACGAGGTAGTGGAGCGGCTCGATAGCGAGCGCCCGGAGCGCGTCGACCTGTTCGGTCACGACCATCGTGCCGAGCTCGGCGGTGTTGTTGGCGCCGACGCGGCCGCTGAACATGAGCCCGATCAGCACGGGACCGATCTCGGCCAGCACGGCGAAACCCGCAGCCCACCCGACGAAGCTCGTCGCGGACGCCTTCGCGACGAACTGCCCCGCCTGGATGACCATGATGGCGCCGGTGAACATCGCGGTCATCACGACGATCGCGTAGCTCTTCACGCCGACCTTGTAGAAGGCGCGCCACGTCTCCCGCCCGTCGAGTGTCGGCGGGATGAAGCTGCGGAAGATGCGTCCGCTGAGGATGGTCAGCGCCCCGAGCTCTTCGAGGACACCGATGGCGCTGCGGCCGACGCCGCGCACACTCGATGCGACTGCTGCGCCCGCCCGCGCGAGGATGTTCATGGCGACACCGCCGCCCTGGGCACGGCGTCGCTCAGCCGAGCCGACGAGTCGAAGAAGGTGCGCACCATCTTGTCGGTCGATAGCTCGGCCGCGACGCGGTCGCCCTCGAAGCGGATACGCCCCTTGTCGAGCAGGAGAAAACGCTGGCAAACCGGCAACATGCGATCGATGTCGTGGCTGACGACGATGGTGAGTCCGGTGCGCGCCGGGTGAAGGCGCTCGATGAGCGCGAAGATCTTGGACGACGTGACGGGATCGAGCCCCGCCGTCGGATCGTCGTAGAGCAGCACGTCGGCGTCCGCGATGGTGGCCCGCGCCAAGGCCACCCGCTTCTTCATGCCGCCGCTCAGCTCGTTTGGGTAGAGGTGCTGCGTCCCCGGGAGGTCGACTTCGCGTAGCCGCTCGGCCACCCGCGCCGCGATCTCGGCGCTTCGCGAGAGTGCGGCGGCGCCCTTGCCTACCTCGTCCCCGCGTCGCCGCTGCTCGAGCGGGAAACCGATGTTCTCACCGACGGTCATGAAGTCGAAGAGCGCGTAGTTCTGAAAGAGGACCCCGAAACGCTCCCAGATCGCGGCGCGTTGGTCGGCGCCCTGCTGCGCGAAGTCGTGGCCAAAGGCATGAACGGTGCCTTCGTCGGGCGTGATGAGACCGGCGAGCAGCTTCAGGAGCACGGTCTTGCCAGCGCCGCCAGGGCCGACGATGCCCAAGATCTCGCCCCTCGCCACCGCCAGCTCGACCCCGTCGATGACCTGCCGGGAGCCGAAGCGCTTCGATAGCCCTCGCGCCGCGAGAATAGGCGCTGTCATCGCGCGTCCCCCGAGTCGAGGCGCCCGAGCCAGCGCGAGTCCGGAAAGTCGGCGGCCAATTGTTTTAGCGCTGCGGCGGCACGCTCAGGCTCGCCGGCCTGCTCCCACGCCCGGATCTCCCAGTAACGCGCTTCGTCACGGATACGCGCCCATTTGAAGACGGCCGGGAACTCCTGAAACCACCGGGCCGCCTCGGCCGGCTGCCGGAGGTCCTCGAGCAGGAGCTTGCCGATACGCATCCACGCGAACTTGAAGTTGACGTGTTCGTAGCTGCCGGGCGCGCTGGCCTCGACGCGTTCGGCGATGAAGGACTCGAGCAGGGCGCGCTCGTCGGCAACGCGGCCGCGCCGATGGTAGATGAGCGAGAGATCCCAGAGCGCGTCGTCCCAGAAGCCGCTCGTCCGGATGGTCCAGCCGGCAAGGACGCGCTCGAACGCGCGTTCGGCGACGACGTCGTCCTCCGGTGTGTCGCGTTCGAAATGGACACGGCCGGACTCCCAGGCGAATTGGTCGGCGAGGGCGCTCTTCGGATCGCGCCGATAGCGCGTCTCGCAGAAGTCGGCCCAGACCAGCGGATCCTCCTCCTTCAGGCGCGCGCCGTAGAGCTGAAGGGCGCGCGCCGCGTAGGCCGTGCTCGGGAAGGAGTCCACCACCTCCACGAGCTCTCGCCGCCCCCGCGGCTCGTCGCCGAGGTCGAGGCTGAGCCGCGCGATCCCGTGCCCGATCTTCGCCCGAAGTTCGACGTCGACCTCGAGCCGACTCGCCTCCGCCATGAGCGCGGCTAGCTCTCGCCGTGCCTCGTCGAGCGCCTCCGGCGTTCCCACGCGACGCCGCGCCTCCGCGGCTCTGAGGAGCATCTCCACGCGCTCCTCGTCGTCCTTGGCGCGGCGGGCCAGCTTTCGAAAGCGATGTTCCGCCTCGGCGGGAGGCCCTTCGGAGAGCCGCCGCTCGGCGCTGAGCAGCTCCGCGTCGAACGCGACGCGCTCCACCGGTCGGGCGCAGCCGAGGAGCAGCCCGATGACGGCCGCGCCGAGCAGAGCGACGTGGGCCGCCGATGTGGTCCGCCGCGTCGTCACGCGCCCGTTTTGGCCGGAGTCGTCGCCGTCGTGCCTGCGAGGATCACGTTCAGGGCGTCGTCGTGAACGACGCCGTTCGTGACGACGAGATCGCTGCCGAAGAGCTCGAAGGCCCCGCCGTCGTACCCGGTGATGTGCGCACCGGCCTCTTCGGCGATGAGCGTGCCGGCACACAGATCCCAGGGTTTCAGCCCTTGTTCGAAGTAGATGTCGATCGCGCCCGACGCGACGAGGCACAGGTCGTAACAGGCCGAGCCGGTACGGCGCAGGCCACGCGTGGTCCGGAGCACTCGCGCGACTTTCGGGAGGAGATCGTCGACCAGCTCACGCCGGCTGTACGGGAATCCGGTGCAGACGAGCGCTTCATTCAGCGCGGCAGCTCGGCTGACGCGGATGGCGCGCCCATTGCGGAAAGCGCCGGCTCCAAGCACCGCGACGAAGAGCTGGTCGTGCACGGGCGCGTAACACACGCCGATGGTACGGGTCGCTTCCTGGCGGACGCCGATGGACACCATGAAGAAGGGGAAGGTGTGGACGAAGTTCGTGGTCCCGTCGAGCGGGTCCACGATCCAGTCCCACCCGGAGTCGCTGGTGGCGCTCCCGCCCTCCTCCCCGAGGAACCCGTCCTGCGGGAACGACGCGGCGACCCGCGCCTGGAGCATCGCCTCGCTCTCGCGGTCGGCTTTGGTGACGAGGTCGATGGCGCTCTTGTGTTCGACGGCTTCGAGCCGGCCGAGATGGCCGAGCAGGATCGCCCCCGCCTCGCGTGCGGCGCTCATCGCGAGCGCGAGCCGCGACCGTATGGGCTCGTCGAGTGTCTCGAACGTGGGGAAGAGGTGCTGCGGATCCGCCGACGAGTCGACGGGGCGCACGGAAGACGAGAGGTCGCTAGTAGGGGGCTTGGTCACGGCGCGCAGGATATAGCGCTGTGCTCGCGGAGTCACCCCTGGCCGAGCCCACGATCGAGGGCTGCCGCGGCGTCACCTGCGCGCAGCCACGTGCGGCGCGGCGACCGGGAGACGTCAGGAGTCGCTGCTGGTGGTGCTCGGCGCGGGTGTGGCGGGCGCCGGGCTGCTCGAACTGCTGCTGGAGCTGCTGCTCGAACTGCTGCTCCCCTTCTGATTGCTGGTGCCGGAGTAGCCGTCTTTGTACCAACCGCCTCCCTTGAGCACGAACGACGTCCGCGACAGCATTCGTGCCGTCTTCGTGCCACCACACTTCGGGCACGGTGGCGCCTCGGCCCCCACCTTCTGCATGAGCTCGAACTCGCCCGAACAGTCCGGGCACTGATACTCGTAGATCGGCATGATCGAACGGTCTTCCTGGCGAGAGTT
>JADMJS010000061.1 GCA_018780435.1 Myxococcales bacterium
TGCTGAACGAGCTCGACACCGGGCTCGAGCCCGGCGCCCTCGCCGGCATGACCATTCACGCCGCGAGCGGAGCCCTGTACTTCACTGAGATGAAGAAAGGGCGCGTATTCCGGGTCGACGTCGCACGCTGATCCGCGACGTGGCCGCCGGCTCCCCGGGAGTCGGCGGCGCTCCCGCCCTCTCCTCAGCGCCTCCGCAGCCTCCGCGAGAGGCCTTTCGTCGACACACACGGCTCAGTGGCGAGTTACAAGTCCGCCGCGCAGCGGAAGCCGATGCCGTCGTCCAGGTAGGTACCCGGGTAAGGGAAGCGCGCCGACAGCGGGGCGGCGTAGTCGCGTGACGAGAAGCCGACGCCCTTGACCACGACGACATCTTTCTCGCCGTAGATGGACGACTCCGTCTCGTCGCCCCCGGGCGGCGGGCGGAACGGCTCGGCGACCCACTCCTGAACATTGCCGTGCATGTCCATGACTTTGAAGGGAGATTGGTCGTCTGGCATGCTGCCGACGGGGAACATCGACGGGTTCGGGTCGAAGGGGAAGTTCTTGACCCACTCGATGTAGGCCGGCTCGTCTTTGAGTGGCCCTGAGAGTTTGATCATGGTCATCGACTTGCGACCATCCCACTTGTTTCCCCACGGGAAGCGGTTGCCGCTGGGTCCGCGCGCCGCTTTCTCCCACTCGGCCTCTGTTGGGAGGCGCTTCTTCGCCCAACTGCAGTAGGCGATCGCGTCCTCGAGCGAGACGAGCACCACCGGGTGGTTGCCGCGCCCCTTCGGGTACATCTTCTCGCGCCAGGACCAGTCGGCCGCGAAGCTGTCCACGAGCTCGGGCTGCGGGTGACCCGTAGCATCGATGAAGGCTTTGTACTGCGCATTCGTGACTTCGTAGCGGTCGATGCGGAAACCTTCGACGAACACCTTGCGCTGCGGCGCCGCAAAGGGAACGCCCGAGTCGCCCATGACGAACTCGCCAGCGGGGATGGTGACCATCTCATCGAGCGGGAACTCGGGCGTCCCGTCAGGAGTCAGCTTCTTCACGGCGTCGGCTGGACCGGCCTCTTCGGGGTAGCCGATGAACGGGTGATATTGTTCGCGCCACGTGTTCTCGTCGTCTGGGTCCGGCCGGTCGCGTTTGTCCGGCGCGCTGAGGAGCTCCTCACCGGGCTTCACGTCTGACGGGGGCGCGCCCGCGGCGACCTGCCCGTCGGTTGTGGCCGCCTTCTTGAGGATGAGCGTTCGGATGCCGAAGCCCGCGCCCAGGAGCACGGCGACGACGATGATCGGGGTGACCCACTCCTTCATGAACCTTGCCGCTTCTCCGTCGGGGGTGATCGTCTCGCCTCCGGCGTACCGGGGGAGCTGCCGCGCTATGAAAGCGCGCCCGTGGCGCTCCTTCAAGCCCGACGGTCAAAATACCCGAAATGATGGCGCTCCCTCGAGGTCGGGCCGGCGAGCTTCAGTAGAGAGTGCGCCGCTTTGGCACGACGAGCGCGTCGATGCCGTGGATACGAATCTCGCCAGCGCGGTCGAGCGGGTGAATGCCGATTGCGCCGATGCCGCCGGACGCGCGCCAGACCGGATCGATGTCGACCCAAAGGGTCTCCACGTGCTTCTGGCCATCGAACATGATGGGCATGACGACCCAGGTGCGGTCAGGGTTCTGCAGGCGGCTCGTCCAGTGCAGCTCGAGGTATCCGTACTGGAACGCGCGTTGATAGGCGCCCGCCTCGCGTCGTGCCGTGGCGGTGTAGGTGATCCGGAAGCCGACCGTGCTCTCGGCGTCGATGGCGCCCGGAAGCCAGGCATACGCGCGACGACGCCAGCCGCGGGGCGTGCTCTCCACGGCGCCAATGCTGAACGTGATGCTCCCCTGTTTGCTCTGGTCCGTGGTGAACGAGAGCGTCGTGGGTTGGAGCGTCGCTTCCAGGCTCAACGACGTCGGAACGGCGGTGGCTCTCGGCCCCGGTGCAGGCAGCGTCACGGTGGTGACGGTGTGGCTCTCCGCCGGGCTCGCGTCTTCGAGGAGCATGACGACGTCGGTGTTCGGGTCGACCTCGCTCGGGTCGAAGCGCTCCTTTCGAGCGCGAATATAGAGATCGAGGAAGTCGAGCCCGTCCGTTCGGTCGGGTTGCCTCATCAGGACGCGCCAAATGCCCCGCTGAACCCACCGCACTTCCACGCCCGTCCTCTCGAGGGCCCAGCGTGACATCGCGACGCGAAAGGTCTCCTCACGGTAGTGGTTCGTGAGCAGGTGTAGCCTCTTGACCGACCCGCCTTTCGACGGTCCCCGGAGACTGAGTATCGCCTCCACGAGCGGCTCGGCTGGGCTCTTGCCGCGTACGGACAAGGCGACCGCATTGATGGCGCTCCAGAAGGTCAGGAGAGCGAGGAGCACGGCGACCACGCGACGAGTGGGTGAGCCCGTCGAGAGCAGTACACAACCGGCGACCACCGAGACGAAGGCGTGGGAGAGCATCAAGTAGCGGTCGTTGAACAAGATCGCTTCGAGTCCGAGCGGCTTGCCGAACTCCCGCATGACCGCCACGGGCACCATGAATGCGACCGCACTCAGGGCGCAGAACAGCAGAATGGGGAGGCGTTGCCTGAGCCCAATCCCCACTCGACCGAAGACTGGCGACAGGGCGCCGAGGACGATGGCTCCCGCCCCGGCCGCTCCAAAGGCCCACGCCGGTAAGGCGCCGAACTCTCGCAGAGGGAACGCGACCGCGGAGAAGGCGGACAGGGGTGCGTCGTGAAGGAGTCCGACGGCGTCAAGCTCCAGGCTTCGCGTCAGCATCGGGTCGAGAGTGACTGTTGCGGCCGCCATCTGGAGCTTGCGGAGTCCGAATACGGCCACAGCGCCGAGGACACTCGGGACGACCATGCGTAGACCGGCGCGCACTCCGTCGCGCCGAGAGAAGCACAGCCAATGGAGGCCCAAGACGGGCGCCACCAAAATGCCTTGCTCCTTGGACATACACGCGCCAATGACCAACGCCATCGTCAACCAGCGACGCCCCCTGTCGAAGGCCAGCAGCGCCGAGTAGGTGAACAGGCCGAGGAAGAGATCGTAGGTCCCGCCGACCCACGTCACCGGCTGCGCGTGAACGGGCGAGAGCCCGTACAGGAGACCCGCCAGGATCGCGGCGTCGCGGCGCTCGTGCCCGACTCGCCGGGTGATGCTGAGCGCCAACAGGCTGACCAGGACCGAGTTCAGAGCATGGAGAGTGATGCTCGGGAGCTTCCAGCCCGGCATCCACAAGTCAAAGAAGGCGTAGCGCGGGATCCATGAGAGGTCGGGGATGAGGCGGTGCAGATTCTGATAGAGCAGGTAGTTCCCACCCTTCACGAACGCGCTCTCGAAGCCATTCAGGGCGAGCTCGGCTTCGAGGACGTAGTTCCAAGCGTCGTCGTTGTCGAGGTAGTTGCTAACGGCGGGGAGGTGTAGCGCAAAGACCACAGTGAAGAGTGCTGCCCACGGCAGACGCGCCAGCCATCGCAAGCGAATCGAATCGGGCTCTCGAGGCGGCGGGCGGTGGGCCGCCTCGTCCACGAGTTCCACGGAAGGCTCCACCGAACGGTCAATCACGGCGGCAGGTTGGACCACCCGTTCGCATGACGCAAGGCCACAGATGAGCGCCCGAGCCGCGCCCCAGCGCGACCCGATCGGGGGCGCGGCACCACGCGAGCGCCGGGTCGGTCGACGAATGTGGATCGCGTCTCGATAAATCTCCTCAAGTGAATCGTTGCTCCAGCCGAGTCCCGTGGCTAACCTCCTATCCGATTCCGCGACAGGGTGAAGCTCACCTCGGCGGGCGGGGTCCGAGATCAGGGAAGGCGCGCACGGAGAATGGTCGTCGACGGAAAGACCCGCATAACGACGGTGAAAGCGCTCATG
>JADMJS010000737.1 GCA_018780435.1 Myxococcales bacterium
GCTTGTAGGTCTTGCCCCCGAGCGCGAGGGCGGCGATCTGGTGGCCGAGGCAGATCCCGAAGATCGGGAGGCGACCGAGCAGTGTGCGCACGGTCTCGATCGCGTCCGTGACGGCCGCGGGATCACCCGGACCGTTGCTCAGGAACACGCCGTCCGGCTCTCTCGCCAGGATCGCCGCCGCCGAGGTGGAGGAGGGGACGACCTCGACGTCGCAGCCGGCCGAGACGAGGTGGCGCAGGATGTTGTGCTTGATGCCGAAGTCCATCGCGACGACGCGGAAGCGCCCCGGGCCGTCGACGGGGCGCGTGTCGCCGTACAGGGGCTCCGTCCAGCGGTACGGAACGAGGGTCGAGACGCCGGTCGCGAGATCGGCGCCCGACATGTCCCGGCAGCTCCCGAGGGCGGCGAGCGCGCGGTCTTCGGCAGTCGGATCATCCGACGGGCTCGCGATGACGGCGTTCTGGGCGCCGTGGGTACGGAGCTCGATGGTGAGCGCGCGGGTGTCGATGCCCGTGATGCCCACGATGCCGCGCGCCGCGAGCGCACCCTCGAGAGTGCCGGTGGAGCGGTGGTTCGAGGCGACCGGGGAGATCTCGCGGGTGATGAAGCCGGTCGCGTAGATGCGCGAGGACTCGTCGTCCTCGCCAGGCACGACGCCGGTGTTGCCCTGCTCCGGGTAGGTCATGACGACCATCTGGCCGGCGTAGCTCGGATCCGTCAGGATCTCCTGATAGCCGGACAAGCTGGTGTTGAAGCAGAGCTCGCCGGTGGTCACCCCCGTCGCGCCGAGAGCCCATCCATCGAAGGAACGCCCATTGGCCAAAATAAGACGGGCGGGAATTCCATGTCTACCGATAGGCACGCTTTACCTCTTCTGCTTCTATATCATTCACGGTCACGGGGCGGCCGGCGACGACGGTGCTTCGAACGAGGCCCGTGAGGGCGGCTCCTTCGAACAGATGATTCTCTCCCCGGCTGCGAAGTCGAGCGCCTTCGACGCGCCACGGCACGTCGGCGTCGACCAGCGTCAGGTCCGCGCGAGCGCCAGGGGTCAAGCGCCCCAAGTCCGTTCGACCGAGCACGTCGGCCGGGCCCCGGGTCAAGGCGCGGAGGGCGGCGGCGCGCGGGAGCGCTCCGCGTCTCACGAGCTCGAGCAAGGCCCCGAGCGCCGTCTCGAGCCCTGCAGTGCCGGGGCTGGCGTCGCTGTATTCGACCCACTTCTCGAGGCGCGTGCGCGGCGCGTGGTCGGTAGCGACGGCGGTGATGAGCCCCGACGCGACCGCGCCCCGCAGCGCGGTCACGTCCCGAACGCTACGAAGCGGGGGGACGACGCGGGTCACGGCGTCGAAGCCCGCGACGACGCTCTCATCGAACCAGAGATGGTGGGGCGTGCAGTCGGCGGTGAAGGGGATGCCGAGCTCGGCTAGGTGTTCGAGCGCCCTCACGCCGTCGGCGGTGGAGACCCGCTGGAAGTGGAGCGGCCACTCCGCGAGCCGCGAGAGGATGCCGTCGCGGAGAATCGCCACGCTCTCGGCTTCCGCTGGGATGCCGGGGAGTCCGAGGCGGAGGGACGCGAGCCCTTCGTTCATGAGACCGCCACGCGCCATGGAGACGTCGGCAGGCGACGTGAAGACGCGGAGGCCGATGGACCGGGCGTACTCGAGGATGCGGCGCATCATCTGGGCGCTCTCGACCGACAGGTCGCCGGTGGAGACCGCCACACACCCGGCGCTCTCGAGATCGCCCATCTCGGCGAGGTGGCGGCCTTCGAGGCCACGGGTCGCGGCGCCGACCGGGAGGACGGTGGCCCCCTCCGCGGCGGCGGCGCGCGTCATGAGCTGCTCGGTGACGGCGCGGACGTCGTTCACCGGGCTCGTGTCCGGCGTCGCGCAGATCGTGGTGAAGCCGCCCGCGGCGGCGGCGAGGCTGGCCGTCGCGACGTCTTCACGCCACTCGTAGCCGGGTTCGCCCACGTGACTGCGGAGGCAGATGAAGCCCGGGAGGACCCATGCGCCTGCCGCGTCGAGTTGGGGCGCCTCACGCCACTCGCTCGGGAGCTCGGCGGCTACGAACGCGATCCGGCCGCCTTCGATAGCGACGTGTGCGGGACGCCCACCCGAGGGTAGATCGTCGCCATCCACGACGAGGCCGTCGGTCAGCACGAGGCGACCGTCGGTGTCGTTGCGGTGGGGCTGGGTGCGGCGCTTGTGCGCGAGGATGGTCATGACGCGTCACCCACCGCCGGGAGCGAGTCACCGGCGCTCCGTTGAGCGAGGACGTAGAGCACCGCCATGCGGACGGCGACACCGTTCTTCACCTGATCGAGGATGACGGACTCGGGTCCATCGGCCACGTCGGCGGTGATCTCGACGCCTCGGTTGATGGGCCCCGGGTGCATGACCAGCGCGTTCGGGCGGGCCAGCCGTAGCCGTTCGCGGGTGAGCCCAAAGCGCCGGAAGTATTCGCGATCACTCGGGAAGAGGTCGCTGCCCATGCGCTCTTTCTGGATGCGCAACATCATCACCACGTCGGCGCCTTCGATGGCGGTCTCGATCTGCCGGTGGACCGTGACGCCGAGCTGTTCGAGCCCCGGCGGCAACATGGTCCCGGGCCCGGAAACGCGTACACGTGCGCCCATCGCGCCGAGGGCAAAGATGTTCGAGCGGGCGACGCGGCTGTTCGCGATGTCGCCGACGATCGCGACGTCGAGGCCGGCGAGGCGCCCAAGACGCTCTCGGATGGTGAAGAGATCGAGCAAGGCTTGGGTGGGGTGTTCATGACGGCCGTCGCCGGCGTTCACGACGGCCGCCCGAACGTGCCGCGAGAGAAAGTGGGGCGCGCCCGCAGCGCTGTGCCTCAGGATGATGATGTCGGGCCCCATCGCTTCGAGGTTCTTGGCGGTGTCGAGCAGTGTCTCGCCTTTCGTGAGCGAGCTCGCGGTCGCCGTGAGGCTCATGGTGTCGGCCGACAGGCGCTTGGCCGCGACTTCGAAGCTCGTTCGGGTCCGGGTGGACGCTTCGACGAAGAGCGTGCACACGGTCTTGCCGCGCAACGACGGGACCTTCTTCAGCGGGCGCTCTCCGATCTCCTTCATGCGCGTCGCGAGATCGAGGAGCTCGGTGATGGTCCCGGGGGCCATCCCTTCGAGACCGAGGAGGTGTCTCAGCTCGAACGCGCGGGTCATGGGCGTCGCTCCTCGAGGATGACTTCGTCTTCCGGATCGCCAAGCTCGACGAGGCCGACGCGGACCGACTCGTTGCGCGTCGTCGTGACGCGCAGCCCGACGTGGTCAGGTTGAATAGGCAGCTCTCGGTGCCCGCGGTCGACCAGGACGGCCAATTCGATACACCGTGGGCGGCCGAAGTCGATGAGCGCATCGAGGGCCGCGCGGATGGTGCGCCCGGTGTAGAGCACGTCATCGATGAGGATGAGGCGCCGCCCGCTGATGTCGAAGTCGAGGTCGGTCTGGCCGACGATGGGCTGAGGGAGCCCCAGGAACGCGTCGTCGCGGTAGAGCGTGATGTCGATCATGCCGACGTCTTCGGTGTCGTGCCCCCGCCTTTCGAGTGCCGCCGCGAGTCGCTTCGCGAGGGGCACCCCGCCCGAGTGGACACCCACCAGCGAGATGCCGGGCAGCGCACCTGGGATGGTCCCTTGTCGCGCCGCGATGCTGTCCGCGAGCCGTTCCACGGCGTCGCCGACGCCGGCCGAGTCGAGGAGTCGGTCTTTGAAGATCAGCCCATGCCGGCCTTCACGCCGCGTGCTCGCCTTCTTGTCGTCGGTCATGGTGAAGCTGCTCCCGCCGGCGAGGCGGCACCGCGCCTGCCGGGCTGATGAACTCGAGTGAGGAAGCGTGACCACGTGTCTTCGGAGGACCACCAGATGATCCAGGCTT
>JADMJS010000659.1 GCA_018780435.1 Myxococcales bacterium
ACCTCGACCCCGGCGGCCGCTCCTGCGCTCACACTGGCAAAAGCCGCGCGGGGTGGCCGATCGGGGCCAATCGGGAGCTCGGAGGTGAGCCACGCGGTCGACTGACCGGGTAGCGGCGCCGGTGGCAACGCGGCCCGGGTCACGAGATAGAAGAAGTCGCGGTAGTCCGTGCCGAGATAACGCGTCGGCCGGTTCATGTGGCGGATGTTCGGGTGGCCCTGTCGTCCTTCGATGCGAATGGGCGGCGGCGTGACCGAGCCGCCCGCGGCCGGGGTCGCGTCGGGGGAGGTCGCGGCCACGGGGAACTCCCGAAGGTTCTCGGGCACTTCCGGGGACTCCTCGCCGCGGAGGTGCCGATAGAACTCGAGGCCCGTGTGCCCCGGGTTCATGTCGAGGTGGATGGCGTAGATGCACCCCGCGTGTTTCAGCGCCTTCGCGAGGGCCTTCTCGTTCGCATACTCCGCATAGCCATACATGACGTGTCCGGCGGCGGTCACACCGATGGCGCTGCGGACGGTCCAGCCGTCTTTGGCGCCCGCGACGTTCTCGGTGCCGCCGAAGCGGACACGCCGGTACGCATTGAAGGTCCCGTCTTCGATGAGGGGCTCGAGGTTCTGCCGGAAGCTCACGAACTCCGGCGGGATCGCCGCTCTCTTCATCCAGGTGCCGAGCGCGGGCCTGCCGTCGTCGAGGAGCGCGATGGTGGCGCCGTAGGTGCGAGGCTTCAGGAGCACCTGTCGGTCCACCATCATCCCGAAAGCCCGGTGGGTGGTCTGAAAGCCGCCGTTGAACGCCATGACGACACGCGCGAGGTCATCACCCTCGCGGGGGATGCGGCCGTCGCCGCGGGCAGCCGTCTGCGGGACGGGCTCGTGGGTGCCCGAGCGCATTCGGAGTTCCAGATAACGGGGATCCCAAGCGTAGAGCCGCACCGCCTTTCGGGCGTAGTCCGCCTCGGGCCGGACGAAGGTCTCGTAGACCAAGGGCCGCCCATGTGGCGCGGCCGTCATTCGCTCGGGACCGACCGCGCTCCAGAGCCCTTCTCCCTCCCACGCCGGATCGAGCAAGGGCGCCAGCGGCGCGGGCGGCCACGCGATGTCCTCGGAGTCGAGCTGCCGCCGCGCGAGCTGAACGGCCTCCTGCACCGTCTCCTCGCGCGCCGCCACCGCGGCCGGTGCGTCGATGGGCGTGCCTTCGTCCGGCGCCGCGTCACCGAGGCTCAGCTCATCCACCGAGGCCTTGACGGCTTTGGCCTCGAAGTAGACCTCCTTGGCGAGCTCCACGGAAGAGCCGAGCCACTCCGGCGCGAGCCCCTGGTCCGCGAAGCCACGGCCACGGTCCGCGATCCAGTTGAGCAGCTCCATCTGCATCTTCTGTTCGGGCGGCGCGAGTGTGAACGCCAGCGGTCCTTCGGTGGCGGAGATGTCGGCCATCCGTGGGACGAAGGGGCCCGCCGTGTCGAAGATCACGAAACGGCGCTCGTCCCGAGTGACCGACACGGTCGCCGAGCTCCCTTCGAAGGTGAGCGCGAAGGCGCCGGAGACCGAAGGGCGTACGTCGATGTGCTCGAGCCCAATCCCGCGTCGATCGCCCGTCTGCTCCACGTTCGTGATGGCGGCCATCGTCCGCTGTAGCCACGGCCAAGTGGCGGTCCCATCCCGCTCGGCGCTTTCGCCCGCGAAGTCGCGGACCTCGAGCGCGGCGAGCTGATCGTCGACGAAGACGGCCGTGGCCGCCCACGGGGCGTCGGGCGCGACCGCGAGCAGCCGATCGTCCGCGTCGGAGGTGCGGGAGAGGTTCACCGTCCACGCGAGGTCGAAGACCCGGCCGCCAGGGGTCGCGCGGGCTTCGAAGCGCCATAGATCGCGAAGGCGACCGTTGAGCGGCGTCGCGAGCGCCACGACGAGTCCACGGCGGAACAGCGACGGCGGCTGGAGGAACGCGACGTCCGTGGCGGGGTTCAGGACCGTCGCGCCAACCCGCTGCGCCAGCGCGGCGGCGGCGCTGGCCTGCCAGGCGGCATGAAGCGCCGCGTCGGAGTCGTCTGCCGGTGGCGGCGTCGCGTCCGGCGCGTTCACGAGGTCAAGGGCGCGACCGCCCAGCGTGAGCCCGGCGATGAGTGCGACGACCCGGCCGCGGAGGTGGCTCGTCAGCGGTCTCGTCACGCGAGCGCCGGGGGAAACGCGACGACGTCGTCGAGGCTGCTGGCGCCGAGCGCGATCATGATCAGACGGTCCAGCCCGAGCGCCACGCCCGTACAGCGGGGCAGGCCGGCTTCGAGCGCGCCGAGGAAGGCCTCGTCGATGGGATAGATCGGCAGGCCTGCCGCGCGACGCTCCGCCTGGTCCTGCTCGAGCCGGGCGCGTTGCTCCTGGGCGTTGGTCAGCTCGCCGAAGCCATTGGCGAGCTCCACGCCATCGAGGTAGGCCTCGAAGCGGTCGCTTACGGTCGGATCGTCGGCGTTTAGGCGAGCCAGGCTGGCGAGCGCGCGCGGCCACTCGGTCAAGAACACGGCGCCGAGCTCCGCGATGGCGGGCTCGACGTGCTCGACGAGGGCACGCAGCAGGCGCTCGGGGTCGTCCTCTCGCGGCGAGAGCCCAGCGTACTTTGCGACTGCGGCGCGGACTGGGAGCGTCGTCCAGGTGCGTTCGCGTCCCGTCGCGATGGCGACGAGCGTCGCGATATCGCCCATGATGTCCGAAGGTTCGGCGAAGGCCCTGTACCACTCGAGCATCGTGAACTCGCCGTGGTGGTGGCGCCCGGCTTCGTCGTCTCGGAACGCGCGGCCGTGAAAGACCAGGCGGTCCCAGCCCGCCGAGAGCAGCCGCTTCATGTGGTACTCGGGCGAGGTGATGAGGAAGCGGTCTTTGACCGGAAACGCGGCCAAGTGGACTTCGAGGCCGGGCGAACGCGCCATCGCCGGTGTGGTGACGTCGAGGAAGCCCTCGGCGTCGAACCAAGCCCGGATCGCGCGCACGATGCGGTGACGCTCCGAGAGGTTCTTGCCGACTCGGTGGAGGCGCCACCAATCCTGCTGGTCGAGGGGGAGCGACGACGTGTTTCGGGCGACGAGGGCGCCGGAGGCGTCCACGAGATCGCCGAGCGCGACGTGCTCCGGGATCGTCGCGTGGATGACACCGTCCGGGCCACTGAGCGCGGCGTCGACACGACTCGCGCCTATGCTCCCGAGATCGGGGCCAGCGGAACGACTGACGACCCGGTAGAGCGGCATGGTGGCTGCGGGTGCTGAGGGGGGAGGGGGGCGCGCCCGGGACGCGAGGGCGACTACTTCACGCGGCTGTTGTATTCACCGGTGCGCGTGTCGATACGGATGACTTCACCGTCGTTGATGAAGAGCGGCACGTTGACCACCGCGCCGGTCTGCAGCGTGGCGGGCTTGGTGGTGCCCGTGGCGGTGTCGCCGCGGACGCCCGGCTCGCAGTACGTGATCAGCAGGTCCACGAAGGTCGGGAGCTCGATGCTGATCGGGGACCCGTCGTGAAAGAGGACCTTCACGCGCATGTTCTCAAGGAGGAAGTTCTTCGCGTCGTCGAGGAAGTCGGCGCCGATCTCGACCTGCTCGTAGTTGTCGTTGTCCATGAACGTGTACGTCGCACCGTCGTTGTAGAGGTACTGAACGTCGCGTTCTTCGAGGGCGACTTCTTTGAGCTGCTCCCCGGTCTTGAACGTCTTCTCCAGCGTGCGGCCCGTCTTCAGGTTTCGGATGCGCGTGCGCGTGAACGCAGTGCCCTTGCCCGGCTTGACGAATTGGAAGTCGACGACGACGTAGGGGTCACCATCGAGCTCGAACTTGAGATTCTTGCGGATGTCGGAGGTCTCGTACATGGCGGCGTGTTGTACGAGCGGCCCCCGGGGGTGTCAACTTCGAAAG
>JADMJS010000672.1 GCA_018780435.1 Myxococcales bacterium
ACCGCCGGGAAGGGCGGCTTGAGGCGCGGCTGGCCCGGCTTGCCCTCGAGCGACTCGAGGAGCGCCGTCTCCTCTCCGCAGATGTACGCGCCCGCCCCGAGGTGGGTGTGCATCTCAAGGTCGAAACCGGTGCCGAGGACGTTCTTGCCGATGTAACCCTTCGCTCGAGCTTGAGCGATGGCACGGTCGAGCACCTCGCAGGGGCGGATGAACTCCCCGCGAAGGTAGATGTAGACGACGTTGGCTTCGAGCGCATAGGCGGCGAGGATGCAGCCCTCGATGAGGGGGTGCGGGTCCTTTTCGAGCCAGTAGCGGTCCTTGAAGGTGCCCGGCTCGCCTTCGTCGGCGTTGATGACCAGGTAACGCGGGTAGCCCTTGCCGATGAAGCTCCACTTCATGCCGGCGGGGAAGCCGGCGCCACCGCGACCGCGTAGGTTAGCCTTCTTGACCTCGTCGGTGATCGACGCACGTTTTTCGGGCGTCAGCCAGCTTCGCAGGCGGCTGTAGTCGCCGAGCGCCATGGCGCTCTCGATGCCTTCGAGGTTCTGATGCGGCGCCTTGGGGCGACGAAGCAGGAGGCCCTTCGGGACCGGGGTGTTCACCGCGGGAGACGGAGTGACGGCGCTGGCGTCGGTGCTCATGGGGCGTCGCTCCTCGCCGTCTTGCGCCAGCCCTCGATGAGCTCATCGACGCGCTCCGGGGTGAGGTTCTCGAAGTAGTCGTCGTTGACCTGCATCATGGGCGCGGTGCCACAGGACGCGAGGCATTCGACGTGGTTTAGCGTGAAGAGGCCGTCCGCCGTGGTCTCGCCGTGGTGGATGCCGAGCTTCTTCTCGCAGTGGTGCATGAGCTCGTCGGAACCGCGGAGGAAACACGAGAGGTTGGTGCACACCTGCACGTGGTAGCGGCCCACCGGCTCCTTGAGGAGCATCGTGTAGAAGGTCGCGGTGTTCTGCACCTCGGACGGTGCGACATCGAGCCGTCCGGCGACGTACTCCATCGCCTCGGGTGACAGATGACCCCACTCCTTCTGCGCGAGGCAGAGGGTCGGGATGAGCGCGGCTTTCTTCTTGTCAGCCGGGTATTTCTGCAGGATGGCCTGGAAAGACCGCTCACCCTGCTCGCTGAAGGAAAGGCCCATGTAACCCCGGACGGTGGGGAGGTCCCCACGATGACCACCCGTAGCCCCGCCGTACACACGCGGCGGCAGGTCTTCGGGCGCGGCGACCCTATGAGGCAGCCCGCAAGTTGTCAAGACGGACCCGGCGTGCGGCTTGCAGAAGGAGCCCTCGAGTCACGCGCGTCCGGGTGACCCCGACCGTCGGGGTCATGGGAAGGGTGGCGGTGAACGAGCTAGGCCCGGCACGGTACGCCCTCTTGCCCGTTGACGAGTGGCCGACGGGAATTGGCCGCTTGGCCGCGAATACTGTCGCGGCGGCCGGGGCGACGCTCGCGATCATGGCCGGCGCCGCGGCGCTCTCTATCGCGACCTGGTGGGCGCGTGGTGGCCCTCGTGTGGTCGCCCTCCGTGCTATTCGACTCGCGGCGCCCCTCGCGCTCATGGGCGTCGCTCACCTCGTCTTCATGGGGGCGCTAGCCCACGTTGTGGCCGCGGGGTCGAACAGCCGCTACGGGTTCACCGCGGTAGCAGCGATAGGGACGGCATTGGCGCTCGGGGCGATGGTACTCATCCACGGCGTCGCGCCTGGGTTCGCAAATGGGCTGTGTCGGACCTTGCTTGTGGCGCTGGTCCCAGTGGTCGCGGCGGTACATGGGGCGCCCGGGACAAGTACGCCGAGGGAACAATTGGACGCGGCGTGGGGCGCCCCCGCGCGACAGCTTCTCGACACGGGCTGCACGCATGTACTCGGGACAGGGGCACACGTCTGGCCCACCGTCTTCGTCGCGTTGTTGCTTGAGTCACACGACGACAGAGCGGCGGCAACGCGGGGGCCCTGGGGGCTGGAGTTTCGGGACGGCCCCACCTCACACCTATGGCGCGGCTGGCCACGGGAGTCGTTTCGAATCGCGTTCTTGCGGGAGGACGCTCGGTGGGTCCTCGACACCCTCCCGCGCGAGCGAAGCCTAGGGGTGCTCGAATTGGTCGAGACGAAGCCACACATCGAGGTTTACCGGCTGCTACCCGCGGGTGAGTGACGCCGGGGTCACGGCGTTCTCGTTTTCCCCACTCTCGGTGGCGGGATGGGGTCGCTCGCCCCCTCTCCTCCCCGAAGACCGTGGGGCACTCTGTTTCTCCTCCCGGCCTGTGCGATACAAGATGAGAGGGTCAGATCGTCATTCTCGGCGGCATCTCGTATGCGTCGGGCTATGTCGTCCTGAACCGAGAACCTGAGTCGCACCATGTCCGAATCAAAAGCCTGGACGCGAACCCACCAAGCCCATGAGCGGCAGTTCATCCAGCGCCCTAGGCAGCGTGACCACCGGCCTCGACACCGTCGCAGGGCGGTTAGAGACGAGTGACCTCACCGACGTGGACCAGAGCGATTGGACGAGCACTAATGAAGGACCTCCCGGGGGGCTCCAGACCCCAACGAACTAGTACCGGGAGTCGGATGATCGCGATCGCACCTAGATGGGCATCGCGGCCGATGGCTGGCATGCCTCGTGCCAAGAGCGCGATCATGACTGAACCACGCCACATCGTCCCGGGGACAACTGTCATGGTCACGACGCGCTGTGTGCAGCGCCAGTTCAAGCTCGCGCCGAGCCAGGAGGTGAACGACCTGGTTGAGTACCTCCTCGCCTATACGAGCACGAAGTACGGGGTCGGGCTGCTCGGCGTCGACGTGCAGTCCAACCACGCGCACCTGGTGCTGGTCGACCACGAGGGCCTGCTGCCCGACATGCTGCAGGAGATGAACATGCTCCTGGCGCGCGGCCTGAACCACGTCCGCGGCGAGTCGGGCACCTTCTTCGACCGCAACAACGTCGACGTAAAGAAGCTCAAGGACGACGGCGCGATCTTTACGGCCCTCGCCTACACGGCCGCGAACCCGGTCGCCGCCGGCTGCGTCGAGCGCGGCGCGGACTGGCCGGGGATTCGCTCCGTCCCGAAGGACATGGGGCGCCCCGGGCGCGAGGTCCGGCGGCCCGAGTGGCTCTTCCTGAACCGCTTCGGCGCGTACGTGGGCGAGCTGCCCGAGACGGCCACGCTGACCTACGAGCTACCGCCAGGCTTCCTCCCCGAGGACCGAGGCCACGTCGTCTACGTCGCCGAGATGGGCGTCCACCTCGCCGAGGAGCACGCCCGCCGCAAGAACGCACGCAAAGGCATCGAGTACCTCGGCCGGGCCCGCTGCTGGAACGCGGACACGAACCTCCGCGGCACGCAGCAGGAGCCCCACGGCCGCGGCAGCCGCCCCGACCCCGTCATGGCTAGCGATCCCGAGACCAAGTACCTCGCCGAGCTCGAGCACGAAGCCTACCTCGACACCTACCGTGAAGCCCTGGGCGCCTGGAAGCAGGGCGACCACGCCGTCATCTTCCCCTTCGGCACGTGGAAGGTCGTCCGCCACCACGCGGCCGTTCTCGGCCTGCCGCCCCCCGACTTCCGTCGGTAGCCGGCCGTCCGCAACCCGCGGAATTTGGCGGCCGAAGCGGGCCCGGCGGGAGGGGTGTGGGCTGGCTGATGAATCATGATTTAAATATCGAACCGTTTATCCACAGAACGAAACTCCGCCTCGCGTCCGCCGCGGGCTCGCGCCGAAAGCGACTCGGCGCCGAGGGGGTGCAGCGGACAACTGTCACTGCGATCTTCCGAGGGGGTGCAGCGGACAACTGTCACTGCGATCTTCCCTCGTCGCAGAGACCGTCTTTGCAGCGGACAACTGTCACTGCGATCTTCCCGTCACTGCGATCTTCCCCGGGTCGGGCTGCTCGGCGTCGACGTGCAGTTCAACCACGCGCACCTGGTGCTGGTCGACCACGAGGGCCTGCTGCCCGACATGCTGCAGGAGATGAACATGCTCCTGGCGCGCGGCCTGAACCACGTCCGCGGCGAGTCGGGCACCTTCTTCGACCGCAACAACGTCGACGTAAAGAAGCTCAAGGACGACGGCGCGATCTTTACGGCCCTCGCCTACACGGCCGCGAACCCGGTCGCCGCCGGCTGCGTCGAGCGCGGCGCGGACTGGCCGGGGATTCGCTCCGTCCCGAAGGACATGGGGCGCCCCGGGCGCGAGGTCCGGCGGCCCGAGTGGCTCTTCCTGAACCGCTTCGGCGCGTACGTGGGCGAGCTGCCCGAGACGGCCACGCTGACCTACGAGCTACCGCCAGGCTTCCTCCCCGAGGACCGAGGCCACGTCGTCTACGTCGCCGAGATGGGCGTCCACCTCGCCGAGGAGCACGCCCGCCGCAAGAACGCACGCAAAGGCATCGAGTACCTCGGCCGGGCCCGCTGCTGGAACGCGGACACGAACCTCCGCGGCACGCAGCAGGAGCCCCACGGCCGCGGCAGCCGCCCCGACCCCGTCATGGCTAGCGATCCCGAGACCAAGTACCTCGCCGAGCTCGAGCACGAAGCCTACCTCGACACCTACCGTGAAGCCCTGGGCGCCTGGAAGCAGGGCGACCACGCCGTCATCTTCCCCTTCGGCACGTGGAAGGTCGTCCGCCACCACGCGGCCGTTCTCGGCCTGCCGCCCCCCGACTTCCGTCGGTAGCCGGCCGTCCGCAACCCGCGGAATTTGGCGGCCGAAGCGGGCCCGGCGGGAGGGGTGTGGGCTGGCTGATGAATCATGATTTAAATATCGAACCGTTTATCCACAGAACGAAACTCCGCCTCGCGTCCGCCGCGGGCTCGCGCCGAAAGCGACTCGGCGCCGAGGGGGTTCAGCGGACAACTGTCACTGCGATCTTCCGAGCCTGCACACACGGCGCCAACGCGCTGATCAACTTGCCTTCGAGATCATCAAGTCTGAGCGTGAAACCGTGCAGCGAGGGTGAGCGGCCACAACTGCCAACGGCCCCGATCATGGGCACGGCGCGTATCGAGGAATCGTTTCTCCCCTCAGGCTTCCACCCCGCAGAAGTCAGAGTGAAGATGAACTCGACGTCACTCCACCGCCCCAAGAAGCGCCCGAGCATACCGCATGCACTCCGGAAGAATCCGGTCCCGCGGGTTCTGTACTCGGAGCACCAGTGGCAGATGTAGAGAAGGTGTTCTGATCACCGACTGTTCCTCCCATGGGTATTCGAGTTGAGGGTAGATATCTCTGCTAACGCTGGGATGGGCGCCTTCGAGCTCGAGAATGAAGCTCTGCACGCGAGGACTGGGCAGGGGTAGCCTACTTGCCTTGCCGGTTCTGCCGAGGATGTCAAGGAGACGAGAGGCAATCACATGGGACTTCGAGTGAAATCCCTGCTTTACGAGGATCGCTTTCGTGGTCTTCTCGAACACCATCTGAAGCAACATGCACAACGTCGAGTAGCTCGTCTTTGAATCGGCCAGCTTCTGCGCTGCGTTGAGATCCTCATGAGCCTGTAGCTTGAATGCGGTCGACCAGTCCAAGGGTTGACTCACAGTTCTATGGCATCGTGAGTGTCCCAGCCAGGTGGGAGCGGCAGGCGCCCATCCTGCACGGCACCCCACTCCTCTTCGCTCAGCAGGATGAGAGTGGATGAGTATGGGATCCCGCCGGCCGCGTCCGCAGGGAATCGAAACGGGACCACTTCGTTGATCGTGCTGACGGACCCAGACACCTCCAGGAGCCGAATCTCACTTGGATCACCGCCTGGAATCCAGAGAACCAAGCTCGTGGTGGGGTCCGCTTGGCGGTGCGCCTCGGCAAGGGCTGCTGCGACTCTGCGCTGCTCAGTGGCCGAGTGTTCCGAGCTCTCGATGATCATGCCACGGCTCCTTGCGTCACGTCTCAGGTCGCTAACGCGATACCTCAGGCACCGCACTCCACCTGCTGGAAGTACATTGATGGGTGGACAACACTAGGTCAAGACGTGAGGTCAAGGCATTGCCAAGACTAGGCTTCAGTCGGGCATCCTCGATTCATGCCAGCTTTCATCGCCCATGGGACCGGCGATGGATGCGTCGGCGGGCAACAAGTCCCAGCAACAGCAACACGGTGAGGACCCCGCTTGCTCCGCCCTGAGACTTGCCGCCAGCGGTACACCCGCCCTCATCACCCGTTGGCGGTTGAGTGACCTCGCCATCCCCACCACCGGCGTCCGGAGACGGCGACGTATCGCCCCCTCCCGAAACATCCACCCCAACCGACCCAGCATCCGGCGAAGCATCCGGCCCAATCACCACCCCCTCGGGACACCCCTCATCGGTCTCGCCATCACAGTCATCATCCAAGTCATTACAAGCCTCAGCCGAAGGCCCAACGGCCCCCTCACAAGCCGACCACTCGCCAATAACGCAGGTCCGAGCCCCAGCCCGACACTCCCCCTCATCCACGCCGCAGAGCTCGGTCGCACCAGCGGAGGCGCCGCACGGACACCCATCATCGACGACCCCATTGCAGTCGTCGTCGATGTTGTTGCACGACTCAGCCACCGGCCACACCGCCCCAGAGCACTCGCCGAGCTGCCCGTCTGCGCCGCAGACGACTTGGCCGTGAGCACAGGCGCCGACGTCGAAGCCGCACAAGCCGGTCTCCCCGACCGAGCAAGCGCACCCCTCATCTACCGACCCATCGCAGTTATCATCCAGCGCATTACCGCAGGCTTCCACCGAAGCCGTAGGCACATCCGCCTCACACCGAACCCCACCCTCAAAACAGCCAACAACCCCAGCCACCTGGCAGACCCCAAGCCCAGCCACACAGGCAACGCCAACGGCCCAGTCCTCATCGGTCAAGCCATCGCAGTCATCATCCGCCGAGTTACAGGTCTCAACGCCAGCAACCCCCGGCGTCGCCGAGCAAGCCGCCCCAGCGCCAGCACAGGCCATCGTCCCAGACCGTGAACAAGCACCGACGCCCACGGAACACTCCGCCCCGACATCCCAGTCCTCATCGGTAGCCCCGTCGCAGTCATCATCGAGCCCATTACAGCTCTCGTCGCCAGCCGCCACGACGGGCGCCACGCACCCCGCAGCCCCATCCGCAAGACACTCGCGCTTCCCAGCCGAAGCACAAGCCCCCTCCCCGGCTTCGCAGGCCTGACCGAGGTCGAAGCCCTCATCGGTCTCGCCATCGCAGTCATCATCGAGCCCATTGCAGGTCTCGAGGGCCGCCTCGCCCGCCGAGACGCTGCACACGACGGCCCCGTCGGCGTCGCACTGGGTCACGCCGCTCTGCTCACACGCCCCGAGCCCAACGGTGCACACATCTCCGAGTCCGAGCTCCTCGTCCGTCGAGCCATCACAGTCGTCGTCCGCCCCATTGCAGGTCTCAGCCACGGCCGCACCCGCCGTCCCGAGGCATTCGACCGTCCCGTTCGCCGCGCAGGCCCGAACCCCGACACCCGCGCACTTCCCGACGCCGACGACACAGGCCGCCCCGAGGTCGAAGCCATCGTCGAGCTCGCCATCGCAGTCGTCATCGAGCCCGTTGCAGGCCTCGACGCCCGCCGGACCCGCCACGGCATCGCAGACCGCGACACCTCCAGGCCCACAAACCCAGCCGCCGAGCGTCAAGCAGGCGCCGACGCCCGCCGAGCAGGCCGCGCCGAGCGCGAAGTCCTCGTCGGTCTCGCCGTCGCAGTCGTCGTCCTGGCCGTTGCAGGACTCCGCACCCGGAGCGCCCGCCACACCCGGGCAGGCGTCCACCGCGTCGGGCGTGCCGTCGCCGTCGTCGTCGAGGTCGCCCGCGTCGCAGAGGCCGTCTTGGTCGAGATCGGCGCCATCCGATGCCATCGCCATCGTCCCTGAGCTGCAGTCGTCGCAGTCGTCCTGGTCGAGGTCGTGGCACGCCTTCGGATTGGCCGGGGCGAGGTCGACGCCGTCCTTGGCGCCGTCACCGTCGTCGTCGTCGTCACCGAGGTCGCAGCGGCCGTCGGCGTCGAGGTCGGCGCCGTCGCTCGCCGGGGCGTCCTGGCCACTCGCGCAGTCGTCGCAGCCGTCCTGGTCGACGTCGCGGCACGCCGTCGCCGCAAGCGGCGCCTCGTCGTCCGCGTCGGCCACGCCGTCGCCGTCGTCGTCCGGATCGCCGCCGTCGCAGAGGCCGTCGAGATCAGTGTCCGTGCCGTCGGCCTTCGGGGCGTCCTTTCCGGACGTGCAGTCGTCGCAACCGTCCTCGTCGAGGTCGCGGCAGCGCGAGCCGTCGGTCGGCCAGCCGTCGTCGGCATCCGGGACGCCGTCGCTGTCGTCATCGGACTCGCCCGCGTCGCACTGCCCGTCTTGGTCCGCGTCCGGGCCGTCCGCCGCCACGTCGTCCTTGCCGGACGTGCAGTCGTCGCAGCCGTCCTCGTCGAGGTCACGGCACCGCAGGCCGTCCGCCGGCCAGCCGTCCGCCGCGTCCGGGACGCCGTCCCCGTCGTCGTCGTCTTCACAGGCGTCGCCCACCCCGTCCGCGTCGGCGTCGGCCTGGCCCGGGTCCTGGTCCCGCGGGCAGAGGTCGACGCCGTCCGGGATGCCGTCGCCATCGTCGTCGAGGTCGCACGCGTCGCCGCTCAGATCCCCATCGAGATCGGGCTGTTCGGCGTCAGAGACGGCCGGGCAGAGGTCGAGCGCGTCCGCGATCCCGTCGGCGTCGTCATCGAGATCGCAGGCGTCGCCGGAGAGGTCGCCGTCGAGGTCGGCCTGCTGCGGGTCGGCCACGCTCGGGCAGAGGTCCTCGGCGTCGATGATCCCGTCGCCATCGGTGTCGCCTTCGCACGCGTCGCCGACGCCGTCCTGGTCGAGGTCGTCCTGCGCGGGGTTGCCGAGTCGCGGGCAGTTGTCGTCGCCGTCCGCGACGCCGTCACCGTCGTCGTCGGCGTCACACACGTCGCCCGTGCCGTCGAGATCGAGGTCGCCCTGGCCTGGGTCCGCCGCGGTCGGGCACACGTCCGTCGCGTCGGGCACGCCGTCGCCGTCGTCGTCCCCGTCACACGGGTCGCCCTGCCCGTCCGAGTCGGTGTCGACCTGACCCGCCGACGCGACGACCGGGCACAGGTCCTCGCCGTCCGCGATCCCGTCGCCATCGTCATCGTCGTCGCAGACGTCCCCGAGGTCGTCGCCGTCGAGGTCGGCCTGGGACGCATTCACCAGCCGCGGGCAGTTGTCCGCGTCGTCGGCCGTGCCGTCGCCGTCGTCGTCCGGGTCACAGACGTCGCCGAGGTTGTCGCCATCGAGATCCGCCTGATCCGGATCGGCTACCGCCGGACAGCCGTCGTCCGCATCGGCCACACCGTCGCCATCGAGATCGTCCTCGCAGGCGTCGCCGGTGCCGTCCACGTCGAGGTCCGACTGGGACGGGTTGGCCGTCGCGGGGCAGTTGTCGGCCCCATCGGCGTGCCCATCGCCATCGTCGTCGTCGTCGCAGGGCTCGCCCTTCCCGTCGCCGTCGAGGTCGCTTTGCCCCGGGTTCACGATGAGAGCACATACGTCCGTCGCGTCCGCGATCCCGTCGCCATCGTCGTCGGTGTCACACGGGTCGCCTTGGCCGTCGGCGTCCGTATCGGTCTGGTCCGTTGACGCGAGGCGCGGGCAGAGGTCGCTCGCGTCCAAGATCCCGTCATCATCGTCGTCGTCGTCGCACACGTCGCCGGCGGCGTCGCCGTCGAGGTTCTCTTGGTCAGTGTTTCCAATTCTGGGACAGTTGTCCGCACTATCGGCCGCCCCGTCGGCGTCGTCGTCCGCGTCGCAGGCGTCACCCTGAAGGTCGCCGTCGAGATCGGCTTGATCCGGATCGGCGACAGTCGGGCAGAGGTCGGTCGTGTCCGCGACCCCATCGCCGTCCGTGTCGCCTTCGCAGGCGTCGCCAACGTCGTCGCCATCGAGGTCGGCCTGCCCGACGTTCGCGATGCGCGGGCAGTTGTCGTCCGCGTCGAGGACACCGTCGCCATCGTCATCCGGGTCACACGCGTCGCCTTCGCCGTCGCCGTTGAGGTCGCCCTGGCCCGGATCGGCGACCCGCGGACACCCGTCCGTCACGTCCGGGACGCCGTCGCCGTCATCGTCGGCGTCGCACACATCGCCCTGGGTGTCGCCGTCGAGGTCGGCTTGCGCCGGGTCGGCTACCTGCGCACAGACGTCGGTGGCGTCGGGCACGCCGTCGCCGTCGTCGTCGAGATCGCAGGCGTCGCCCTCACCATCGAGGTCGAGGTTCGCCTGGTCCCCGTTCGCCGTACGCGGGCAGTTGTCGGTCGCGTCGTCTGTGCCGTCGCCGTCATCGTCGGCGTCACAAAGGTCGCCCGCGCCGTCGCCATCGAGGTCCACCTGGTCGGGATCGGCCACGGTGGGGCAACGATCCGTCGCGTTCGGCACGCCGTCGCCGTCCTGATCGTCGTCACAGACGTCCCCAGCGCCGTCGCCGTCGCCGTCCTCCTGGCCAGGGTTCGCCACGCGCGGGCAGCGGTCTACGCCGTCGTCCACGCCGTCGCCGTCATCATCGGCGTCGCAGAGGTCGCCCGAACCGTCGCCGTCCAGATCGGCTTGCGCGGGGTCGGCGACAGCAGGACACACATCGACCGCGTCCAGAACGCCGTCGCCGTCGTCATCGTCGTCACACGGCGCCGCGTCGCCGTCGCTGTCGAGGTCGCTCTGGTCGGCCGAGGCCACCCGCGGGCAAAGATCGGCCGCGTCGAGGAGCCCGTCGCCGTCGTCATCGTCGTCGCAGAGATCGCCCTGACCGTCCGCGTCGAGGTTCGCCTGGTCCGGGTTCGCCGTTCTGGCACAGTTGTCGCCCGTGTCCGGCGTGCCGTCCCCGTCGTCATCGGCGTCGCAGAGATCGCCCTCCGTGTCGCTGTCGAGGTTCTCCTGGGCCGGGTCCGCGATCGTCGGGCACAAGTCGGCCGCGTTCGGGACGCCGTCACCGTCGCGGTCGGCGTCGCAGAGATCGCCGGCCGTGTCGCCGTCTTGGTCGGCTTGGTCGGGGTTCGAAATACGCTCACAATTGTCGGACGTGTCCGGGACACTGTCTCCGTCGTCATCCAAATCACAGAGGTCGCCCTGGGTGTCTCCGTCGAGGTCGGTCTGCGCCGGATCGGCCAGTCGCGGGCACACGTCGGTGGTGTCGGGGGCGCCGTCGCCGTCGTCATCGGGATCACACGGATCGCCGAGGCCATCCGAGTCGAGGTCGGTCTGGTCGGCTGAGGCGAGGCGAGGGCACAGGTCCCCTACATCAACGATGCCATCGCCGTCGTCGTCGAGATCGCAGAGGTCGCCGGTGAGATCGCCGTCGAGGTCGGCCTGGTCGGCGTTGACCACGAGCGCGCAGTTATCCCCCGTGTCGAGCACGCTGTCGCCGTCGTCGTCGAGATCACACGCGTCGCCGGCTGTATCACTGTCGGTATCCGTCTGGTCGGCGTTCGCCGTGTTCGGACAGTTGTCCGAGCTGTCCGGCGTGCCGTCGCCATCGTCGTCGGCCGAGCACAGATCGCCGACGCCATCGTCGTCGAGGTCCGCCTGATCGGCGTTGGCCACGAGCGGACAGTTGTCCACGCCGTCCAGCACGCCGTCGCCGTCGTCGTCGTCGTCGCAAAGGTTACCGGCGCCGTCGCCGTCCGTGTCGGTCTGGTCCGGGCCGGCCACACGCGGGCACGTGTCCGTCGCGTCGGGCACGCCGTCGCCGTCGTCGTCGAGGTCGCAGGCGTCGCCCGCGAGGTCGAGGTCGAGGTCGGCCTGCGTCGGGTCCACTATCAGTGGGCAGAGGTCGGCCGTATCGAGGACGCCGTCGCCGTCGTCATCCGTATCGCAGGGATCGCCGTCCCCATCGCCGTCAGTGTCGAGCTGGTCCGGGTCCGCCACGCTCGGGCAGACGTCCACGTCGTCCAAGGCGCCGTCGCCATCGTCGTCGAGGTCGCAGGCGTCGCCCGCGCCGTCGTGGTCGAGGTCGGCCTGTCCTGCGTCGCCTGAGGTGGGGCACACGTCACAGACGTTGCCGACGCCATCGCCGTCGCCGTCGGCCTGGTCGCCGTTCTTGACGCCGGGGCAGTTGTCGCACGCGTCCCCGCGCCCATCGGGAGCGGTCGCGCCGAGCTGAAGGTCGTCCACCACCACCGAGCCGGCCAGCACGCGGAACATCACCCGCGTCGGTCCGAGGCCGAGCGGCAGCGTAATCACGCGCGTCCCGGGCGCGCCACATTGGCCCGCCGTACAGGTGAAGAGCGTGACGCCGCCGACGTCGATGAGGAGCGAGGCGTCTTCCGACGGGGCCAGGGCCAGCCGTAGCCCCGACTTGCCCGTGGCGTTGAGGTCGAGGAAGGCCGCCGCGTTCGCGCCGATCGAGAGCGCCCGGCCCTCGCCGCGCGTGACGCGCGTCACAAGGTCGCGGCTCGAGATGCCCCAGGACTCGACCGTGAGCGAGACCGACGACGGGTCGCCATCGGTCAAGGTCGCCATCGTGCCGTCGGCGCGAAGGTGAACGGGCCCCGTCCAGAGCGCCCCGTCTGGCGCGAAATACCGAAGCGGTACTTCGACATCGGCGTTCAGCCCGGCGCTCGTCCACGTCCGATCCGTGTCGTCCTGGCTGCTGTTGGGAGCCGCGACGCAGGTGTCGCAGAGGTTGCCGACGCCGTCGCCGTCACCATCGACCTGATCGCCGTTCGAGACTGACGGGCAGTTGTCTTGCGCCGCGCAGCGACCGTCTTCGTCCGTGTCGCCGCCGGGATCGCCGGGGCAGCCGACGCGCACTTTCACGGTCACGACGCCGGTCACCGACTGGCCGAAGGGATCGGTGGCCGTGACGGTGAAGCTGTCATTGCCGAAGTAGTCCGCCACCGGTGTGAACACGAGCGCGCTCGGGCCGCCGGCCGTGCCCGGGACGAGCTTGACCGTACCGTGCGCCGGCGTAGAGGTAATTGCGAAGGTATGAACATCGGCCGAATCGGGATCGACCACCGTGGGCACGACCGGAGCGCTCGCGGTGCCGACGGTCGTCTCGATGTGTCCCGACACACTGGTCGGCGGCCCGTTCTCCGTGTCCGCCGGGACGACGAGGATGCCGAAGCTCGTCCCTGAGGCGCGCACGCCGTCGCTCGCGTCGACGCCGATGACGTACTCACCGGTCTGCGATGCGCTCGGCGTCCAGCGGAAGACGCCGATGCCGCTGCCGAGGTCGGTGAAGGTCGCGCCGCCCGGCATGAGCCCGGACGTCAGCGCGACGGGGAGCCCCTCGGGGTCGGCCGCCGACACGAGGACCTCCACGGTCTCGCCCGCCCGTACCGTTCGCCCCGCCACGGGCTGGAAGACTGGCGGCAGGTTGGGCGCCTCGCCTTCCCCGAAGGTGAGGACGTAGGACTGCCCAGCGGAGCCGGTGTCGAAGAGGTAGAGCCAGTAGTCATAGTCGTTGGTAAGGGGGCGCCAGGCGCGGGTCACCCACGCGTTCGACTTGGGCAGGACCTTGCCGTCGCTGCGTACCGCTGAGAGCAGCTTCTGCGCGCCGGAGAAGGGGTCGGCCTTCTTCACGACGAAGAGGCCCGAGACCGGGGACACGGTGAGGCGCCGCACGAGCGGTCCTTCCACCGAGAGTGTGCCGAGCGCGGACGCGTCCGCGACGGGCGTGTCGACCTGGTCGGACTCGTAGGCCGTGTAGACGCTGCCCAGGATGGCGAGGAAGTCGTCGCGGGCGTCGCGGCCGGGCGCGTCGACGCGGATGTCATGGACGAGCGTGTGGGTCTTCACGGACTCCAGCAGCGACGTGAGCTCGCCGCCGAGCGCGTCGTCGTGGCTGAAGGTCGCCGTGAACTCAGTGAAGCGGCCCTGGAGCGTCGTGGTCATGAACCAGCGCGCGACGCCGGCCTTGTTCGGGTCGATGGTGCCAAAGTCGACGAGGAGCGTCGGCTGGAAGGGCTGCCCATTGACGTCGCTACCGATGATCTCGAAGGCGATGAGGAGGCCGAGCTCGTTCTCGATGATGCGGGGCTGCGACGAGCTGATCTTCAGCTTGGTCGCCGGACCGTAGCCGCGGTTCGACACGCGGACGCCGAGCGTGAAGGGCTCCGGGGGCTCGACGGTGACCGTGAACGGGTTGTCGGAGTTCACGTCGCGCGGCAGGAAGTAGTCGAGGTGCAGCTCCGGCATGGGGCGCACGGTGATGGAGTCCGGGACCACTGAGACCTCGTGGTCGTCGGTCCCGAGGCGGTAAGCGACGTTCGCGCCGACGTCGTAGCGCGTGCCTGAGAGGTTCGGGCCGGCCGCACCTGGGGCGGGGATGATGAGCCAGTGGATCTCGGCCGTGGCGCCGGGAGCGATGACGCCGGAGCCGCCGATGCTCGTGACGCCCGTGGCCGAGTCGAGCTTGATGAAGAACAGCGCGTTGGTGTCGTTCGGGTTGCTCGACGCCAACACCTTGTTACCGGCGGCGTCCGTGAAGACGACCTCGACGCCGAAGCGTTCGATGGACAGCGACGTCAGGCCGTTTGTGACCTTCATGTGGGCGTCGAAGGCCTGCCGCTCTAGCGTCAGCTCCTGGACGATCTCGATCTTCACCTTGGCGCAGACGTCCGCGGACGCCGTTCCGGTGAAGCCGAGCAGAATCAGCAGCGCGAGCAGCGCCCCGTTTCTCAATCGAGTGGTGAACAGGCTCATCGGAGTCCCCCTCGTGCGGTGCCGCCGCTTTCGAGCATCTGGACTTCGAGTCCGGCCGTGAGGGGCCGGAATCGGAATGCGCTGAGGACGTCCGAGCGGACGTCGTCGATGTGTGTCGCGACCAGGGTCCCGGGCCCGGGATCGAGGCGCCGGGAGTGCAGATCCACGGCCCGCCAGCGCGTGCCATCGTGAACCTCAGCCCAGTCGTGGTAGGCGTCCGGGCCAAGCAGCCCCGGCCCGTCGACGTTCCAACCCGTCGCGAGGCGCGCGGGCAAACCAGACGCCCGGGCGACCGCGACCGCGACCAGCGCGAGGTCCGTGCAGTCGCCCCGGCCCAGCGAGAGCGTGGTCTTCACACGGCGTGGAGAGGCCCGAAATCCTTCGGGTTCCAGGCGCTGTCGCAGCGACTCCCAGAGCACGTCGAGGCGCTGACCCGGCGAGGCGGCGCTCACCGTCGCCGCCAGCGATCTCACCGGCGCCGCGTCAAGGTCGAGCAGCGCCGAGGCGCCCGGGGCGACGCGGCCCGCGGCAGTAGTGGGCGTCGTCGCGGCGAGCTCCGCGGTCACGGTCACGAGGCGCGTCTCGCGGGCGCCTAAGCTCCCTACGGCGACCGAGAGCGACAGGTTCCCGGCCGGATCGCGCTCGAGTGACGCTGCTTCGGTGGCCTGCACGCGGACGAGGGTCCAGCCGTCGTGCCGCTCGCGCGGGAGCGCGGCTTCGAAGCGCGCCGCTTGGGACCCCGCGAGCCCGCCGGTGACCGAATAGCGCCACCGAAGGACGGACAGCTCGGCGCCTTTGGGCGCCTTCGACACCGCGATCCAGTCGCCGGAGGTCGCCGTCGCGGCCAGGGGCCACAGGAGCAGGAAGGCCATGAGGCGGCTCATCGCTGACACCCGCACGACTTGGCGTCGGTCCCGATCGCGCCGCCCCACGGCTTCTGAAGGTCGACGCGGGTCGCGGCGCCCAGCGCGCCCGGGGCTCGCAGCGCCTGAAGCGCCGCGTCGCCGCCAGCGAGCCAGAACACGCCGGGGCGCGGTGGCGGAACGGGCCCGGGCTCCGGGACCGCGAGTACGACGTCTCCGGCTGCCACGGCGGCGCTTACCGCCGAGGCGGACACCGGCGAGCGATAGGTCGCCTCCGACACCGGCACGATGTCCACACGGCCGCACGGCGCGGAGGTCGGGAGCCCCGCCTCGCACCACGCGCGGTACCCGCCGCGCAGGGCGCTGATTCGGACGCCTTGGGCCGAGAGCGTCGCCACGACCTGCTCAGCGGGCCCGCCGGGGAGGCCGAAGTCGACGACGACGAGCGACTGGCGACGAAGCGCGCCATCCCGGGATAGCGCCCATTCCGACGCCTCAGTGGCGCCGAGGATGTGGCTCGCGGCGTGTACCGACGGACCTCGGAGGTCGACGACGCGCACGGGCGCGCCCGAAAGCAGCGCGTTTGCGAGGGCTTGCGGCTCCGTCTGGGGGACGGGGCCGGCGCTCAGTAGCGCGAGGCTGATGAGGAGGACGTTCATCGTCGTCGGCCTCCAAAGCCGCCGCCGCGCTGGCCGGACTTACTTGGACCGGGCCCGGAGCCGCTCGGCGACGGGTCTTGCGGCGAACCCGAGAAGCCGAGGCCACCTTTGCCCTGGAACCAATCTCCCTTCGGTTTCTGGCTGTCCCAGCCGCTGTCGCCGAAGCACACCTTCTTCTCGAAGGTGAAGAGCGTGAGCTCCGCCGTGAAGATGAAGAGGTTGGCGGAGACGCTGCCGATCTTGAACTGATAGGTGGTGCAGCAGTTCGTCTTCGGCGTCGTGCCGCCGCACTCGTTACAACGGTTGCAAGCGAACTCGACGCTGTGCGTAGCGACCTTCGCCGTCCCGACGGGCTTCCCGGGTGGGAAGCCGACGCCGACGCCGACCTCGACGCCCGCTTTGACCGAGATGCACTTGATGCCGTTCTTGATGACGCGCGCCGGCTTGCCGGGTTCCGACAGGCAACAGTCTTCCATGGTGTACTCGATGCCGCCGGTGACGGCGCCACCGATACCGACCCACGCCTCGGCGGTGACGGAGCCACCGACCGTGGTCTTGCCGTCGGTGCCGATGGTCGCTGAGCCGCCCACGTCGAGGCCCTCGCGGTCTGAGAGCAGGACGGGGTTGTTGTCGGCGAACTCGTAGCCGTGCATGCGGTAGGTCTGGCCGATGACCGGGTCGACGCTGAGGTAGCGACCCAAGGACGGTGCGTACCAGCGGAAGCGGTTGTAGTGGACGAGCGCCATACCGTCCTGCTCGCCGAGCTCGGGGAGGGCGGTCTGCCCGGATCCGCGGAAGGGCATCGTAATGGCGGACGACGGGTCGACCTTGGCCGCGAGGAACGCGTGTTGCTCGGCCTTCCAGGCGACCTGGCCCTCGTCGTTCGTCATCATCAGGACGGCGTCGTCGCGGCCCAGAACCGGGTAGTAGGCTTCCGTTCCCGAGATCTGGAACGCGAGCGCCCCCTGCCACGGGCTGTCCGGCAGCCACACCCACTGGTGAAGGGCCGCGCCGTTCCCGTCGAGCTCGGCGACGAGGCCCTCATCGGCATAGAGGAAGTAGCGGGTCACACCCGCGACCGTCTTCCGCGCGAGCTGGCCCCGGCCGTCATAGCCAAAGCTGGCGAGGACCCCGCCGGCGCCGTCCTTGACCTCGGCGAGCTGGCCGATGTCGTTCCAAGTGAAGCGACGTTCGCGGCCAGGCGCCACCCAACGCGTCATGTTGCCGCGGACGTCGTACTCGAAGCTGGTCCCCGTGCCGGCGAGGGTGAGCCGGTTCGCGGCGTCGGCCGCCCAGGCGCCGGGCGCGTCCGTCGAGCTGAGGCGGTTGCCGGACTTGTCGTAGGTGAGCGTCACCGCTGGGAGCGTCGGGTGCGCGGCGCCGCTGAGGCGCTCGGCGACGTCATAGGTCCACGCGTGGCCGAGCCCCGTGACCGCGTCCACCGTGCTCGTAAGGCGGTGTGCACTCCAATTGAAGTCGAGGTCGAGGAGCGCCGTGGTGCCGCGAGTGGCCTTGAGGCGGTCGGTGCGGTCATAGGCGCCGGACTCGAGCGCCACGGTCACGCCGTTCGGATAGGCGGTCGTTACGTCGTAGGGCGATGGGTAGGTGATGGTCGTGGCGCCGGCGAGCGGGTGGGTGACTTGGGAGAGGCGTCCCGAGGGTCCATAGACGAAGGTGGTCTCTGCACCCGTCGGTCCGATGAAGCCCACCTTGCGGCCGAGCGAATCGTAGCGGTAGGCCCACGTCGCGGTGACGGGTCCGAAGTCGACGCTCTCGGTCAAGGTCCGCGCGCTCTCGTCGTAAGTGAAGGTGCTCGACGCGACCTCGTTCGAGAGGGTGAGGAGTCGGCCGAGCCCGTCGTAGCTGCGTGCGACTGTGGTCGACGGCGTCGTGGCGCCTGCGGGCCACGTCGAGGTCGACACATGCCTGCCGAGGGCGTCGTACGCATGCCGCATCTCCGTCCCGTTCGCGCCGACGTGCTTCCGCTCACGACCTTCCGCGTCGTAATCGACTTCGACCGTGAACCCATTGCCGAGCGTGCGCTTGGTGAGCCCCGACGGCCCGTACTCGGACGTGACCATCGCGTTGCCACGACCATCGCGCATCTTCACGAGGCGCCCGAAGCCGTCGAAGTCGTTCTGCTCCACGATCCCGTCGCCGTAGGTGCGGCGTATCGCTTCACCCGCCGCGTCGGCCGCGACCACGAAGCCAGTCCCAGCGCCGTTCGTCATGCCGACCGCGTTGTTGCCCTCGTAGGTGAAGTTCTCCGTGACGGTCTCGCCATCGGCCCAGACGTACTGGCGGGCGATGACGTTCTCGAGCCCGTCATAGGTGTAGACCTCGATGAGCCCGGGGCGGTGGATCTGCACGGGCCGTCGCCCTGCCCCGCTGTAGAAGAGCTGGGTCTCCACGCCGTCGATGACCTCACGTGAGATACGGCCGTAGGCGTCGCGGTCGACGGTGGTCACGACGACGTCGTTCTGGCTCTCGACGACACGGGTCTTGCCCTGTCCAAGGTCCGAGTACGCGAGCGTGGTGACGATGCCATCGTCGCGCCGCTCGGCGACGAGGCGGCCGCTCGCGTCGTACTCGTGCTTCGTCACGCGACCGACCGGATCGATCTCCCGAATGACCCGGCCGAGCGCGTCGACGAGCTCGACGCGCGTGCGGCCGGCGGCGTCGACAACGGTGCGCTTCTCACCCGTGATGGCGCTCGTGGCCGCGTCGACGGTGGGCTCGTAGGTCCAGCTCTCGATGGGGATCGGCGTGCTGGTCCCAGCGCCGCGCACCGTGCGCGTAAGCAGGCGACCGGCCGAGTCGTAGGTCGCGGTCGTGACGTCGCCACCGGGGCTCACATACTGAGTGACCTCGCGCAGTGCGTTGTAAGTCCATGTAGACACTCGGCCTTGCGGGTCGGTAATAGACTTGAGGTTGCCCTGCGCGTCGTGGTCGTAGCTCCAGACCATCGTTTGAGCGCCCGCGTGGTGGGTCTCCTTGGTCCGGTTGCCGCTCGCGTCGACCTCAAACGTAATGCGCCGCGCGTCGGGACGGCCGGCGCCGCTGATGGTCTCGGTCAGGTTGCCACGGGTGTCATACGTCCACGTCGTCACAATGCCGCGCCGGTTCACGTAGCGGGTGAGCTGCTCGTAGATGCCGTACTGATAGGACTCGACGACGGTGCCGTCGGCGGTCTTGTCGCCGGTCACCACTCCGCTGCTGTCGATGACGGCGGACCCCACGGACTCGAAGGCCTTCACGGGGGTGCCGTTCACCAGCTCCTGAACGATGCGGCCATTCTTGTCGTACCACTTCTCGTGGACCGATCCGTCGGCGCGCATGACCGACGCATAGTTCTGCTGCGTGGTCGCGTTGTAGCCGTAGTCGAAGTAGAGCGCGGCGCCGCCATCGTCGATGACCGACGCGACCACGCCCGAGCTCGCGTAGGTGATCTTGGAGACCTTGCCCGTCGGGTAACGCTTCTCGATGATTCGGTTTTTGGCGTCGTAGAGGTAGGTGGTCGTGCGGCCGAGCACGTCGACGAAGGTGGTGAGATTGTCGACGGTCCAGCCGTACGTCACCGTGCGGTTGCCGAGCAGATCCTTTACCGTCGAGACCTTGCCCTGCGCGTTCCAGGTGTACTCGACCACGACGGTGCCGTGGTGGTCGTGGAGCTTGCTGATTCGACCACTACCATCGCGCTCGATCGTGACGGTGCGGGCGTTGTGATCGGCGTAGCTCGAGAGCTTTCCGGCCGCGTCGAAGTCTCGGGTGTTGCCCTTGCGGTCGGTGAAGCGGAAGCCGGTCTCGACCTTTCGGATGGTGTTCGAGCCCTTGCCGTCTTGGAAGACGGTCCCGGTCGAGTCGGCAGGCGCGTAGCTGACGCCAAGGTGATCGATGCGCGTGATAGTCGACGCGGACATCGTCAGCTTCAGATCGGCGTCCATGAAGCGGAGGTGCCAGCGGCCGTCGTAGTAGTAGCGCTCGATGTCGAGGTCGTGGCCGAGCACGCCGACGCGCATGTCGCG
>JADMJS010000465.1 GCA_018780435.1 Myxococcales bacterium
GCGCTGAGCGCGGCGTCGGTCAACATGCGGAGGAACATCGTGTCGTCGACGAGGCCCGAACACGTACACGTCATCAGCAGACCGCCGGGTTTCACGCGAGTGAGGCCGAGCGCGTTCAAGGACAGGTACTTTCGGAAGGCGTCGTCGAGGGCGTCGCGTGTGCGAGCGAACTTCGGCGGGTCGAGGACCAGCACGTCCCACTGGCGCTCGTCGGCCTTCAGATAACGCATGACGTCTTCTTTGTGCCACGTGCCGCCGAGAAGGCCGTTCTGTTCGGCGGTGCCGTGCGCGACGCTGACCGCGGGGCCGGAGCTGTCGACGCCGACGACTTCACGGGCGCCGGCCTTGAGCGCGTTCAAACCAAAGCCGCCCGTGTAGCAGAAGCAGTCGAGCACCGAAGCGTCGCCACAGAGGGCCGCGAGGCGGGCCCGATTGTCGCGCTGGTCCGAATAGAAGCCCGTCTTCTGGCCTTTGCCGGGGAGCAGGCGCCACTCGATGCCGTTCTCGAGGAAGGGCACGTGGGTCTCGAGCTCGCCGCGGCCGAAGCGATCGCCTGGCGCGATGTTTTCGAGCCGCGCACTGTCTTCAGGCACGGAGACCGTGATGCCGAGCGGCTTCAGTTCGGACTCCAGAACCCCGAGTAGCGTCTCGAGCCACGACTCGGCCGCCGCCGTGGTGATCTGGACCGACACGAGCTGGCCGAAGACGTCGACGATGACGCCGGGGAGGTGGTCGCCTTCGCCATTCACCAGTCGGAACGCCGTCGTCGTGGGGCCGGGCAGGCCGAAGCGCGCACGGAGATCCCGCGCGGCACGAATTCGACGGCGAAGTTCGGCCTCGAGCGGCCCGAACTCGAAGCCCAACATGCGCACGGCGATGCGTGCGGTCGGGTTCGCGGCGCCGACGCCGACGTAGCGGCCATGATCGTCGAGGACCGACACGAGCGAGCCCGGCGCGACCTCGGCAGGGAACGGCTCGAGGGCACCGCTGTAGACCCAGGGGTGGCCTGCCCACACCGGGCGTGCTTTGCCTTTCTTCAGCTGCACCGACGGCCGGCTCGGATCCGGCTTGCCGGGCGTGAAGCCCATGGGAGAACCGGCGTTCGAAGGACCCGATGCATGGGCGTCGGTCGCCGCCCGTGAACCTGACGGCATGTACGGCTCCGGGGCCGCCCGTTCCCCGCGCCCTGTTGCCTTCGGGACCGTGTAGCGCGAGCGGGGAGGACCGCCCTGCTCACTCATCGGTCGTCTCGGCGTCGCCGTCTCCGGCCGTCTCCTCGGCTTCGAGCGCCGCGAGTTCTTCCGGGGTCAGCTCTTCCGTCGGCTCTTCGACGTCGAGCTTCTCGGTGACTTCCTCGGCCGGGTCTACGATACGCTCGATGGACGTCACCTTCTCGCCTTCGCGGAGGCGTACGAGACGCACGCCTTGGGCGGCGCGGCCGATGACGCGGACGTCACCCACTTTGAAGCGGATGATCATGCCACCATCGGTGATGATCATGGCCTGGTCGGCCGGGTCGACCTGAATGACGCCGGCGACGCCGCCGTTTCGTTCGTTCGTGGACATCGTGATGATGCCCATCGCACCGCGCTTTGTGCGCCGGTACTGGTCGATCGGCGTGCGCTTGCCGTAGCCGTTCTCGCTGACGATGAGGATCTCTTTGCCCGGCTCGAGGAGCTCCATCGACACGACCTCGTCGTCGCCGCGGAAGCGCGCACCGGTTACGCCGCGAGTGCCACGGCCCATGGGGCGCACTTCATCGTGGCCGAAGCGAATAGCATAGCCGTTGCGCGTCGTGAGCATGACGTCGTGGTCGCTCACGACCTTGACCGACACGAGGTCGTCGCCGTCCTGAATGTCGATGGCGATGAGGCCGTTCGCGCGGACGCGGCTGTAGCTCATGAGATCCGTCTTCTTCACGACGCCGCGGCGCGTCGCGAAGAGGAGGTACTTGCCTTCGGTGAACTCCCGAATCGGCAGGATGGCGCGGGCCGTCTCGCCGGCCTGAATGTCGATGAGGTTCGGGAGCGGCTTGCCGCGACCCTGACGGCTGCCTTCCGGCACCTCGTAGACCTTGATGCCGTAGACGCGCCCGGTGTTCGTGAAGATGAGCAGGAGGTCATGGTTCGCGGTGGCGAACATGTCCGTGACCCAGTCTTCTTCTTTCGTCGTGGCGCCGATCTTGCCGGAGCCGCCGCGCTTCTGCGTCTGGTACTCGGACATCTGGGTCCGCTTGATGTACCCGGTGTGCGAGAGCGTCACGATGACGTCGTCGTCGGCGATGAGGTCGGCCTCGGAGAGGTCGCCTTCCCACGGCTGAATCACAGTGCGGCGGTCGTCGCCGTACTTGTCGCGGATGGCCGCGAGCTCGCCGGAGATGACCTTCAGCAGCTCGACTTCGCTCGCCAGGATGGCCTCAAGGCGGGCGATCTCGGCCCGGACCTCGGCCAACTCGTTGTGGAGCTTGTCGCGTTCGAGGCCGGTGAGGCGCTGGAGCCGCATCTCGAGGATGGCGGTCGCCTGGCGCTCGCTGAGGCCGAAGCGCGCCATGAGGCCGGCGCGCGCTTCGTCGGGCGTCGCGCTGGCGCGGATGAGCGCCACGATCTCGTCGATGTTGTCGAGGGCGATGATGAGCCCTTCGAGGATATGCTCGCGCGCCTTCTTCTCGCGCAGCTCGTAGAGGCAGCGTCGCGTGACCACGTCGCGGCGGTGGTTCACGAAGTGCTCGATGAGCTTCCGGAGCGGCAGTACCTCGGGGCGGCCGTCGACGATCGCGAGGTTCAGGACGCCGAAGGTGGTCTGGAGCTGGGTGCTCTGGAAGAGCTGGTTCAGCACGACCTGGGCGATGGCGTCGCGCTTGAGCTCGATGACCATGCGCATGCCCTGGCGGTCGGACTCGTCGCGAAGGTCCCGGATCCCTTCGATCTTCTTCTCTTTGACGAGCTCGGCGATCTGCTCCAGAAGACGCGCTTTGTTCACCTGGTACGGCAGCTCGTCGACGATGATGGTGTCATCGGAGCCGTTCTTGCCCTCGAAGTGGGTCTTGGCGCGGATGCGGACCTTGCCGCGGCCCGTCATGTAGGCTTCGCGGATGCCCTTCGTGCCGAGGATGATGGCGCCCGTCGGGAAGTCCGGCCCGGGGACGAGCCGCAGCAGGGTCTCATCCGAGAGTGCAGGGTCCTCGATGTACGCTTGGCACGCGTCGATGACCTCGCGGAGGTTGTGTGACGGCATGTTGGTCGCCATACCGACCGCGATGCCCGACGACCCGTTCACGAGCAGGTTCGGGAAGGGCGCCGGCATGACCGTCGGCTCGACCATCGACCCGTCGTAGTTCGGCGTGTAGTCGACCGTCTCTTTGTCGAGGTCCTTCAGCATCTCGCCGGCGAGAGCCGTGAGGCGGACCTCGGTGTAACGCATCGCGGCTGGGGAGTCGCCGTCCACCGACCCGAAGTTGCCCTGACCGTCCGCGAGCAGGTAGCGGAGCGAGAAGTCCTGGGCCATGCGGACGAGGGCGTCGTAGACCGCCGTGTCGCCGTGCGGGTGGTACTTACCGATGACGTCGCCGACGACGCGGGCGGACTTCTTGTACGCCTGGTTGTGGAAGTTCTTGAGGTCGTACATGCCGAAGAGGACCCGGCGGTGCACGGGCTTCAGACCATCACGCACGTCCGGCAGGGCGCGACCGACGATCACGCTCATGGCGTAATCGAGGTAGCTGCGCTTCATCTCGTCTTCGATGTTGATCGGCAGGCGTTCGCCGGCTTGGTCGCTCAAGTGAGTCCCCTAACCCGTTGTAATGTGGGTGTTTCTTGCCGCCCTGCGCAGCGCACTCCCCTCGGGCCGCGGGAGGCTAGACGTGCAGGCCCTTCCTGTCAATG
>JADMJS010000668.1 GCA_018780435.1 Myxococcales bacterium
CCGTCTCGGAGTAGGGCGCGACCTCCGACGCGATGTGGACGACGTGGAGTGGGCCCTTCGCCGGGCTGGCGGCGCCTCCGGCTGCTTCAGCCGGCGCGGATGCTCGGGTCGAACTCACGGCGTTCCCTCCTCATACCCATACCCAACTGCCGGGGCGCGGAAGCGGGACTAACCGAAAGTGGCACGGGGCGCAAGGAGGTGTGCACGGCGGCTGCCCTCGTGGCACGCTCCCGGTCCCCATCCCGAGAGGTTTGACGCCCATGTCCGACGAGAACCCGAACGCTTTCAAACACTGGTTCGGCCCCGACGCGATCGCGCGCACCGAAGCGGCGCTCTCCCGCGTACACGCTGGCTTTGACGCGGCCCGTTTCCGGGACGGGCTCGGGGACCTCGGCCCCCTGGCGCTGAAAGACCGAGTGCGGCGTTTCACCGAAGCCCTCGAACCGGCGATCGGGCTGCCTTTCCCCGACGCGGCGCGGGTGCTCGTGGCCGCGCTCCCGCCCCCAGTCGATCCCGATGTACCCAATCAGTTCGAGACTTGGCTCTGGCCGCTCGTTCATTACGTCGGTCGTTACGGGCTCGACCACCCCGAGATCGCGCTCGAGGCGCTCCGAGAGCTCACCTGTCGCTTCAGCGCCGAGTTCGACATCCGCCCCTACATCGTCCGCTATCCGGCGCTGGTGCTCGAGCGGCTCGCCGAGTGGGCGGATCATCCGGACAAGAACGTCCGCCGCCTCGTGTCCGAAGGGACTCGCCCTCGGCTGCCCTGGGGCGAGCGGCTCTCGGGCTTCATCGACGCGCCCGAGACCATGCTCCCCATCTTGCGGCGCCTCCGGCTCGACCCATCGGACTACGTACGGCGCTCCGTGGCCAACCACCTCGGCGACATCGCCAAGGACCACCCGGCGCTCGTCGTGCGGACGCTGTCGGAGTGGCTGGCCGCCGCGGACGACGCGTCAGTGCGGCGCACGCTCGACGCCCTCGCCAAACACGCGGTTCGCCACCTCATCAAGGCAGGCGATCCGGGCGCGCTCGCGCTCTTTGGGTATGCGGCGTCGGCCGCGCTCTCGGGTACGGTCTCGTTGACTCCGGCGTCGCTCCCGGTTGGCGAGGCCGTTCACGCCGAGCTCACGGTCTGCAACGACGGCCCGGAGCCCGTGCGCTGCGTCATCGACTACGCCGTCGGGTACCGGGGCGCGAGCGGCGGGCTTCGGCGCAAGGTGTTCAAGCTCACGGCGGTCGAGATCGACGCCGGCGCATCGTGGCGCGGCACCAAGCGGCACGCCATGAAGCCCGTCAGCATCCGGGCCCTCTTCCCGGGAGAACACAGCGTATCCATGCAGGTCAACGGCGTGATCCTCGCGACGGCGACCTTCGAGCTCCTGCCGGGCTGAGGCGACCAGCGCGTCGCGTGCGGGCTGCGCTGAGCCGCGGGTCAATCTTGAGTGGGCTAGCGGTCGATGCTTTCTTACTCCAAGTTTGCGTACTAAGATTCTGCCGAGTAGATTCTCAGCTATGACTACATGCATCGACCGCCGACGTGAGTTCGCCGCTATCCGAGACCGCTTGAAGCAGCCGTCGTCGCTGTCGCTGATCTACGGCCAACGACGTGTGGGAAAGTCCTTCCTCGTCCGTACCGCGTTCGAGGGCGGGGCGGGCAAGCGCCTCTGCTTTCAGGCCGACGAGTCCGCCACCGGCGCGTTGCTCAGCCGCTTCGTGTGGGAAGCCGAAGCAGCCGGACTGCTCCCTCCCGGCGTTCGCCCGCCCGACTGGAGTACGGCGCTCACGCTGGTGTCTCAGCAGGCGGCGCTGAATGGCGAGCCGACGTGGCTCCTCCTCGACGAGTTTCAGTACCTCGTCGACGCCGACCCGTCGCTCCCGTCGGTCGTTCAGCGCGTGGTCGACCAGCTCGCGCAGCGTTCACGCCTCCACCTCATCCTCTGCGGTTCGGCGCTCGGAACGATGCGAGCGCTCGGCGATTCGTCTCAGCCCCTGCACGGCCGCTTCGACCTCCAGCTCAAGCTGCTGCCCTTCACCTATCGTGAGGTCCAAGAGTTCGTCCCGACGTGGTCGAAACCGGATGCGTTACGGGCCTTTGGCATCTTTGGGGGCCTCGCGCGGCACTTGGCGATGATCGACCCGTCAACGTCGCTCGAACGCAACATCGTCACGCGCCTCCTCGATCCCCTCGCCGCGCTGGCGGAAGCGCCCGTCGACCAGCTCCGCGCCGAGCGCATCGGGTCGCGTCGAGACGCCGACGCCGTCCTCGAAGCCATCGCGCTCGGCGAGAACCAGTTCGGCCTCATCGCCGCGCGGACCGGCCTCACGGAGCAGCAGCTCGACGTGACTCTCCGCGAGCTGGTCGAGCTCGAGATGGTCCGAAAGGAGCGCCGCTACGGCGACGGCCCGGGCGCGCGTTTCGTGCGTTACCGGCCTTCCGATCCCTTCACCGGGTTCTGGTTTCGGCTCGTCCGGTCGAGCCGGGCGCTCTCCTTCGCCAGCGGTCCCGAGCTCGCCTACGCGGAGCGCGTCGGGCCGCGGCTCCCAGACCACATGGGACACGTCTTCGAGGTCGTCGTCCGTGATGCGCTGCTCGCCGGCCGCGCCGGCTTCGTCCCGGACGAGCTGGCGGCCTACTGGTCGCGCGACGGCCGCACCGAGATCGACTGGGTGGTCCGTAGCGGCTCGCGGGTCCTGCTCGTCGAGTGCAAGTGGCGGGAGCAGGGTCCGGTCGGCCTCGACGCCTTGCGCCAGCTCCGCGATCACGCGAGCCGCTTCCCGCATGGATCCGGCGCCGAGCTGTGCCTCGCCAGCGCCACCGGTTTCACGCCGGAGGTCGAGACGATGGCCAGTCTCGGCGAGGTCTTGCTGATCGGCCCCGACGTGCTCTTCGGCGGCTGACGCCCCGCGAGCTCACCTGGGAATCGCCGCGTGACAGCGGCGACGCGGTCTACTTGGGCTCTGGCGTCGGCGCGGGCGGGCTCTTGTCGTCTGGTGTCGCGGTCGGCGCCGGGTCGGGGCCGACCACCGGCGTCTCCGGCGCCGTAAGCGGTTCGAGCCGCTCCGACAGGATCCGCGACCGGGGGCCGGCCGGCGGCACCTCATCGGGACCCTCCCGAACGACCTTGGAGTTCGCTTCAGGCGCGTTTGTCTTCGGCTCCACCGCCGCCGCCGTACCGCCCCCGCCGAGCGGAATGACCGGAGCGAGGGTCGGTGCGACCGTCAGCCCCGAACCCACGTTCGGCGTCTGGCCCGCGGGGACGGCGGACTTCGTAGCTGTTGCCGCTGCCGGTGGGGCGGCCGCGGCCGGCGCCGTCTCTGCGGTCGCGATGGGCGGCTTCAGGCGCGGTTGCCCGGTCGCCTCGAGAAGGAGCGCCTCGGCGCCGTCGAGATCGCCGTCCTCAAGCGCCGCGTCCGCCTGAGCCAAGAGCGCTTTGATCTTCCCGCGATCGATTGGGCTCGGGAGGCGCCGGGCGAGCGTCTGCGCGGTCTCGCGGAGTGGCGCGATCCGGACCGCGACCTGACGCGTCTCGAGCGCGTCGCAGCGCTTCACATGATCCGTGGCGATGGCCACGTGCGCGTCGGCACCGCCGCCATCACCCGCGAGTCGCCGCCCTTCGGCTTGTCGCAGCAGTGATTCGGCGGTCTCGACATCGGCGCTGCACCCGAGCGCTGCGGCGCGCGGACGGGCCCGGCTGACTCGAATCGAGGCGTCGACGTAGGCACGCGATGGCGCCGGGATCGAACGTGCGTTCGGGGCGGCCGCGCCAGGCCCGCTCCACGGCGGTGGCGCAGCGCCCACCCCATCGACGGGAGCCGCCGACAAGCGGACCATCTCGAACACGAAGAGCGCGCGGTCCGCCAACTGCTCCGCGCGGTCGTAGGAGCCGCGTTCGAGCGCGCGCTGGGCGGTCTGCAACAGCGCTTCACCTTCGGGCCACCGCCAGTCGCGTTGCCCGCCCGTCGAGACGAGGCGCAATCGCGCGTCTTCTGCGTCTTGCACGGCCTGAACCGCGGTCCTGGGGGCGGGTGGGCTCGCCGTCCGCGTGGGCGTCGTCGCTCGGCCCCGCGATGTTGGTCGGTCCAGCTCCAGAGGCACTGCGGCGACGTCCGCGCCGTTGTCCGGCTCGTGACCGTGGCCGCGCGCTTCCGCGACCGCGGCCTGTCGCCCGATGACGTCGAGGTTCTCGGCGATTCGGAGCTGCTGCCAGGCGATCCACGCCTGCAGATCGGCTTGGACGGGTTCACCCGCGCGGTACGCCTTCCATGCCGCGTCGCGCCGCTGACGCGCCTCTCCGATGTGGCGGGCTTGGGTCTCGGCCAGCTCGGTCACGTCCCCGCGAGCGAGCTCCGCGTCGATGGAGACCAGCCGCTCCGGCGGGAGCGCCGCACTGCACGCGAGGGAGAGTGACGCCGCGGTGATCGTGAGCCAGTGGCGTGTCGTCATGGCGAGTCCTCCTCGCCGAGCGACTCCGCGTGCGGCGCTCCGATCGGATCCGACGTCCCATAGCGTTTCTCGGCCGTCCGCATGACGTCCAGCTCGCCCGTGATGGCGGCCACGAGGAGCGCGCGCACCTCGGGCTCGTCTTCGCCTTCGAGTCGGTCCAGCCACGACCGCGCCCGCTCGAACGCGCGCACGTCGACACCGCGAATGCGACGTGATTCGAGCTCAAACACCTCAGTTCGCCAGCTCTCGATGCGTTCCGCGGAGGCTTCGGAGGCTTGGACGTCGCTCCGGAGGCTCACCTGCGTCCCCGCGCAGGCCCAGAACATCGACGCGGCGGCGCCGCTTCGGAGGGCGAGTCGCCAGCGCGTCATTCGGTCAGAAGATCGCATACTGGAACCTCAGGTTGATGCTCTGCCGGAACTGAAAGGCCGGCAGCGACGGATCGTCCCGGTGCACGGTCGCACGGTAGACGACGGCGGCCCACTCGGCGAGGCGGAAGCTCACGGTCGACGACCAGTTGAACGTGAAGCCGGCCGAGTTGCCCACGCCCGCGTCTTCGATGGAGAGAAAGCCGTCGAGGTCGGTGCGAACGTCGAACCAGCTCGCGGGCCGGAGCCGGAAGAAGGCGCCGAACTCCGGGCCGTAGTCGATGCGGTCCTTGAGCGTGTCGAGGGTGGCGGTCCCGTCACCCGTCTCGCTCACCCAGAGCCCGCCCCCGCGGTAGAAGGTCTCCCGCGCCGCGAAGCCGACCTTGACGCCGAAGCCGCCGAAGCGGCTGTCCCAGGGGGTGACGTCGAGGCCGCCGCCCTGCTGGAGGATGGCGGGCGAGAAGGCCGGCATGAGCTCGAGGGTCTTCAGGCGTTCGAGCTCGCGCACGGTCTCGGTCCCGTCCGCGGCCCGCGTCGTGACGGTGAGATCGCTGTCGTTTCGGAGCTCTTGAGGGAGCAGGGCCGACCGCGCGAGGAGCCGTACATACGGCGCGACGCCCGTGATCGCACGATAGGCGTACGTGATGTCGAAACGTAGCTGGTCGTCGAGCTTCTGAAAGGGGATCTCGACGCCGACGTCCGGATCGAACGCGAACCAGCTCTGTTCGAGGTCGACCCAGAATCGCAGCGCGTGCCCCGCGCTCTCGAAGTTCACGTCGAGCTCGGTCAGCGCGTCGAGGCGAAGCGCCATGCCCGAGAAGCTCCCAAGCTGCTCTTGGGCCTGCCCGAAAGTGAAGCTACCGCCGATGATCCACCGCACCCGCCACGCGTCCGTGTGCTCGACGACCTCGCTGTCGCCCGGCTCCGTGCCGATGACCGTCGCGGTGTCGTCGGTGACGAAGCGCAGCCGCACGCGCTCGTCCCGAGGGACGACCAGCGTCGCGACGCCCGTGCGAGCGCTGGCGTCGGTCCCGGGGATGACCCTGTAGGTGCCGGGAGGCAGCACCCACGTCGAGGTCGCGGTGTAGTCGTGCGTCTCCGCCGTGGTCTCCGGCCCGTAGATGCGATGGCCGTCCGCCGACGCGATGAGGTAGTCGAGCGCCACGGGGCGACCGTCTCGATCGACCGCCGTCACGCGGAGGCTGCCGGCGAGCCGGCTCACGACGGTGGTCTCATCGGGCTTCACCGTGACGTTCCGCGACGCGCGCCAGCCCTCCGGGCCTTGGCCGATCCGGACCGAATACCGCCCGGGAGGGACGACCAAACGACGGCCGGTCGGGCCCCGCGCGACCAGCTCGTCGCCAAGGTAGACGCGGACCTGGGGCTCGAGATCCGCTCGGCTCCAGCTCGGGACGAACACGGCACCATCGCCGGCGGGGATCCGGGTCGCGTCGAGCGCGAGCTGCTGCGGGGGTGTCCCGGCCTCGCGCGCCCGGACGTCGGTCCCGCGGCTCCCCTTCAAGGGCGCCGCGCGCGCGGCCGACTCGTCCTGCCGATGGGCGGCCGCGCTCGTCTCGGCGCCGAGGAGAGCCAGCAGAGCGATGACGAGGCTCGCGTGTCTCAGAGGCACGGGCTGTCATCCCCTTCGGGGCACGCCGTCAGGACCACTTCGACTGGCGCGAGCTTGTAGACGGAGACGGTCGCGTCGGCGTTTCCGTAGTGCGTCGGAAGAGCGTCGCCCGCCTCCGCGAACGCGAAGACGTTGACCGTGTAGCCGCCCGGAAGGAGGCGATCGAAGACCACCCCCGTCGCGCCAGCGAGGTAGCTCGATCCCGGCTCGCCCGTCGCGACTTCGGGCTCCGGATCGCAGGGGAGCTCACGCTGAGCCGCACGGCGTCCGGCGATGTCGAAGACGCCGACGGTGACCCAGGACACCCCGGCGAAGCGGCAGAGCTGGCCGGTGTCGAAGCGCCACTGCAGGTCGATGGCGCCCGGCGCCTCTTCGAGCTCAACCTCGGGCGCCGTGATGAGGCCGCCCTTCGGCACCGAGACGCCGCTCACTTGCCCAACGTAAGCCGGGTCGGGCGAGTCCGCGCGGTAAGCGGTGACTTCGACGACGTAGGTCCCCGCCTCGACGCCGCTCACGCGCGTGGTCCCGTCGATGCAGAGGGCGCCGTGGGTCTTCACGACCTCGCCCCCGACGTAGAGCGAGACCAGCATCTTCGAGACGCCGCTCTGATTGCAGGTGCTCCCGCCGATGGACCAGCTCACGTCGATGGCGCCGCCGCCCTCGTCCTCTGCACAGCCCAAGGTGAGGAGGAGCAGCGCGAGGGCGAGCGCGAGACGCCCGAGGCGTGGCCGTGCAGGGGGTGACATGGTTAGTTGGCCTTGCACGGATGCACCTCAGAACGACGCCGACGCGCCGAGTCGGAACCACAAGTTCGCCGCTTCCGAGCCGCTCCCGAAGAGGTCGCCGAGGACGCGACGCGACTCCGAACGCCCCGCGGTCCATTCGATCCCGGCCCAGAGGTTCCACCGCTCCGTGAGCGCGACTTCGACGTTGCCGCCGAAGCGGAACCCGACGGTCGTTTGGCGCCCGTCCGACGCGGCGGCGACGTCCGAGTCTGTCTCCGAGTAGGGGTACTCGTCACTGTAGATGTCGCTGGCAAACAGAATCGTGATGGCGACTCGGGGCTCGATGTGGACCGATCCCAAGAGCTCGGCCAGGAAGAAGCCCGTGTCGACGTCGCGGGGGCCAAAACCACCACCCGCGCGCACGCGAACCCCGGCCGAGAGGAGCGGCGTGAAGCGCCACGCGCCGCGTGCGTGCGCCTCGAGCTCCGTCAGGCGCCCGAAACCGCGCAAGGCGAACCCGGCGTCGAGAAAGGACAAGATGCCGATGTCGAAGCTCAATTCCGCGAGGTGCACCCAGCCCACGGAGAGGTCGATCGCCATCTTCTTCGGCGGCAAGACGTCGGCCGAGTGGACGAAGGTGCCGCGCACCTCGGGCCTCACGCGTTCGAGCTTGGCGTCAAAGACGCCGGCGTCACTGCCCTGTCGAACGTCGATCTCCGTGGACCACGTCGTGTGGCCGTCGGCGCGCGCGACGAGCAGGTGTTTGCCCGGGGCGATGCCGCCGTCGTAGGGGAGGGGCCCGAGCAGCGTCTCACCGAGATAGAGCGCACCACCGTCGACGCTGCTGCGGACGACCAACCGTTCGCCGCCCGGGACGAGGGCTGCCTTCACGCGGCAGTCCTTCTTGGGTCCGACTCGGCAGCGGGTGACCACGCGGTGGTGGCCCGGAGCCGCGATGACCACCTCCCGCTCTCCCGCCACGAGGCCGCGAACGTAGGCAGGAGCACCGCCGTAGTCGCGCCCATCGACTTTGACAGTGGCCTCTTTCGGCTCGGCGTCCACGATGACGGCGCCAATAGGATCGCCGGAGAGCGGCTCGAGTCGCACGACGAGGAGCCGGCGATGCCCTCCTTCCACGACGACGGTCTCCGACAAGGGGTCGAAGCCCGAAGCCGAGACCTCGAGCATATGTTCGCCCGGCGACAGGTCGTCTCGCCCGGCAGGCGCGGGGCCGAGGCGTTCGCCGTCGATCCAGACCTCGGCGCCCGGGGCGTCCGTGGAGACGCGGAGCCCGCCCCGAGCCCCGTTCAAGCTCGCCGCCACCGTCGTGCGGCGGCCCGGCGCGACCTCGGCGGTGCTGCGGAAGGCGCTTCGGCCCGGGACCCGTACTTCGATCGACCGCTTGCCGGTGGGCGCATCCTCCCAAACGAGCGGGGCGACACCGCGTCTCTGCCCATCGACCCACACTTCGGCGCCGGGGACGTCGGATGTGACCAGCAGACCGCCCGCCGCGTCGCCGCCGACTTGCACCGGCACCGCGAGGACCTGACCGCGTTCCACGGTGACCCATTGTTCGGTAGGGGCGCGCCCTTCGCCTTTGATCTCAATGAGATGGCGCCCCGGCGAGACCTGGACCCGCTTCGGGACGCGGTCCGTGGGGACGCCGTCGATGCTGAGCGCGGCGCCCCACGTGGCTTGGTCGATGGCCGTGATGTCGAGGACGGCGGCCTTGAGCAGCGTCGCGGTGATCTTCTGGCCGTGGCGTTTGACGGTGACCGGCAGCCGGAGCTCCTCGTAGCCGTCGAGGCGGAAGATGAAGGTCTGCTCGCCCGGCAGGACCTTCACTCGACGTAGCGGCGTCGCGCCAAGCGGGACGGCGTCCGGCACGTCGAGCAGGACGACGGCCCCCGGCGGCGTCGACTCGACCCGGACGGTCTTCGGGCGCGCCGCCGTGGCCGTGAGGGAGACGCTCCACGCGACGAGCAACGCTCCGAAGAACATCGTGAGCGTCGAACGAAGGGCGCTGTTGCCGAGCGTGGTCATGGCGGTGGGCGTCGTCCCGGTCCCGGTTGGTAAGTTGGCCGGAGGCTAGCAGAAGGGACGGCCGTATGCACCGGCGTCGGCCGACTCGAGGCGTGCGCCGCCACTCTGAGACGCCGACGGGGAGCGCCTCGAAGGTGCCTTTCGACAATGTTCGCCCAAGGGGCGAGGCGGGAGGGTCAGGCTCCTCGCGCTCGAGCCCACTCCCGAAGAGCGGCGCGGGCATAGAGGTCCGCGATGAACTCGGCCGTGCCGGCGTGGGCGGCGTGGCGTGCCTCGGCGCCCATGCGAGTCAGCACCTGTGGCTCCTCGACGAAGCGCACGAGCGCGCGATGAATGCTGGCCGCGTCGGGGCGGACCAGGAGCCCCGAGACCTCGGGGCGGACGAAGAAGCGGGCGGCGCTCACGGCGCGCGTCGCGATGACGGGCATCCCCGCCGCCATGGCTTCCGGGACGACGAGCGCCCACCCGGCGTGTAGCGACGGGCAGACGAGGACGTCGGCGTCGCGAAAGGGCCTCAGCCGGTCGTTCCAGGTCTGAAAGACGCGGTCGTAGCGGAGCGCGGCGGCGAAGGCGGGGCTACGTGCGGCGAGGGCGGCGAGGTGGCGCTCCTCCGGTCCCGAGGCCGAGACGATGAACGCGAAGCGGCCGGGGTGGCTCTCGGCGAGGCGGCCGAACGCGTCCGTCAGCGCGGCGATGTTGTTGCGGGCGACGAGCTGACCCGAGAACAGGAAGGTGACGGGCGCGCCGGGATCGCGCGCGGCGGGGCGATCGATGGCGAAGCAGGGGCCGAGATCGGCGCCGTAGGGCACGATGTGGATGGGCAGGGTGGGGTGGCAACGCCGGTAGTACGCTTCGGCGCGGTCGCCGATGGCAAAGATGAAGTCCATGCCGGCGAGCTGCAGACGCGTCAGCGTCTCGACGGCGACGCGGGTCGGCGCCGGGCGCGACATGTCGGGGTGCTCGAGCCAGTAGCCGATGGGCGTCCGAAAACCGTGCCAACGGAGCGTGTCCTTGAGCGCGGTCATCGCCTTCCACGTCGGCGCCGACAGCATGGCGCTCGTCAGGATCACGTGGGGCTGCAGGACCTCGAGCTTGCCTCTGACCCACGCGTTGAACTCGGCCTGACCCCGGAGGGCGGGCGCGACGTGGACCCACTCGGGCACCCGCGTCGCGTCTTCGGTCCAGTGACTGCCGCGCCCGCGCGACTCGGTCATCGTATAGAGGATGTGATAGTCGACGAGGCCCTGCGCATTGAGGGCGCGGCCGAGTTCGGTCTGAAACGGCGAGTACATCGTGCTGACGAGCACGACCCGGGGACGGGCTTTGGAGGCGGCGCTCAGCGGGGCAGATTGCATCGTGCGGCGATAACGACCGGCCGGGGGCGCGTCAAGAAAGCGCACCGGTCGGTCGCGATGGAAAAAAGTCACGCCGCCCGGATCGAAATGCCCGTCTGGCCCGTTCCTGCCTTCATGCATCGTCGCCGAGCTACAGCCTCCTTCTTTGCTCCGATTCGAACCGCGCTCTCGCTCGCCCTCGGGCTGGCCGTCGTCGCGTCGCCCGCAGGCGCACAGGACGTGTTCCGAGCCGCGACCGGCGGCACCGAGCTCGTCCACGACAAGGCGCGGCTGCCTGACGGGAGCTGGTTCGAGATCGCACGCCCGGTGCCGGAGGCGCGTCGTGCCCGGGTCGAGGCCATCCTCGCCCGTGAAGCCGCCAAGTACCCACCGGGTTTCCTCGCCGGCATCGGGCTCCGGGCGGTCGGCGTCTTCTCGGGCCTCGCCTCCACGCAGAACGACGGCTTCCACACCTGGGACGAGTCCCTCGGTGGCTACCTCTACTACGGGCTCTGGAACGGCCGGGACGCCGTCATGGTGGCTTGGTATTCGGACGCCCAGGTCGTCCTGACCTTCCATCATGAGGTCTTCCACCACATCGACTCGGTCGTCCGTGGCGCCTTTCAGAAAGGCGCTTTCCATAGCGACGACGCGCGCTTCGCCCGGGCCGTGTCGGGCGAAGAGCCCTATGAGCCCGCCGTCATCGAGCCCGCGCTCCTGAAGCGGCTCCGAGCGCTATCCGGCCGCAAGCGGCTCGCGGACGCGGTGAGCGACTACTGCACCAAGAACCCCGGCGAGGACCAAGCCGAGACGGCGCGCTGGTTCATGACCAACCTCGCGGGCGGGCTCGTGCAGGCGGCCGATGCGCCCGAGCTGCCCGGCTCCCAACGCATCCTTCACTTGCTCGAGGCTTATCGCAGCGCGGCGCCCGCCGGCGGCCGCGTCTTCGATGCCAACGTCCTAGCGCGGGTCGCGCTCGGTGACCCGATCGCCCCCGAGACCGTGGTTCGGACTGTACGGCGCGTCGACCCGAGCACGGACCCCGTCGAGAGGCACTTGAAGCCGAAGGGGGAGTTCGTCGTCCGCGGTAAGGAGGGCCCCGACGGCGTCAATCGAACGCTTCAGGCGGACATCTTGGCGGTCCCGACGCTCGTGCGCACGGCGCCGGACCCGCGTGAGTCGAGTCGGCACGCGCTCACCCTCCTCGAGCGCTACGAGGCCTATATCGCGTCCCGATGGTCCGTCAGCGAGTCCACGCGTGCGGTCTTCGAGCGAGTCCGGGTCGAGCTCATCGCCCTCACGTCGGGCGTTCGCCTCGAGACGAAGCGAAACCGGCACTCGGACAAGGTCGACGAGGCCATTGCAGACCCGCGGCTCCGCGCCGTCATCCACGGCGTTCAGCCCGCGACGGTGCGGCTGACGCGCGAGAACAGCGGCGGGAGCGGCGTCGTCATCAGCGAACGCGGTCGCGTCCTGACGGCGGGCCACGTCGCGCCGACCCTCGGCGCACGCCTGACGGCCGAGCTCCCGGACGGTCGGCGCTTCGAGGCCGTCGCCATCGCCGTCGACCTGCACCTCGACCTCGCGCTTCTTCAGCTCACACTCCCGCGCGGCACGCGGCTGGTCGCGGCGTCCATCGCGGACACCGCTCCGGCTCTCGGCGATCGCGTCGTGACCATCGGCCAGCCCGGGAGCACGACCCCGGATGGTGAGCAGACCGGCTATCCGTCCTTCCACGTTTCGGTGGGCAAGCTCCGAAAGTTCGCCAAGAACCGCTTGGGCGGGCAGGCCCTCGGTGGCACGGGCCATGACGCCTGGACCTACTGGGGCCACTCGGGCGCGCCACTCTTCAATGATCGCGGGCATATCGTCGCGCTCCACAATAGCTGGGATTCCACAACGACGATGCGGCACGCCGTCACGTGGGAGGCCATCACTTACTTCTTGAAGCAGCAGTAGCCGCTCACTGTGCGAGGTTCATCCCGCCAGGATAGCCGTAGGCCGTGACGGTGCCGTAGCCGTAGACCATGAGGCCGAAGGGCTCGTCGGCGTCGAAGCGGTGGGTCCCGGTGTCGACCTTCTGATAGGCGATCTCCCAGGTGGCGTCGCCAAACGCGTCGAAGTTGCCGTCCGGGATGGGGCTGCCGTCCAAGAAGACCTCGACCCCCTTCTTGCGGATCACAGTGGTCCAGTTCTCGGAATAGCCACCGGCGGTTCGGATGACGTAGTCCTTCCGGTATTGAGAGCTCGGCGGCACGATCATCATGGACGGGTCGCCGGTCCCGGGGGTGCTCCCCGTCTTTGGCTGCGTCTGGCCTGAACTGACCAGCCACTGCACCACCTGGATCTTGCCGGTCGCGCTCACCATGAAGCTCTCGTCCGTCTGTGCGCGTAGCCAATCGCCCGCTTTGGCCAGGACGTTGCCATCGAGCCCCTCGATGGCCGGGGTCGTGGAGACCGTGACGTTATCTTCGCCCGCGACGACGTACCACTGGTCGATCTCATAGCCGCGCGGGCGACTCTTGGCCGCTAGCGCCGCGGTCCCCCATGCTTCGACCGGCATCAGTTGCTCCTCGAGATGTTCGGTGCAGCACGTATCCCATTCGTCCGTGAATTGTACTTTGATGTCGTCCGAGATCCCGGCGACTTGATGGCCCCCAAAGACCGCTACGGGCTTGTCGGCGACGATGAGCGAGCCCGTGAGGTCGAGAGGCCTCTCCCCGAAGCCGAGCGGTTTGGTGTTCGGGTTGTGCTCGAGGTTCAGCACGTCGAACTGCGCGAGGGTGAAGGTGTAGGGCGTGCCGGCGAGGAGCAAGGCCGGGGTGCTGCCATCCTGGGGGACGCCGGCTGCCGGGTTCGCCATCACATCGGCCGTCGGCGTGACCGTGACCGTCGTCGTGCCATTGGCGGCCGCCACCACGGTCAGAAAGCCATAGTTTCCGGGGAACCACGGGTTGCCGAAGAGGTCCTTGATCTCGCCTCGTGATGGGAGCGAGACCGCGAAGTAGCGCTTGCCGAGTGCGTTGAGCGGCAGCAGCAACGAACCATCGTTCGACGCGGCGTTCTCGGAGTCGAAGGGGTTGAACTGATAGGCGACCACTGGGAGGCTCGACCGGATGCGGATGGCTCGCCGCCAGATGCCGGTGCCACGCAGGCTCATCACGGGCATCTCGAACTCTCGGCTGTCGCCCGCCGGGACCTCGGCGTCCATCAGAACGAGGTCGTAGGGGGCGGGACCATCCGCGCTGCAGATGGTCTCGGACGCGCCACACGTCGAAGCGCCCACCTCGCAGCTCTCACCGTTCTCACATGTGGCGGCGATGCTCACCGTGACCTTCGCGGGGCCGTCGTTCGGGTTGGTGATGACCACGCTATGCGGGAACATCTCCGGTGTCAGTTGGAAGGGCAGGGCGGGGTTGTGCGTCGTGTCGTTGTCGAGGTCGACGGACCAATATTCACAGCCGATGTGGGATGTGAACTTGATCTGAGTCTCGCACTGGTTCAAGCACGTCCCGCCCGTACAGGTCCCCGTCTCGCATGCCTGCTCGTCCTCGAAGCCCGAGCCGTCGGACTTACAGACGTGGAACGTCGTGAAGCCGGTGCAGCTCGCGGCGTCGGGGGTGCAGACGACGGCGCGACACGCCCCGGCCGCGCAGAGCTGCTCCGCCGGGCATGGCCTCGGCGCTGCTGCTTTTCCGTCCGCCGTACAGACGATCTCGTCCGTGAGGCTACTGCACCCCGTCACAGTGCCCGCCTGGCAGTCGAGCGCCGTCGCGCAGGCGCCTGCGAGGCAGAAGTCGTCGCCCGAGCAGGTGGTCCCCGACTGAAAGGTCCCATTGGCGCAGATGGCGGTCGTCTCTTGGTCGAGGCAGCCCGTCTCGCCAGCGTCACACGGGCCGGTCGCCCAAGGGGACGTCACGTCGCCATTGTCCGGCGGTGTATCGGTCTCGGCGCCCGTGCCGGGCGTCGCGTCGGGCGCCGCCGTGTCCAGGGTGCCGTCACTGGCGTCGCTACCGCCGTCCGACGTGCCGGCGCCACTCTTGCCGTCGCGCTCGCTGCCGCAGGACAGAATCATCAGTGATATTAGCGAGATGGAATAGCGACTGAGGCTCCCGTTCCGCATGATCTCTCCCTCTCAGACGGCCCAGGCGAATTGAGCCCCGAAGGCCGCGAGCCCGAGCACGGCGGCGACGAGACCGGGCTTCCAGCCCCGCTTGCTCGCCACGAGGCCCAAGATGGCCGCGACGACGCCGCAGCCCGCGGCGACGACGACGGCGAGAACGTAGGCCAGGACTCCAAGGACCTTCGGGTTCATGCGACGGTCTCCAGCGGGGCCGCCCCCCGCGCCAATGGGCTCTACTGCTGCGCCGTTGCGGACCGCGTGAGCATGAGCTTGTTCCGAAGCCAGGGCAACTCCTGCGTCCTGGGGTATTCTCCCGGAGCGCGCTCGATGCGCCCAACCCAAGGAGACCATGGCACTCACTGCAACCATGCATCAGGTCAAGCTCGTCGTGAACGACGTCGACCGCGGCGTCTACGACACCTTCGAGCTTCGCGTGGCGCGCCACCCGTCCGAGACGCTCCGCTACATGTTGACCCGAATCCTGGCCTACGGGCTGAGCTATGAGGAGGGCCTCACCTTCAGCAAGGCCGGGATCGCGGACACCGACGACCCGGCGCTCTCCGTCATCGACCTCACCGGGGTGCGCCGCGTCTGGATCGAAGTCGGCCACCCCGCCGCCGACCGTCTCCACAAGGCGTCGAAGGCCACCGAACGCGTCGCCATCTTCACGTGGGCCGAGCTCGCCGCGCTGCGCAAGGAGGCCGCGACGCGCCCCATCCACCGCCTCGACAGCATCGAGGTCTGGCGCATCGAGCCCGCCTTGCTCACGTCTCTCGAAGCCGTGGTCGACCGGAAGTTCGAGCTTGAGGTGCTCCGAAATGGGGAGCAGCTCTACGTGACCAGCGGAAATCGGACTTTCGAAGGGACGATCGAACGGGCGAGCCTGTCCGAGCGCACTTGAGACTTGCGGGAGCAAGAGGGACATGGCGATGCAGCTACGAGTGGCCCGGCCCGTGACCGACCTGGCCGAGAGCACCGCGCTCTATACGGGCGGTCTCGGACTCCAAGTCCTCGGCCACTTCGAAGACCATGACGGCTTCGACGGCGTCATGCTCGGCACGCCCGGTGGACCCGTGCACTTCGAGTTCACGGTGTGTCGCACGCACCCGGTCAGGCCGGCACCTACCCCGGAAGACCTCCTGGTGTTTTACGTCCCCGACGCAGACGCCTGGGAGCGGCGATGCCAAGCGATGGTCGACGCCGGCTTCACGGTGGTGACGTCGTTCAACCCGTACTGGGACCAGCTCGGCCGCACCTTCGAGGACCGAGATGGCTACCGGGTGGTCATTCACGGTACGTCGTGGAGCCCCGCGGCAACGATCCCGTGACGTCGCCCGCGTACACCTCTCGCGCTTGTTGACTCCCAACATTGGCTGTAGGGTCGCTGCACGATGTCGGCTTCTCACTCAGGCCCCGCTTGGCGGCGTCAGGCGTCTCGCCTGACGGCGACTTGGTGCGTCGCGCTCGCCTGCAGCGTCGATCAAGGGGTGATGGGCGCCGACGCGGGCGACACGAGCGGCGCCGCCCCCTCCGAGGACGGCGGTACAGCCGTCACTGACGCGAGCGTTGATGTCGCGGCCGAGTCGCCTCAGATATTGAGCTTGAGCCAGAGCCCGGTCGTGCCAATGACCGTGTTGAGGCCCTGTTCCTCGGCGAGGTCGCCGAAGGTCGGGAGCGCGTCCGGGCCGAGGTGGAGCTCGCCCTCCTGGCCGTAGTGGATCTGCACGAAGAACTGCACCGACAGGTAGGTGAGGACGTTCACAGAGACGTCGAGGCGCGACACGGCCGAGAGGTCGGATGCGTTCAGGATGGTCGAGAAGGTGAAGTTCGTGTCGTCCCACTCGCCCGGGGCGGCGAGCACCGCGGTGAAGGCGCCGTAGTGCTTGCCGATGTAGAGGAAGTCGTAGTTGAGGTAGGGGTCGAGGTCTTTGGCCGATGGCACGAGGGCCTCGAGGCCGGCGCCGCGCGCCAGGACCGGCTCGACGTCGTCCGTCCCGCCCTGGTTGAAGAAGTACTCAAGGCCGAGGTAGAGCACGTCTTCGTCGTTGTATTGGACGCCGTACTGGATGCCGCCCGTCACCTGCACGAGCGGATCGTCGTCGTCCTTGATGATGACGCCGACCTCGCCGCTGAAGTCGAAGTCCCAGACCGCGACCGAGAAGTCGAAGCCGGTCTTGAGGTCGAGGTCGGTGTCGCCGTCGTTATCGAGGTCGTCTTCGCCAAAGCCGTCGCCGTCGGCGTCTTCGTCGAGGTGCGAGCGCCAGGCCGCCGTGAGGCCCAGCTCGGCCGTGCCGGCGACGAACTCGCCGCGAAACGCGACGCCGGCCTTCTCGAGGGAGTCGATCTCGTCGAGGAGCCCCAGCAGGTAGAAGTTCCAGCCGAGCGACTCGACGGGAATGTGCAGCTTCAAGGCGCCGACGCCGGTGCGCTGGTCGAAGACGTCGAGGGAGTTGCGGCGTACCGGGTTGATGACGTCGACGGGGTTCCACACGCGGGAGACGCCCCATCGTATCGCCTGTTTACCGATGGTGACGTAGACGGCGCGCCCGATGTCGAAGTTCAGCCAGAGCTGATCGAGCGCGACCGAGACGGTCTCGCTGCTGCCGGCCGAGACCCCGGCGAAGCTCGCCGCCGGCTTGTCCTCGTCCACCGTCGGGTCGTACAGGAGCCGGCCGCGGACGAAGCCGCGCAGACGGTCGTTCGGCCGGCTGTCGAGGTAGAGCTCGAGGAGGTTCGGCATCGAGAACGTGTGGTCGCTGAGATCGTCCGACTCGACGAAGTTCATCTGCGGCCGCATGTAGAGGAAACCGCCGATCTGCAAGGGATCGTTGGTCATTCCGAGCGTCTCGAGGAGGCGCCCCTCCGAGTTCGAACTCCCGCCCATGCCCGTGTCTCGGCCGTCTTCGTCGACGGCCGGGGGGGAGTCGGCCGGCGGTTCCGCCTTCGGGGCGTCTGACTTGGGAGCGTCGTCGTCGCTCCCGAAGATGTCGTCGTCGGACGGCCGATCGTCGTCTCCCGGCGGCTCCGACGCCCAGGCGGGCGCCACCATCAGGAGCGCGGCCCCGCAGATCCAGCGCGCGAGAACCTGGGAAGTCGCCGGCCCGTGAGACCTCATCGGCTCTTCGACTCCAGCCAGGCCTTCGTGAAGATGTTGGCTGGCAGGGCGTTGAAGTCCACCTGCCGGATGAGCACCGTCGTGCGGTTGCCCTTCTCAATCTCGTCAAAGACGCGGATCTCTTCTGGATACCAGACGTCGCTGCCCTTCGACTGACTGAAGGCCTTCTTCCACTTCGGGTAGAAGGTCGTGCGCATGAGCTTGCCGCTGGCCGCGAGCTCCTGGCGCTTCAGCACGTTGCCGGTCTCCTTGTCGGTCCACATCTTCAGCGCCGGATACGCCACGTCAACGCCGGCCTTCGCCTTGAGGTCAATGACGTTCGCCATGTATCTGCCGAGCTTATCCTCCTTCACGAAGGTCGCGTCGTACTCCTCGGCGAGGCGCGACTCGTCGAAGTCCTGCCGGTTCGAGCCCGTGCCGCCGATACGCTCGCGCTCGGTGCGGCGCTCCCACTTACCGACGCGCGGGTCGTAGAACCAGAGGTTCTTGTCGATGCGCAGATAGCCCTTGCCGGCTTCGGCCTTGGGCGCGACGAACAAGATGATGAGCGCGTCGTTCGCGTCACGGCGATAGACGACCGCGTCGTAGACGACGTCCGTCTTGTCGGTCTCTTTCTGCTCGATGTAGACCTGCGACTTCCAGTCGCCGGAGTTTCGCTGACGTTCGTCGACGCCCTTGATGATGGCGTCGACTTCGGCCTGAGTGAGCGCCGAGGCGACGACCGGCAAGAAGGTGAGCGCCAAGGCGGTGAGGAAAGTGCGGAAGGTCATTCTGACTCCGTTCCGGGCATCAGCCCGCATGCTGCATCGCGGTCACGGGGCTCATGCGAGCCGCGCGCCATGCTGGAAACAACGCAAAGAGGCCGATCGCTAACGTGACGACGGCGATAGTGGAGAGGATGCCCACCGGGTCGATGACGAGGTGCATCGTCTCGCGCATCAGGAACAACGAGAACGCCCCGGTAGGGATGTTGGCGCTGTCGAGCCCTAGCGACGCCAGTACGCCGACCAGCGCGCCGATAAACGAGGCGCCTACCGTCAGCATCACCGTCTCCACGAGGAAGAGCATCAGGATGCCGCCACGCCCCATACCGACGGCGCGCAGCGTGCCGATCTCGCGTGTGCGCTCGCGGATGGCCATCCACATCGAGTTGATGGTGCCGCCGATGACCACGATGAGCAGGATGAGGCCGATGACGAAGCGCACCCCGCCGATGGCGGCGAGGCTGAACATCAAGAAGCCCATCTCATCCTTCCACGTCGTGACGTCGATCTTCTGCCCGGTCCAATCCTCGCGGTTCACGATGTCGAACTTCTTCCAGAACATGTCCGAGAGCGGCTCCATCACGATGCGGTTCTGCCCCGCGATGAGCGTACGGAGGTGCTCGGCGACCTCGGCGGTCTGGTCGGGGTCCTTCAGGTAGACGTGGATGGCACCCGTGAGCTCGTCGTTCAGGAGGTAGATGTCGCGGATGGCGTCCTTGGACGCGAACATGTTGAAACCGCTGATCATCCCGAGATCTTTCGCGATGGCGACGAGGCGCACGTCGACCGAGTTGTAGGCGCCACGGAGCGTCGTCGCCGACAGCGTGATGTTGTCGCCGACCTTCACGCCGAGCCGCTCGGCCTGCTTCTCGAAGAGCAGCGCCGTGCTGGGCAGCGCGAGGTCGTCGACGTTCCCGGAGACGACCGTGATGACCTCCTTGAAGCGCGTCTCCGCCTTGATGTCGATGCCGCCCATGCCGAGCTGCATCGACCCGGTGTCGCTCACGACCTTGCCCCACCCGCGGAGGCGGTCGACTACGAGCGCGTCCGGGTACTCCTTCTTCACGAGCTCCACGAGGGGCCGGTAGTCGGTGACCACCGGCGCCGACTGGCCGCTCGTGACCTTGAAGAAGCCCGCGACGTTGACGTGGCCGGTCACCAGTGTCGTGCCGGTGTTGATGAGCGTGTCGTAGACCCCGCTGAGCACGGCCGAGAGCACGACGAGGAGCATCGTGACACCGCCGATGGCGGAGCCGAGGAAGATCGTGCGTCGCTTGTGCACGAGGATGTTGCGGAAGGCGACGAGGAAGATGCGTCCCATGGTCAGTCCTGCCGAGCCATCGCTTCGCGCGGGGTGATCCGCGTGGCGATCCAAGTGGGGTAGATCGTCGAGAAGAGCCCGCTGAAGAGCGTGAACCCGACGCCGATGAGGAGCGCGGACAGGGT